>CACXFT010000051.1 GCA_902767045.1 uncultured Prevotellaceae bacterium | reverse complement strand
GTAGCCAGCCATTCCTATGGCTGGAAGAACGAACGGTGCTTATCGGGCGTGCCTTTAGGTACGCTACATTCCACTTGTTTGTGTTGCGTACCTAAAGGCACGCTATGAATGGTAGCTATCATCCCCTCCAGCCATAAGAATGGCTGGCTACCCCAATCATGCCCCGATGGGGCATTGTGGCGCATGGCTGCTTTTTACTTGCGAAAGTTGAATTATATCACTCAACGGGAATGTCAATAGAGGCTTTCATGCCGGAACGGGTTTTGTCTTTCACGGTGAGGCGAAGCTTGCCGGGGGTGGCAGCTGCCTGCACCGTTACCACCAGCTTGCCGCTGAACAGTTTCATGCTCGGTTGGGTGAAGGGTTCAACCGATGTGGCATCGCCATTGCAGGCAGCACGATATGTGCCGGCACCGGTAACCTGAAACTCCAGCTGATCGGTAGCCGTTGGCAGTTCAGTGCCGTTGCGGTCTACAAGCGACACGGTGATGTAGGCAAGATCGTTACCGTCTGCATGCAAGGTGGTTCGGTCGCTCTCGAGCTTCAGCTTTGCGGCCTTGCCAGCGGTGCGCAGTGTTTGCTCGCCCGCAGCATTTCCGGCTGCATCGTAAACAACCACACGCAGTTCGCCCGGCTCGTAGCGCACATTGTTCCAACGCAAACGATAACGGTCGAGCGACTTTTCTGAGTAGAGCTCGGTGAGATTCGGATTCTTGGTGATGCGCCCCTGACTCTTACCATTCACAAAGAGTTCGGCCGAAGGATAGTCGGTGTAGCAGTAAACGGGTGTAACCTCGCCTTCTCTGCCGGGCCATGTCCAGTGGGGCAGCAAGTGGATGGTGTGCTCACGCTTGTTCCACACCGAACGGTAGAGATAGTAACGGTCTTTGGGAAGTCCGGCAAGGTCGCAAATGCCGAAATAGGAACTGCGCGAAGGCCAATAGCCGTCGTAGGGAGTGGGCTCACCCAAGTAGTCGAAGCCAGTCCACACGAATTGACCAATGGTCCAGCTTCGGTCGTCTTGCAAGATAAAATCGGCATCGGGCAGATTGCTCCACGAACAGTATTCCACATCGTAGCTGGAGCACTGCCCATCGTCGTAAACCTTATGGTTTGAATACTCTACGGGGAACTTATACACCCCGCGTGAGCTTACCGTTGATGCCGTTTCTGACCCCAGCAGGAAACCCTGCGGCAGCTGCGGGAAGGCTTCATCGTATTTATGCACACGATAGTTGAACCCGGGCACGTCCATCACCTGGGCAAAGCCCGAGCGAACAGCGTTGTCTACTCTGTCCATACCTTGTGTTACTGGTGTTGCAGGGTCGAACTGGTGACAAATATTCTGCAACCTGCGAGCATGATACACACCCTCTTGGCTCCATTGCTCGGGAATTTCGTTTCCTATCGACCACATCACCAATGAGGGATGGTTGCGGTGGTTTCGCACAAGATTTTCAATGTCGCGCCCGCTCCATTCCTTAAAGAAGCGGGCATATCCATTCTTGCATTTAGGATAAATCCACATATCAAAACTCTCTGCCATCACCATCATGCCCAGAGAATCGTAAACTTCCATCTGCATGGTGGAAGGCATGTTATGAGAAGTGCGAATGGCATCGCACCCCATGTCTTTGAGAATGCGCACCTGGCGGATGAGCGCCGCTTTGTTCACTGCTGCACCAAGTGGACCAAGGTCGTGATGCAGACACACACCTTGCAGCTTGCGGCTCTGGCCATTCAAACGGAAACCATGCTCGGCATCAACACTAATAGTGCGCAAGCCAACCTTCTGAACATACTCATCAAGAAGTTCATCACCACGATAGAGGCGCATCTTCATGGAATAGAGCGAAGGCGACTCGGGCGACCAAAGCTGTGCTTTCTCTATGCGGGCAATGGCATTCACGCTACCCTCCACCGGCTTGGCATCGTAGAGTTTTTGTTCATTGCCTGAGGCATCGGTGAGTGTAACAAGCAGCTTATAGTTGTTGTCGTTGTCAATGTCGCGCAGTTTTGTTTCAAGGCTCACCCAAGCCTCGCCATCACCCGCGCTGAGTGTTCTGAAGTAGGTGGTCCAAGGGTCGATGGAAGCCTTATTGGTGAGCACCAGCTTCACCGGACGGTAAAGGCCACCGCCGGGATACCAACGAGAACTCTGCTCGCGGTTGTTGAGCTTCACCTCGATGGTATTTTCACGCCCTATATATAAATAAGGTGTAACATCTATGCGGAAAGCATTGTAGCCATAAGCCCAATGTCCGGCTTCGTGCCCATTAACAGTAACCACAGGTTCGCTCATGGCACCGTCGAACCAAAGTTCGGCTCGCCCGAAAGATGCGTCGATGGGAATGGTTGTCTTGTAATACCCCTCGCCAATCCAAGGCAAGGCACCGGAGCGGCCCGACTTCTCCGACTTTTCTTTTTCACCGTTCTGTTCGATGGCCACCACCTGCAGGTCCCATTTCTTATCGAAAGGTCCGCTAATGGCCCAGTCGTGAGGCACACGAACCTGCTCCCATGCCTGCATGTTGCGTGAGAACTGCCACTGACTTAACTGAATCTCTTTGCGCGGCTGTGCAAAACACACAATGCTGGCACATAGCAGCCACGACGTTAACATTTGCTTTTTCATATAAGTTAATATTTTTAATATACTCGCGTTTTAATAGATTTCACTTGCAAAGATAACACAATTTTAAGATAAAAGTGTGTGTGTTTGTGTTTTTTGTTGAAAGATTAAGAATTGTGCGGGCACACAAAAACTTTTTTACAAAATAATTTCAAAAAAGCTTTGTTGGTAAAGAAAAATACCTTATCTTTGCAACGTTATCCTGAAAACAATCTTTTTACCTTAAAGAGGACTAATACCTATTGAAGATTGAAGCGATTGCCTGAGAAGGTCATCGCTTTTTCGTTTATGGTTAATCTAAGTTAAAAAACAGAAAACTATTATACACAAACAGCCTTACTCTCAAAGGAAATTAGTAATTTTGCAGCCGATTTAGTCCGTTAAGGCTCTTAGAAGCATGGACACGACGCCCATCGCCTTGCGGAAAAACCCGTTTTATATAATTAATTAATGTACGCAATTGTAGAAATTAACGGTCAACAGTTCAAGGTTGAGCAGGGCATGAAGCTCTTCGTAAACCGCATCAAAGATGCCGAGGAAGGCAAGACTGTTGAGTTTGACAAGGTGCTGCTCGTTGACAACGAGGGTGCGGTCACAGTTGGTGCACCTACTGTTGAAGGTGCCAAGGTAGTAGTTGAAGTAGTGAACCCGCTTGTGAAGGGTGAGAAAGTAATCGTCTTCAAGATGAAGCGCCGCAAGGACTATCGCAAGAAGAACGGTCACCGCCAGCAGTTCACTCAAGTTGAAGTTAAACAAGTAATCGCTTAAGGAGGACACAGCATGGCACATAAAAAAGGTGTAGGTAGTTCTAAGAACGGACGCGAATCAGCTTCGCAAAGATTAGGCATTAAAATTTTCGGTGGTCAGAAGGTTGTTGCCGGCAACATCATCGTGCGCCAGCGCGGCACCAAGCACAACCCTGGCAACAATGTGGGTATTGGCAAAGACGACACGCTCTATGCACTGGTTGATGGAACAGTAAACTTCCACAAGGGTGCACGCAACAAGAGCGTTGTTTCAGTGATACCTGAAGCCGAGGCATAAAGAGTGCCTTCATAAAAAATAAACATCTTATTCCAAACAACAAACATGCGGATACGTCCATTGGATGTATCCGCATGCCTTTTTACAGATATCAGCTTCTGCATGCCCGTCACAACTGAGGAAGCTGTGAGAAAGCACGGCATCGCCTCACATAATACTGCCATAAAAGAGAAAAGGAAAGACGCTGCGGAACCCTGCTTACAACACGCATGCGCTGAATGCGCTCGCGGTCGGCACGAAAGTCGGGCAGCCATTTTTTAAATGCACGCCGGGCTCGGTAGATGGCACGGAAGTCGCCCCAGTTGCCATTGAGCAACAATGTTTGCCAGGCAGCAAGATAATCAAGAAACCACCGCACACGCATCACATGAGCGAGCTCTTCATCGGGGAGGTTCTTGTAGAGCATGGTCAGATTGTTGCGGAAGTTGAGAAACGTTTTCATGGGGTTTCCCTTGGGCAGCGTGCCACCACCAACATGATATACCACACTTTGCGGAAGGCACACCACTGAACGCCCTTGCAGATGAAGGCGCCAACAGAGATCGATCTCTTCGTTGTGAGCAAAGAAACGCCCGTCGAGGCCACCCGCTTCCCAATAATCCTTACTCCTGATAAACAAGCAGGCTCCTGTAGCCCACATCACCTCGGCAACCCGGTCGTATTGTCCGTCGTCGTGTTCTACCGTATCGAAGAGACGCCCCCGACAGAAAGGATAGCCATAATTGTCTATAAAACCACCACAGGCACCTGCATACTCAAAACTTTCACGATGGCGAACAGAACGCAGCTTAGGCTGACAAGCTGCCACCTCACCATGTTCATCCATATAAGCTATCAATGGCGAAAGCCAATGCTCTGTTACTTCCACATCACTGTTCAATAACACATAGTATTCGGCTTCCACCCTGCCAAGAGCCTGGTTGTACCCTTCGGCAAAACCATAGTTCTTATCAAGGGTAATCAAATCAACGTGTGGGAAATTAGCCCGCAGGTAAGCTACCGAATCATCAGTAGAAGCATTGTCGGCCACAATCACCTTCGCCTCATCCACTGAATGCTTCACAACGAGCGGAAGATAGTTCTGAAGCATCTCGCACCCGTTATAATTCAATATCACTATAGCTGTTTTTGTCATTGTTTTATACTGAAGTTTCTTTGCACATTATTGATGATGCACGAGTTCAACTGTAAGGGCTGAGCCATCGTGATTGAAACCAACAAGTTTACAGTTATAAATCTGGTTGTCGTATTCGGGAGAGGCCATTGAAGCCGGAAGCTCCACTCGAATATAGTTGCGCGTGAATCCATGCATGGCTCGGCCACGAATGGCCCGCTCGAAAAGCACCTCTGCTTCGCTGCCTATGTGACGAGCATAGAAAGAATGGGTTTTCTCGTCGGAAAGAGCGAGCAGACATTTCGAACGCGACTTTTTTTCTTGTTCAGAAACCACATAGGGAATATGCAGTGCTGCCGTTCCCGGCCGCTCGCTGTAGGGGAACACATGCAACTGGGTAACATCTAACCCGCGAAGGAACTCCCTGCACGTTTCGAAATACTCTGGTTTCTCGCCTCGCGTGCCCACCATCACATCAACACCAATGAAAGCATCGGGCATGAGCTGCTTGATGAGTTGCACCTTATGGGCAAACAGCTCGGTATCGTAACGGCGATGCATCAAGCGCAACACCTCGTTGCAACCACTCTGAAGCGGAATATGGAAGTGAGGCATAAAGGCTCTGCTGCCTGCACAAAAGGCTATAAGTTCATCGGTGAGCAGATCGGGTTCCAAACTGCTGATGCGATAACGCTTGATACCTTCAACTTGGTCGAGCGCCTTCACCAAATCTATAAACCTTTCGCCTGTTGTTCGTCCGAAGTCGCCTATATTCACCCCGGTAAGCACAATTTCTTTTCCTCCTTCTTCAGCCACGGCCCGGGCTTGCGCAACAAGAGAATCTATGGTGGGATTGCGTGAGAAGCCACGCGCATAAGGAATTGTACAGTATGTGCAGAAATAGTTGCACCCATCCTGCACCTTCAGGAAATACCGCGTGCGGTTGCCTCGCGAGCAAGACGGAGTGAAGGAAACAATCTCTTTGGTCTTTCCAACAGCATGATATTCATGAAGCGAAAACTTCTCATCGCTTTCAGCACCGTTCTCATGAACAATACTTTCCTTTCGCACCCATGCATCAGAGAGAAACTGAACAAGCCTTGCCTTCTCTTGCGTTCCCAACACAAGGTCTACGCCATCAATAGATGAAACCTCAACAGGCGAAAGCTGAGCATAACAGCCGGTGACCACAACAAAAGCACCCGGATGTTGCCGCACCAGCCTATGTATCATCTGACGGCATTTATGATTGGCCGTGTCAGTAACCGAGCAAGTATTGATGAGACAAATATCTGCTTGCTCACCTTTTTTGGCCGTGCGAACACCAAGCTCCCGAAGCAGTTCGCCAAAAGTTGAAGTCTCGGAAAAGTTCAGCTTGCAACCAAGCGTATAATAGGTGGCTGTTCTTCCTTGAAAAACTGAAGTGTCTATCATATAGAATTCTCCTTATTATATATATAGATGCAAAGGTACAAAAAGTTAAGCAAAAACCATCTTCTTTCAACTCTTTTTAGCGTTTGTGTGGGAGCACAGAGAAAATTCACAATCATTAACCTTTTGCAACCCTTTGGTTTACAGCCACTTGCTAAAAAGTTACAAAAAGAGGGCAAAAAAAGTCATAAAAAAAAGAACAACGTATCAAAAAAATACTTACCTTTGCAACGTTTTAATAAACAAACGATTATTTTACAGATTTAAAAAGCAAAAAAAAATGAAAAAATTAGTTTTAATGTTCGTAGCTGTAGCAGCTATTTCTTTCGCATCTTGTGGTAACAACACTAAGGCAGCTGACACCGTTGACACAACTGCTGTTGATACAACCGCTGTTGACACCGCTGCTGTTGACACCGCTGCTGCTGACACTGCTGCTGCTCTTTAAGATCCAAGCTCGAACTAAGAACTTGTGAGAAAAATCCGCTAAGTCTTGAAGGCTTAGCGGTTTTTTTTGTCTATACCCTTCAGCTTACTATAGTAGACAAAGCGAAAAGCAATGCAGGCAACTGAAGCGTAAAGGATGTAAATTAGCACAATCTGAAATAGAGAGATTCTATATGTGAGCAAGGCGCAGGGCCATTCGCCAATCAGTTGGAGAAACCTGTAAAAGCAGTCTATCCCCCACGAGACAACACGAGCAAACCACACTTGAACTTCGGCAAAGGGACCCAAAAGCAGCAACACTACAGCTGAAACAATAATCAGCATGGAGGCAAGCGATGCCGCCAGGTTAGAAATGAAAAAATAAAGGGGAACGGTGCCAAAGTAATACATCACAAGCGGCAGAACCATCAGCTGGGCACCAAAGGAAACCAGCAATGTTGAAAGCACATAGTCAACGGACTTGATGCCGCTCATGAGATGATTCCACGGTAATATCACAATTCCCAACACCGACATGAACGAGAGTTGGAAGCCCACATCCCAGAGACTCAGTGGTCGGACAATGAGTATCAGAATAGCTGCAAAAGCCAGTATGTTTAAAGAGGCCTTTCGCCGATTGGCCAACGACATCAAACCATAGACAGAAATCATAATGGCTGAGCGAACGGCTGAATGTGGCATGCCAACAAAAAACACGAAACACCACACTGCCGAAATAGAAAAAACCTGAACAAGCAGCGGACAACGACGCGAAGGGAGAAGAAACGTTAGCAGAAAGTAAATGATTCCCAAATGCAACCCCGACAAGGCAAGCATGTGAGAAACACCGGCACCTGAAAACGTTTGAAGCACAGAATCCGTAAGGGCCGACTTGTCGCCCAGTGTCATGGCCGCTATAACTCCGAAAGAAACTGTAGACAGTCCCATTCTCTCAAACTGCTCATAACAGCGCTGCCGGTATACCAACAACCTTATTCGTGCACGTTGCCAAAAGCTAAGGGGTTTAAGAGAGACAACAGCTTTCTGCCAATTGGTGTAATAAATAAAGGTATGCCCCGAATAGCCTTTTACAGCATACCAATGCCTATTGTAGAAAAACGGACTGTCTGCATTGTCGGCCGGCTTTTCAACAAGAGAATAAACACTTATGCCATCACCAACATGCAGGTTCCGCTCAAGCCCGACAATGGTATCTCGCAACAGCGATGCCTTGATCAGGAACGGGCGCGCCGTTGACACCACATGCAAGTCGAACTGCACCACCTTGCCATGTGGCTGTGGTTCAGAAACAACAACACCTTGATAGTTAAACGGCTTATGAGGAAAGCCGACGTGTAAATTATTTTCACGCAGAATAGTAATACAACCACCAAGAAAGTAGGCCGATGCAAACAAGCAAAGTGTTCCTGCTACAGGCTTTTTGCTGAAACAATAGATACCAAAAATCATCACCGCCATCAAGCCAAGCCAAACGAAGGAAATGCCGGGCAGAAGCCTATAGTGAATGGTTACTATTCCTGCCGCCAGGAAGAGTAATATTCTCACTAACGGATAGTTTTGAATATCAATCATATCAACGGTTTAACAAATCAGAACGAATAAGTCAAGCCCATCGAAGCATACTCTTTAAACTGCCAATAACCATGATGGTCGTCGCGCTTGGTTGAATCATCAAAGCGGGGATAAACGAATATATTGGTAGAGAGATATTTGTTGAATTGGAACGTGAATGTATTTTCTGAGGTAAACTCCGCCCGCTCGTAAGTTGTGTAGGCATAGACATGAGTTTTCCATTTTATATTGTCAGCAAATTTCCATTCCAAATCAATGGTCACAAGCGAACCATAATCGTTTTTCACCTTGTGCCCGGCATCGATGCCATATCTTGAGGCAAGGAACTCTCGGTTCACATACTTCATGTTGTAAGAAAAAGGACCCATGTGAATGGTTCCTTTCAGGCGCTTTTTAAACCACTCGACATTATAATCCATACCAAGAGACATGGTTAGCGTAACGGGAGCAAAGAAGTCGGCAGTTACGGCGTGGCTGTTGGTGTTATAGTGCTGCATAAACTGGGTGGAAGCGATAGCCTGATAGGTGTAGTACCAGCGCCGCGAGGCCTGAATGCCCAACTTTCCTGTATATCGGATGAGGTCTTCTGAAGGTTTACGTCTATGCACTGAATCATCCCGAGCAGTCTGCAATCCAAGTTTCATCTCAAGCTTATTATCCCATTTCACCTTCTGCTTATTATTATAATTGGCCTGCAGGGTGAGACTCGACACCATAGAATAGTTGCTTTCGCCCCCCTTATACCAGTTGGTGGAAACGTAGTTCTGCAAGAACTGCATGTAGGTGTCGGCCGAGAAGTTCCAGAAATTAGGCTTCTTGACAACAATGTTCACCGGCTGAAGGTCAGGCTCTTCAACCTGTTGTGTTTCTTTCTGAGAAATAATGGTTTCAAGCTGGGCATTTTCGCGCGCAAGAGGAATCTGCACTTGCCTGGCATTATTGAGTTGCGACTGGGTGATGGCGACTAAATCGGGTCTGTTCATATAGGCATGCACAAGAACATCATCGACCTGAGTGTTCAGCAACGCGGTTGTATCTGCGTTGAGCGAGAATTTTTTGTGCGAGATATCATTATAAAAAGTAAGAGGCACGAACAGCTTGTATAACTGAGGATTCATCTTTTCAGACAGTTGCTGAAGACTGTCAACACGCGCCTTGTAAATCAAGAGCGAGTCTTGATACCGACGAACAATGGCCGGCACTGTGTCAACAGGAGCCTTTGCTCTTCTCCCCTGAGCCGCCACCATCCCCGACACCATCAGGAACATTATTGTTGAAGAAATAAACTTAAACATCATGATTTTTTTCAATTTGATGCAAAGTTACGAAAAAGTTGAGAGTTGCAAAGCAAAGAGATAAGAGAATTTCGTTTTTATTTGCGTGTTTCAGGAAAAAGCTGTAACTTTGCGGCTTAATTTAATAAGGTAAATAGATTAACAATTTATCACCGTGGCTGAAACAAAGTATATTTTCGTTACGGGTGGTGTGGTTTCCTCACTTGGAAAAGGCATCATTTCGTCATCGATTGGTAAGCTCTTGCAGGCAAGAGGTTACAACATCACCATTCAAAAGTTTGACCCCTACATCAACATCGACCCCGGCACGCTCAACCCCTACGAGCACGGCGAATGCTACGTTACCGTAGATGGCATGGAAACCGACCTCGACCTGGGACATTACGAGCGCTTCACAGGCATCAAAACCACCAAGGCCAACTCGCTCACAACGGGTCGCATCTACAAGGCTGTTATCGACAAAGAACGCCGTGGCGACTATTTGGGCAAGACCATTCAGGTGGTGCCTCACATCACAGATGAGATTAAGAGAAACGTGAAATTACTGGGCAAGAAATATGGCTACGACTTTGTGATCACCGAGATTGGCGGAACCATTGGCGACATTGAGAGTGCTCCCTTCATGGAAGCCATCCGACAGCTGCGCTGGGAGATGGGACACAATGCCATCAACGTTCATCTCACATACGTTCCCTATCTGAAAGCTGCCGGAGAGCTGAAAACCAAACCCACGCAACACTCGGTGAAAGAGTTGCAGAGTGTGGGCATACAGCCCGACGTGCTCGTGCTCAGAACGGAGAAACATTTGGGCGAAGACATTCTTAAAAAGGTGGCTTCGTTTTGCAATGTCGACCCCGACTGCGTGATTCAGAGCGAAGACCTGCCCAGCATCTACGAGGTGCCGGTGAACATGCAGAACCAAGGGCTCGACGTGGCCATTCTTCGCAAACTGGGGCAACCCATCGGCGAGAAGCCCGCCTTGGGGCCGTGGCGCAGCTTCCTCGACCGCATGAACAAGGCAACCGAACAGGTGCACATCGGACTTGTTGGAAAATACGACCTGCAGGATGCTTACAAGAGCATTCGTGAAGGCTTGATGCAGGCAGGCGTCTACAACGACCACAAGACCGTGCTGAAATTCATCAACTCTGAAACACTCACCGAAGAGAATGTGGCTGAAAACCTGGCCGGCATGGATGGTGTGCTCATCTGTCCGGGATTCGGACAACGCGGCATAGAAGGCAAAATTGTGGCGGCCCACTACACGCGCACCCATAACATTCCCACTTTTGGCATCTGCCTGGGCATGCAGATGATGGTGATAGAGTTCGCCCGCAATGTATTGGGATATGCCGATGCCAACAGTCGTGAGATGGACAAGAAAACGCCTCATAACGTGATTGACATCATGGAAGAGCAGAAGAACATCACCGACATGGGCGGAACCATGCGCCTTGGAGCATACGAATGTGTGCTGCGCCAGGGTTCGCGTGTGCTCGATATTTATAAAGAAAGCATCGTGCAAGAACGCCATCGCCACCGCTATGAATTTAACAACAAGTTTCAACAGGAGTTTGAACGCGCAGGCATGCAATGCGTGGGACGCAACCCCGAGAGCGACCTTGTGGAGATTGTTGAGATACCCGGCCTGAAATGGTACATCGGCACACAGTTCCATCCCGAATACCAGTCGACCGTGTTGAAACCTCACCCCCTTTTCGTCGATTTCATTAAAGCAGCAATAGAAAACAAAAATAAATAAATGGATAAAAACACTATTACAGGATTCGTGCTCATAGCACTCATTCTGATTGGATTCAGCTGGTGGTCGCGCCCATCGGAAGAAGAACAGCGTGCAGCATTTGTGAAGGACTCCATCGAACAGGTGAACAAAGCTAATACTGAACAGCAACGCCAAACAGCACAAAACAAACAACGCAGCCTGGCCCGCCAAAAAGCACTGGCCGACACAAACGCTCTTTTCCACAATGCCATGACTGGTGAAGAGCAGAAAATTGTGCTTCAAAACAGCAAACTCTCACTCACGCTCAATTCCAAGGGCGCTGCCGTTGAGAAAGTGGTGGTGAAGCAGTTCAAAGACCGTTTTGGCAACCCCGACATGGTGCTCTTCGACGGCAAAGACCAAAGCATCAGCTATATGCTCGCTGCCAAAGAAACCAATATCTCTACCAGCGACCTCTATTTCGAGCCAACAGAAATCAGTGACTCTACGGTTGTGTTCACCGCTCAGGCCTCAGAAGGGAAAAGCATCGTGATGTCGTACCGCCTGGGAGCCGACTACATGCTTCACATGCAAATGAGGGTGAACGGCATGGGCGGACTCTTTGCGCCCAACACTTCTACGATGGACGTGAACTGGTATGACATGTGCCGACAACAGGAAAAGGGCTTCACTTTCGAAAACAGATATGCTTCGCTCACCTGGCACAAGACAAAGGGCGGAACCGACTATCTGCGCGAAACAAGTGAATATCGCAACGAACCTATTGAAGACAATTTCGATTGGGTGGCTTTCAAAAACCAGTTCTTCTCGGCCGTGATGATTGCCAAGAACAACTTTCAGGAAGGAGCCCTGGCCACATCGGTGCCCCAAAAGAAGGGGTCGGGCTACTTGAAAGAATATGGCATTCAAATGAAAACGTTCTTCGACCCGAGTGGACAACAGCCCTCGGAGTTTGAATTCTACTATGGACCCAACGACTTCCACCTGCTCAAGACGGTTGAAGAACAAAGCACCTTTGGCAAAGACCTTGAGATGCAGGATCTGGTATACCTGGGATGGACCATCTTCCGGTTCATCAACCGCTGGTTCACACTCCCGCTCTTCGAACTCATTGCAGGCTTTGGCATCAACATGGCCATCGTGCTCATCCTCATCACACTCATTCTGAAAGGCATCACCTACCCTCTAGTCAAGAAGAGCTATATGAGCTCGGCCAAGATGCGCGTGCTCAAACCCAAACTCGAAGAGGCCACCAAACATCTCAACAAACCCGAAGATGCCATGCAAAAACAGCAGGCGATGATGGCCGAATACTCGAAATATGGCGTGAGCCCACTCAGCGGCTGCTTACCCATGCTCATCCAAATGCCCATCTGGATTGCCATGTTCCAGTTTGTGCCCAATGCCATTCAGCTGCGCGGACAGAGCTTCCTCTGGATTGACGACCTTTCAACCTACGACCCGATCATTGAATGGGGAACCAACCTGTGGCTCATTGGCGACCACCTCTCACTAACCTGCATCCTTTTCTGCGCTGGCCAACTGCTGTACTCGTGGATGATGGCCCGACAGCAAAAAGACCAGATGGTGGGCGCACAGGCCGAACAGCTGAAGATGATGCAGTGGATGATGTATCTCATGCCCCTCATGTTCTTCTTCATGTTCAACGACTACTCCAGCGGTCTGAACTTCTATTATTTCGTATCGCTGTTTATGAGTGCATCCATCATGTTCCTGCTCCGCAAAACAACCAACGACGAGAAGCTGCTGCGCATTCTTGAAGCCCGCTATCAGGAAAACAAAAACAACCCCAAGAAGATGAGCGGACTGGCAGCACGGCTGCAAGCCATGCAGGAACAGCAAATGGAATTGCAGCGCAAGCGCGAAGAACTGGAACGCAAGAAACGTGACCTGAGGGGGAGCTAACTAAAAAAAGACATTCAAACATGAACACCATAAGAAATATAGCTGTTGCTGCAATGCTCACCACGGGCTGCTTGACAACCACCGCACAAACAATGATTGGAAAAAACAACATTCAACTCAACAGCCGGCAAATGACTCCCGAGGCTCTCTGGGCAATGGGAAGAATTGGAGGCTATGCCGCAGCACCCGACGGCAAACACATCGTGTATAATGTTGCATACTACAGCGTTCAAGAAAACAAGAGCCATCATATATTATATGTGATGGACAGCAACGGCAAAAATCAAAAACAGCTCACAACAACTGCCAAAAACGAAACCGATGCCGCCTGGCTTTCAAACGAACGCATAGCCTTCATCTCTGATGGCGAAGTGTGGGCGATGAACATCGACGGCACCAACCGCAGGCAGCTCTCCCATACCAAAGGCGAAGTGGAGGGATTTCTCTTCTCACCGAACCTTCAGTATGTCATCCTCATCAAAAGCATTCCATACCATGGCAGCATTCAGCAGAATCCCAGCGACCTGCCAAAGGCCACCGGCCGTCTGGTCACCGACCTGAACTACCGCCACTGGGACCACTATGTTGAAACCATCGCACACCCGTTCCTTGCACCTGTTGCCGAAGACGGAACCATCGGCAGTGAGGAGGATATCCTCAACGGCATGCCCTACGAATGTCCGATGGCACCCTTTGGAGGCATTGAGCAACTGGCC
This sequence comes from uncultured Prevotellaceae bacterium, assembly GCA_902767045.1. Lineage (GTDB taxonomy): Bacteria > Bacteroidota > Bacteroidia > Bacteroidales > Bacteroidaceae > Prevotella. The sequence continues at coordinate 23,514 of CACXFT010000051.1, read as the reverse complement.
TGGAGTCCCGACTCAAAGCACATTGCCTACACCTGCCGCATGAAGGAAGGGGTTGCCTATGCCATCTCCACCGATTCAGACATCTTCCTCTATTCACTCGATGCAGAGAAAGGCAGTAAAGACAAACTGCGCAATCTCTGCAAAGAAGACAACAACCTGCCCAACAACCCCTTTGCCAAAGATGCTGAGAAACGTGTCGACCCCACCAAGTCGATGAAAAACCAGCGCATCAATGCAGTCGGCAAGGAAAAAGGAACCGACTTCAACGTTGGCTACGACCAGAATCCGAAGTTCTCGCCCGACGGACGATACCTGGCGTGGCTTTCTATGGAACGTGACGGATATGAAAGCGACCGCAACCGACTGCTTGTCTTCGACCTGAAAGAAGGGAAGAAGAAATATGTTACCGAGAGCTTCGATTCCAACGTCGATGACTTTTGCTGGAGCGACTCTAAAGATGCCACTCTCTACTTCATAGGCGTGTGGCATGCCACCGAAAACCTCTACTCCATCAACTGGAAAGGTGAAGTGAAACAACTCACCGACGACTGGGCCGACTTCGGTTCGCTGCAGATGCTCAACAACGGCAAACAAATTCTGGCTGAACGCCACGACTATTTCCATGCCGCCGACCTCTATGTGATCACCCCCGACTCTAAAAAGACTGAAAAGACGAAGGTTGAACAAATCACCAACGAGAACAAACACATCTTCGACCAGCTGGATGGCGGTAAGGTGCAACAGCGATGGGTGAAAACCAGCGACGGCAAAGACATGCTCTACTGGGTAATCCTGCCGCCCAATTTCGATGAAACAAAGCAATACCCCACCCTGCTCTTCTGCGAAGGCGGACCGCAAAGTCCGGTGAGCCAGTTCTGGAGCTACCGCTGGAATTTTATGATTATGGCTTCGCAGGGGTATGTGGTGATAGCACCCAACCGCCGGGGACTGCCTGGGTTTGGCAGTGAATGGAACGAACAAATCTCTGGCGACTGGACCGGACAGTGCATGCGCGACTACCTGAGTGCCATCGACGATGCCGCCGAGAACCTGCCCTATGTAGACCGCGACCGAATGGGAGCCGTGGGAGCATCCTTTGGCGGTTTCTCTGTTTACTATCTCGCCGGCCACCACGAGGGTCGCTTCAAGTGTTTCATCGCCCACGATGGAGCCTTCAACCTGGAATCGATGTACACCGACACGGAAGAGGTGTGGTTCTCGAACTGGGAGTATGAAGATGCCTATTGGAACAAAGACCTCAGCGAGAATGCGCGCCGCACCTACGAAAACTCCCCCCACCGCTTCGTTGACAAATGGGACACCCCCATCCTGTGCATACATGGCGAGAAAGACTACCGCATCAACGCCAACCAAGGCATGGGAGCCTTCAATGCTGCCCGTTTGCGGGGCATTGAAGCACAACTGCTCATCTTCCCCGACGAAAACCACTGGGTGCTGAAACCACAAAACGGCATTCTCTGGCAACGAACTTTCTTCAACTGGCTCAACCGCTGGTTGAAATAACGTATAAAACCCTAAAATCCAGCCAACAAGAAAATCGGTATCCCGCACATTGCGGAATACCGATTTATTTATATCTTTGCAGTAATCTATTTTATTATCCCTCAGCCTTCTTGCATCGGTTATGCCTCTATAAATAATGCCACGATTATCTATTCTTCAGCCTAGTCCATCATCCGCAAGAAGTACGGCCTCTAAACTCTTTCTTTGCCAATGTTCCAAAGGAAGAGCGGATTACCTATTACATATCTCCGCCACATGCGCTTCGGCTCCTTCACCAGCCGGTAGAGCCATTCCAGCGAATGTTGCTGCCACCATTCGGGAGCCCTCTGTGCAGTGCCGGCATAGAAGTCGAACACCGCCCCGATGGTGCCCACATGACAGTGGATGTCCAGATCCTTCCAGTGTGCGTACGTCCATTTCTCCTGCTTCGGTGCCGTCATGCCTATCCACAGCAAGTCCGGATTCGCATCGTTGATAGCCTTGATGATAGCCGCATTGTCCTCCTCCGAGAACTCCGACTTATACGGCGGCGAATACGTCACCACCTCAAGGTTCGGGTAGTCCACCGCCGCCCGCTTCCGAATCAATTCCAGCACTTTCTCCGACGACCCCATGAACATCACCTTCAGTTTCTGCCTTCTGCTATCTTCTTTCTGCTTTAGCTCAGCGCCTCTGTTCTCTGTTTTCTGTTCTCTGCTTTCTGCTTTCTGCGTTAGCCTTTGCATTTCGAAAGCGAAAAGGTCCCATCCAGCAATTCTTTCCTTAGGCTGAGACTTAGCTTTCAGAAGCTTGCAAGCCTTAATGATGCTTGACCCGTCAGGAATCAAGTAATCCCCATCAGCGAGAGCTTGAGCAAACAGCTCATCCTTCTGCGCTACGTTAAACGAATGCGCATTGATAGTATTGATGAGCACCTTCCCCTCAGGGATCAGCCGTAAAGCCTCCCGCGATTCCACGATGTTCAGTTCACTTAGTCTCAACATATATTTGTTATGTACTTTGACTTAAACACGATATGGCTTATTCTCTTCTCTAATAATATACATCTTCAGTTACAAAATACCACATCAGATTAGAAGCTTGTTTGCTCATATATCTTTTGTTCATGCTCTATAATTTGTTCTGGTGTAAATCTCATTTTCAGTAATTTTGCTGGAACGCCACCTATAATGCTATAAGGAGGGAAGGACTTGGTTACCACAGCGCCAGCGGCCACAACACTTCCGCGTCCTATAGTGACTCCCTTCAATATTGTCACATTTGCTCCACACAACACATCATCTTCTATTACGACTGGCATATCATTCTCCAACAACTTATCTTTATCCGACACATCTATGATATACTTTCCAAGGATGTCTATCCTATGGTCACCTGTTATGATTGTTGGTTTCGGGCCAAAAATAACTTTTCGACCAATGGTCAGCGTTGCGCCAGTACAATATAATGTGGATCCTTTAGGAATACTCGATCCCTCACCAATCGACAGATTCCACAAACCTTTAAAATCTGAGCACGTCGGTCTCAGATAAACTCCTTTACCGCAATGCTTCATGCACGCCTTATATATTGGCGACCATAGCTTGTCCCACACATAGGAAGGTGCACTGCTCAATTTTACCCCCCGACATCAAAAAACACAATAATTTGTCCATTTTATTTTACATCTATCATAGATAGAATTCAACTTATTAACATATTCTTCAGGAGAGAACTTTTGCAAAATAGTAGATCTTGATTTTTGGGAGAGACTCTGCAAAAAAGCCCTATCTTCATACAAGTGAGAAATGGCATCTACAATCGTTTCACAATCCTTCACTTTGACAAATATACCATTTTCGTCATCTTTCACCACCTCACCAATACTTCCTACATTCGTCACCACAGGCACTTCTCCAAAGCTCATAGCTTCAAGGAGTGAGATCGGTAATCCTTCGTAGAAGGATGGCAGCAAGAACACCTGGCATTTCTTTAACAGCTCAGTTTTTGCCGTTCCTGTCACTACGCCCTCATATATAAAGTTTTCCTTCAATGATTCCTCAAACAAAGGAACATAATAATCTTGACATTGGTCTTTCCCTGCAATATGCAGTAATATCTTCACTCCCATACCCCTCAGCTGTTCAGCAGCCTTTAACATATATTCCACCCCCTTATTGGGTTCTATTCTGCCAAGATATAAAATATGTAGTATTTCATCGAGGTGATTATTTCTTTCAAATGCTTTTGCATCTCGTAAATCAACACAATTAGGCAGAACTTCCACATGGGTTGCCCCATATTCCTTTTCTATGGTTTCTTTCTCTTTCTTGCTCAATGCAACAAACTGACACTGCCATGAAAAAACGCTGTTCAGCATCTTCTTGATAATCCATGGTTTTCTTTCTTTAAACAAGTACAATCCTCCATGCAGATGGACTACCATAGGTGTTCTTTTTTTAACTGCGTAACGCAGAAAGAAATAATCACGCAAAATAGAAGGCGTGTCTAACGGAAAATTGTAGTGAATCAAATAGTCTTTCTTCTCTTTCAGCAATACCTTCCAGCGTCTATAGTTGCCAATAACACGAGCCAATCTATGAAAAACTCCTCCATTATCAAGATCACTCTTTCCCTGCAAAAAGTGCTCATATCTAACATCTTTGTTGTTATCAATGATGAAATTGACAACAGCAGAAACTCCACTGACGTTGGTTCGTGTATCAAGAGAGGGAGCAACAGCAATAATCTTGTGTTTATCCATTCAACTATATAATTATAATTTCTTTAGTTGTTGTTTAACGTATTGTCAAATCGCAACAACACGTCACTTTTGGATGCTTACTGAAAAGACAAGCGATTATACCAGATTAACACGAATTCTGGAAGATAGTGTTTAATATAATCTATTATCGTTTTGTTTTTTTTATCAGTCCAAGAGGCCATATACCGATGAATCGTTCGTGTATTTTTTGTTACATGAAGACGTCTAGTTACAAAATGAATAGGCGCAAAATATTCCGATGGATAAATATAGAAATTCCCGACTTTCTGAATCCCACCTATCTGTTTTAATCCATTTGCTTCAAGGATTTCAGTCGTATAATGAACTATTGTCTTCGCTATATTCAAATCTCCATTTGGTAACCGAAAATGAAGATTCCTATAATTCTCCATTAAAGCCCATATTATCATATCTTCTTTAGCCACAGCTAATCCCAACCCTGGAGCAACATAGCCCTTACGCCATTTATCAGGATCACGCTCAAAACCCATAAAAGCTCCACGTTCTATTATGTCATTTAAAGGTTTGACAACTTCCACGTCTGTATCAAAATATATACCGCCATAATGATATAATATCCAGAAACGAGCATAGTCACTCACAAAAGCATATTTCTTTGATGCATAAGCTTCAGCCGTGTACGGAATTATATTTACATCAAAATTGTCCTCATTCCATTCCTTTATTTCATAACCAGGAAGATATTTTTTCCAAGAAGCTATGCACTTCTCAGCCAAAGGCGGCAATGGGTTTCTGCCAAACCAGCAATAATGAATAAATTTGGGTATCATTTTATTTCACATTGAAACGCAAAACATTATATTTAATCTGCAGAAACAGTTTGAGCATAAAGAAATATAATTTTCCTAAATGCATACTGCAAATCCATTTCATGGTATAGGGAACGACATAGCCCCCCAATTTTTCTATATTAGAAATAGTTGCCTTCGCTTTTTCGTATTCACATAGAAGATTATAATTGTCTAACAAAGTCAAATAATGCTGATACAAGCAAGCAATTCCTTCCTCTGTTTTGTCCATGTCTGCCGTATAGCCTTCTACCAACAGCTCCTCTGCCTTTATAGTTCGCTCTACGACCTTTCTGTTAGTTCTCAGAAAATCATAGCTTACGCTGTCGTCCCTTCCACGCTCGCGATGGCTGACTACCTTATTAACAAAAAGGATTGTTTTAGACTCTTTATAGAAAGCTAAAAAGAAAACGCCTTCATAGATACGTAACTCTTCATCAAAGGGGTGACGCCTGACAATGTCTGTACTCATCACATGAACGAAATCGCCACTTACTCTGCCTAAAAGGAAGTCCGCAAAAGAAAGGATACATTCAGGCTTACCTGCCAATAACGGATTTTTTGCATAAGTTTGAAGCATGTCATCCGGTGCAAAACAGAAATGCCGTATGTAAGGATAAGCTGATACTGTTTTGTCAATTGTTGCCAAAGCATTTTCATCCCAATAGTCATCACTATCAAGAATTATGCAGAATTTTCCTTTTGCAGATGCTATTGCAGCATTACGGGCAGCATTGGTACCCCGATTGTGTGGGAAAAAGATGCAACGGACATGACTATGCTCTTTTTGATACTTTCTCATTATCATTGCCGAGGAATCCGTTGAACCATCATCCACCACGATATGCTCAATATCATCCCTTTCCCTTAGGTTGCGTGTCACACTTTCCAAGCAGCGCTCCACGCAATCCGAGCGGTTAAAAACAGGAGTAACTACTGAATACTTTATCATTATGAGGAGTTAAAATGTGGGGGCAAAAAGACTTATACGTTCTCTCTGATTTGATTCGGTATTCTCGAACTCAACATATTCTGGATATTGCTGAAATGCGGTTATGGAAGATGGTATAGGATAAACAATCTTATGACCTCTCAAATACAGGTCGTTCATCATTTGGGGAGAGAGATTCTGTGATTCGTTTCTGTCAATCGTCTGCACCATATTAAGCGGATAGCTTAGAATGCAAGGCTGTTTAAGAGAGTAGCCATTATTCCATAGATCATGGCGAGTAGCGTAATCTTGCACAAAGCCTTCTAAATATGATGGATTAGTAAAAATACACTTTCTAAGGATACTTTCCAATTGTTGCGTTTGATATAGATGAGCATCAACAGAAAAACGATAGCCCCAACTCGTATTTATTCGATTGTCCGAGTAGCGCCAAGAGATAAGACCATTTTCTTCATTTCTTTTGGTGGGCATAATATCGTAACCATTTCCTAATCGCAGTGATAGTTGAGTGTTCTTGGCATTACTATTTACCATCTCCATCCATTCTTTCCTCATATCAACTGGTTGTATAAAGATTGAATCATCGGTAAGAAACATCGTAAGTTCAGCATCAGATTCTGAAAGGCATTGCAGTGTCAGTTCTCTGAAGTTGGTCTTCTGTCTGCGAGCTTTCGGATTCCGTATCAGTTTTCTCCAATTAAAAGGTCTCAAGTAGCAAGGCAATGGATATAATCTACAACTCTCTTGTGATTCTTTCAGGAACTGGCAGTCATAGCGTTCCTTCAGTATCGAATACCCCCTTTCAAAATCAACAGAAGAGGTGTTATATATTACACTTATTCTATCACATAGGTCTTTACCTATGAATTTTTCAATAGAGTTTAGCAACGCATCAAGCTGCATAGCTCGATTGAAAGAAAAGATGATGATTTGTATTTTCATTTTTTGTTAGTTTTGACTCCTACTAATTGAGGCAAATACCGAACGCTCAAGAAAGTAAAAGCGAGCGTTAAGACAATAGTCAGAGCGTATAAATGCCACCTCAACACACCTAAGTCACGCAAGATGTTGATAAAGTAAAAATGTGACAATAGAACTATGAGAGAATATCTACCTAAATAAGAGACGATCGGCAATTTTGGTAACAAGTTGCATATCGACAGGATAGTAGAGCATCCAACAACACATCTCAACAACATCAACAATTCATTTTGTTGCCAAGAGACCCAGATAATGTCAAATGGTTTTACCCCCCCCAGTAAAGTGATGTCAATAGCACAAAAAGTAAATCCTGCACAGGCAGTCACAATCGATATTTTCTTATCAGACTTAAGAAAAACAACTCCTAACAGTCTCCCCATTTCGAAGAAGATATACATACACATAGCAGAATGTATGTTAAGAGGCAACACGGTTCTGTATCCAAGTACATGAGTGTTACTCAAAACAAAACCTCCAATAATCATTAACCATGTTATCCAAGTACGTAGATGATTGTTTTTAATCCGATATAAACAATACGTTATAACATATATCCAAAGTGTACAAGCTACAAACCATGAGCCGGCATGTAGATACTGATACGGATTAAAAATTACTCTCATCACCTCTAACACTCCTCGATGAGCAAGCGACATCAAGAAATCCGGGATAGAAAAGAACAACCATGGAACGACCAAAGTTGCTGTTTTCTTTTTTACAAGTGTTGACCAGTCAGTCGGTTTATAGAAAATGCCCATCACCACAAAGAAAACTGGCATTGTCCACATATCTGTCCAAGGAGAATGAATATTCATAACATGCCATGAAATAATCACCAACATAGCAAACCCTCGCACATTGTCAATAGAGCTGTTCCTCATTTGTATGGAGTGAAATTGCGTGATTTCATTAGATCGTTAACTCTTAACTCATCTTCTTCTGACAGATGATCTGTACCCAAGATCTTCATCCCTTGATAATATGTCGCGAAGAGGTTTTCAAGTTCAGCTCTTGTCATCCGTTCTTCTTTTGGATAAATTACTGATTCATGCTTGAGAATCTGCTCTAATGAGAATTTTACTCCGACGATCTTTGCTGGAATACCAACAAGAACTGCATAGGGGGGGGTAACTTTATTGCACAAAGTATTAGCACCCACAACCGAACCTCTTCCTATATTTGCACCAGGCAAGAGAGTCACATGAGTACCCAACCAGCAGTCATCACCCACTTTCACATCTTTGGTTCGTTCATTGATGTGAAGTATTCCTGTAAAACTATATGGTATTCCGACTGTTGGCGTATGATTATCAGTAACAACCGTCAGATGTGTAGATATCGTACTAAATTTACCTAAACAGAAGGAACCAATAGGATTAATAATTTCTGCGTGATTTAAGATTTCAGCATAGTCATCTATGAATACACGTTCGGGCCTGGTTGCATTAAAAGGAAAACCAATAAAAACATGGTTTCCATATTTGCCAAGTCTTTCGCACAGCCTGGCAATTTTCTGCTTTTTGTAATACTCTATCAAAAACATGCCGATATATCGCTTAAAATTACATCAAATATTTCTTTCTCACAATAGTCTGGAAAGTGGGAGGATTAAAAAGGCGAATAAGAAAAAGATAGTAAAAAAGTGCTACAAAAGATGTCGAAAGAGAATTATTAGTCGTTGCTATAAACAAAAAAGCGATAGTAACGTAAAGTTTGTCAAAGAGTCTATAATAGCGAAATTCTTCTTTTAAATAAAGTGTGTAAAACAGCATATAACAAATTAAGAATACCAACCCACAACGAAACAAATAATCAACCCACCAATTTTCCGTAGCAGACATACCATTACTAAAAAGTAGCTTGTTATAATCTTGGAAATTCATGCCAAAGAGATAATCTTGCAAATGAATACTTGAAACAAACTCAATAATATCAAGACGTACCTGCGCACTACTGTCATCAACAAGTCCCATTGACATCAGTCGGCCACCGACCAAGCCAGAAGATAATAAGAAGAAAGCTACTCCTGCTGCTAAGGAACCGGCAGCTAAAATTCCTGTTTTTGTCGAGTCCTTCATCTTTCTATTTATTAGAATAGTGTTGAGGACATAAACGGCCAGCAACAGGGCGTTTCCTACGATGCTACCACGCGTGTTAAAACACAGAATGGCCCCATACCCCATTCCCCAGAGCAAAAACTTATATTTCGGCTTTAAGCTTGACACCAACACAAATGCCATTGCAGTAGAAACCATCAATGCGTTATAAAGTGGATGTCCATACATGCCTGTAGATCTGAATTCTTCCACGCCCACGCTTTTTATCATGTCTATCCCCGATTTCAAAGAAGCCCATCCAAACACCATCTTCCCAGTTATTCTTTCGAAATAGACAATGCCAATTTCAACAAGAAACGAGTATAAAATAATCTTCAAGGATTTCGTCCAAAAAGAATGATATTTGTAGACGGTCTGATTTGAAAAGACAGGTATGGAGGCCATAACAATCGGAGCGGCAAGGAATGACATCACAATAGATCGAGTTCCCTCTCCCCTATCAATATAGAGTTTCAACACAGAAGCCATAACAACAAATAATAATAGAAGGACCAAAGCAACTCTTTTCTTCCATTGATTAATTAAATGGTATGCAGAACAAAAAGACAAGAACATTATGAAAGCTTGAAAGCTGTTTTCGTTGATTCCGATTGAGGCAAGAACATTACTGCCCAGGAACAATAATGATGCAACGACGAAAAGTGATATTTTAGTAACTTTCATGAAGAGCCTTATTTCACCTAATTGTTCTTTTCTGAATTACGTCTCATTTCTGCCAAGACTCTCCTCCCCCACACATCCCAATTGAAACGCTCCTCATAGAGCTTACGAGAATTTTCAGAGTAATCTTTCATCAGATTATTCTTGAGTGATATATATATCGTTTCTGCAAACAATTCTGGTGAAGACTCCATAGGAAGGACATGACCGTTTACGCTATTTATTACATAAGACGAAACGCCACAAGTATCATGAGAGAAAATGGGTAATCCGTATGCAGCTGCTTCACAATTCACAATACCATGATACTCATTCCGAGTTGGAAAGAGGAAAAGGTTTGCCTTAGCGAACTCTTCATAAAAAAGATCAAATTCATTTGGTATGTTCTTGTCAAGCATTCCTACATATTTAAAAGACTTATCTATAATCATGTGGTCGCAGGGTTTACCTCCTATAGCTGTCAAAGACACCAAAAGATGGTATTTATCACGAAGAATCCTCATCGTCTCAAAAGCTATGTCAAGGCCTTTCTTTTTGACGTCATACCCTGCAAACAGCATACGCAACGGTTTGTCTATGCCATACTCTCTCTCTTCATACTTGATATACTCCCTGTCGAGGTTCGCACCAGTTTCAATGAACTTCACTTTCTTTTTGGGCAATTCTGGAAACCACCTGAACGCTTCATCTGCCATCCATTGACTGGCAGCAAAAAGACACGTAAGCTTATTCAGGGCTTTTTTCTCTAGCGCATAACTGTGCTTAATAAACCATTGAGGATAGCTTTCGCCGAATATCTCTGTTGCAGAACGGAACAATGTGTCTGTGCGAGTATAACACGGAATATTTGTATTTAGGTAGACCGTTTCAAAATGTAACATTGTAAAAATAGCATCATAATGTTTTCTCTTTAATGCAGGATTAACACTCCACGCTATAATCCTGCTCATATACGATGTGTTATTATTAACGGAATAGCCGAAGTGATTTACTATTCGTTGGAAACATTTGTAAATACCAAATCCCAACTTGTATATCCGGCTATCAACAGGGTTTATCCAGTCCACTTCTTCTGTTTTCGAGAACTGCTTATAAATACTATACGGAACCCCACTCCTTGCGGTGCGGTTATGTACATCAAAAAAAGAGATAAAAGCAATTTTCATCTATTTGTCAACTATCTAACTAAAATATTCCTTAATATATCTAATTTGCCTCTCTTTACTATAACACTTCCTAAGTTGCGTACGGTTTTGTTCAATTTCTGCCTCAGAAAGTCTGTAGTCAATTCTTTTTTCTAATTCATCTATCGAGAAGAATACACACCCCATTTCCTGCAACCTTGACATAATCGTATTTCGTTTGTCCAAGAAAACAGTTGCGCCCAAGTATAAAGCGACAATAATATTACCCATAGCCTGTTGCCTGTAACTTCCAAAGATAAAAGTTCTAACAGTCAACAAAAGACGATTGTATTCATCCAATGGCATAAAATCTGTCAATGGTACGAATCTGTCACCAAGTATTTCTTGCCCTTTTTTTATAGTCTCTTCATTCTTTCCCCCATAGCTTAATGGAGAAATGATTTTTCTGTCTTTTAACCTAAGTTTTGAAAGTCTCTTGTAGACAGAAACATGATTGTTGGTCAGTGCAGCAGAGTTTCCCACCATGATAGCATTGCCCAATGTCATTGATCCCATAAGAGAGGTCGGAACGATCTCATCTATCGGATAGTAAAAGAAATGCTTTCGGTTTTTCTCTCCGACTTCTGGATAGTATTTCTGCAAGAGTTCATAGTCACCACTATTAATACATAGGTTCCTGGTTTTCCTTATAGCATTCAGCCTATCCTGCACATTGCATTTCTTGTCTATCAAAATGTGCTTAATATAACGTAAGCGACGCACAATCCTATTACCTTTATAAACAACTAGTGGATTCGCGTATAATCGGAATCCTCTTTCCACAAGCAGTTCATTATAAAGGTCTGCCCCCCATGCCACCCATGTAATGTTTGGGTGCTCTATCCTGTTAATAAAGGCAACGGACTCGTCTGTCATAAAATGGATTATGATATGTTTGTACTGGCTTATATCACCAATCTCATACCAGAAAGTATCCGTATCATAGACCAATTTGTGTACATTAGGCAAGTCTATACAAACATGCTTACACTTATAATCAGCACTAGGAACCATGATGACATATTGATTCTGCCCTGGCAATACAGAATCAAAACTTTTGACAGCACGGGTAACGACCTTCTCATCGGGCATTATATGTAGATTCATTTCCTGTCTTCCTTTTGTTCGTATGGTATCATTATTTGATATAATGGAACAAATATACGCTCCAATGTATTCTTATATAAAAGATATAGCACATAAGATGCGACATAAACAATACATGCACTTAGCACTATATGACTAAGTAAATAGCCAACAGACTGATGAACAGCATACTCAATATCAATATATTGGAAGAAAAAGAACTGTACCATATAACAAGTGAATGCTGCTCCTGCTAATTTGTTAATTACTGGACTCCTGAGAATAAACCCTTTTGCAAACAAAAGAGCGAATGCGGCTTGAGCCAAAATTAACGGGTTATGATAACAACGGGCCATTAGTTTCACGCTCTCAACCCCAACATGTAATTCCAAATATCTAAGAAACCATTGCAACAAGCCGCATACGATAAATCCTGTTATTGCTTGCAGACATGACAAATGCGTGTCTTTCTTTTGAATATATGCTCCAATTAGATAGGCTAAGCAAAAATTAACAAAACTACACCCACCTTGACCTCCTGTGATTCCGACAGGGCTGCCAGTTCTGAAGTTGACATTATAATCACGATACAAAATATCTATGAAAAAAGCATAAACAGAAAAAATGATTACACATAAAAAAAGCAAGAATCTGAACTCACGCAGTGTTAATGTGTTTAACAGACGATTAATGTAAGGAGAAAACACAAAAACCACGACATAAAGTGTTACAAAATAATCTGGATGGATGATGCTGAGCACAAAATCGTGCAATGACGGTACAGCAGTGCCTTGTATGCAACGAACAAGATAAAAGGTCGTATGCCAAAATGATACTTGAAATAAAAGACTTGCGACTTTTCCGAGGCTTCTCCGAGATGTAAGGCATGAGAAGTATCCTGTAATTACCATGAAAGTATTAACTGCAGAAATTGCAAAACTATCAGTCAGGTGGAGTATCATCAAATTCCCCCCAGGACTGTTCATGCGAAACGCGAAGCTATAATTATAGTGAACTACAACAACAGCCATTGCCGCAAAAATTCGCAACAGTTCTATGCTCGAATTTCGCTCTGCTTTCATTTCTATGTCACAGACTATTATAATAGTCTTTAATGTATTCAACAATCATATCAACTTGTTCTAATGTAAGCTCATAATACATAGGCAGGCGAACAAGACTATCAGCATATTTATCACAGAGTGGAAGTGAGGGTATAGCCTCTTTATGGTGCGCGGTATAATAATCGCTCAGATGCAGGCTCAGATAATGAAACACTGCTGAGATATGTTGTCCTTTTAAGTATTGAATCAGTCCAGTACGTTCTTCAAGATTGCGACACACAAGATAGAACATGTGAGCATTGTTAGTGGCATAACCAGGAATCTGGGGTAAACGGAACCTACCTTCTCCAGCCAATCCTTGCAATCCAACAAAATACTGGTCCCAAAGTTTCTTGCGCTTAGTTTGAATCTCATCAAGACTCTCTAATTGTGCCCAAAGGAAGGCAGAGTTAATTTCGGCGGGGAGAAACGATGAACCAGTATCCACCCAGCCATACTTATTCACCATACCACGGAAGAACTCAGCACGGTTGGTACCTTTCTCCCAAATAATCTCTGCACGGCGAATGAACCGATCGTCATTGACGGTCAACAGACCACCCTCACCACCAGCCGTGATGTTCTTGGTCTCGTGGAACGAGAAACAACCGAAATGTCCGATGCCGCCAAGAGGCTTTCCTTTGTAATATGAATCGATGGCCTGGGCGGCATCCTCCACCACGAAGAGATTGTGGCGGTTGGCAATGTCCATAATCTTGTCCATGTCGCAGGCCACACCAGCATAATGAACAGGTACGATTACCTTCGTCTTTGGTGTAATCAGTGCCTCAATCTTATCTGCATCGATGTTCGGATTGTTCTCACAACTGTCGGCAAAGACAATCTTTGCTCCTTGACGGATAAAAGCCAAGGCTGTGGATACGAATGTGTAAGAGGGCACGATCACTTCATCACCAGGCTGCACATCGCAGAGAATTGCAGCCATCTCTAAGGCATCCGTACCAGAGGTAGTGAGGATGGCCTTCTTGAAGCCATATTTCTCTTCAAAAAATTGCTGACACTTCTTTGTGAACACGCCGTTGCCTGACAGCTTACCTGTGTAAACTGCCTGATACATGTAATGAGCCTCCTTACCCGTGAGGTAAGGCTTGTTGAAAGGAATATTCATTGTTAATAAAATTATTTTTAGGGAATCTATTATTGAGAGAAATTAATATCCCTCTTAGAAATTAAATTAGTCAAATTTAAAAAGAGCAAACTGTGCAAGGGGAAACCTATCATCACTACAAAAGGTATCAATGCGATAAGATAGTAAAGCAGATATATATTCCAAACATACCAATTGAATAACAGTTTTGTAATCGTCGAGATTCAGCATCGTTCTGTTACCAGAATTACTTCGTATGTCATAATAAACGTCTCCTATCGATTTCAAACCTTTTAATATGGGTTCTCTTTCGAAGAATTTCTCCGGTGTCAGGTGGTCTCAGCCGCCCCCCTCTTCCTTCGCAGCTTCTCCTCGAAGTATGATCTAAGATTGGCTTTCGTGAAGAAAGATGAAAGCTGAGGTTTGATGTCGTTAGGCATAAACGGTATAGATGTCTAATATTCTGATTATGTAGGATGCATTAATGACTTCCTATAGAGCCAATAACTATTCCCCCGTAACATATTCATCAATTTTTCTTAATATCTTTTCTTTCATTCCTATTTGACGAGGAGCTTGGTACAGATAGGCTTCCCCAACATCGTTGCCTTCAACCATGCACCATCCCCTTTCCGAATAAGCCAGGTCCCATTCAATCATGGTTGCACTGGGAATCAACGTGGTAACAAAAGAAATTGCAGTGTATCACTGTCATTCGATAGGAGGCTTAGACTTATACCATGTATCCAATTCTCCCAATAGCACATGTTTGAATCCCGTATTATATGGAACCTGATAGAGATGGAAATCTCCTACATCGTTACCTTCAACCATACACCATCCTTTCGTCGAATATGCCAAATCCCAAGAAATGACAGTAGCATCACAAACGACTTGGGCCATTTCAAATACCATAGATTTTGCGCCTTCCCACTCTGGTATCACGAAACCTGGTATAACAACTTTTGTATCTGGATGCTTTAAGTATCTGCCATTTGAATTATCGCAGGCTACAGAGTCAATGATGCCTTCTTTTATATCTATATGACCATAGATTCCTCCTGCACCAGCATTATCAACGGAAGCACCTCCTACACCTATTCTCAATGCGGCCCCTAATATGTTTACTCTGTCTTTTTGCTTGAAAGTCAGAATACGCAATGTATTAATGCTACTTGGATGCAGTCTCCCTATCGCTGGTGACTGGCTAATAAGTTCCTCTAATATATAATTCTTCTTTTTATGATTCTCTATAAACAGTCTAACTCCTTTTGGGTCGTTTAAAGTCATTATCTGGATACCCATCCCCGAATGGCCATCCAATGGCTTATAGATAAAAGAGTTATGCCTTTGTATAAAATTGGCAATAACATCTTCGGTGATAAGTCCTCTAACTACAATTACGTCTCTTTTGTAAAAAGGTTTAAAGACTTCGTAGCACTTACCCTTATCCTCAAATAACTCCCTAACCTCATTCCCGTTTACTTGTTCGCAGTAGCCATACTGCATTTTTAAAGTATTGAATGATTCGCGACCTCGAGTGTTCAGATTAAAAAATTTATATATGAAATAATCATCAAAGCTCGCCCCGAATCGGTGCAGGCTGTAAATCATATCTCGCTTCAGGTATTTTACCCCCCAGACGGTACAATTAGGTTTCTGTCTCTTTATTTCTTTTAGCAGATAGGACATGCCCTTTACGTAATACTCATGATCGAACAACCAATAGTAGAACACATAAACTCGTTTCCAGAATTCACTTTTGTCTGCCATACTACCCAGCCAGTTTTCAAATGGGGTATCAATTTTCCAACGGCTGATAGTCTTTGCCACTCTATAATATTTTTCCTTCATATTCTGTCACATTAAGACCAACATATATTACATATATCACCGGCATCGGTTTTTACCGTTACCTTCAATGTTTCCTGTACTGTCAAGATATTCTTCTCCAAGTCTTTTCTATTCTCGCCCTGGACTAAAATAGGGCCTTTACGGGCACCTTTGTATGTAGGTGGCATCGTCTGCTGGCCTATCGTCAAATCATCGATATATGCCTTTCGTACAAAAGGCAATGCTTTTAACTCTTCAACACCAGAAACAGATTGAACAATACCCTCGGGCAGGTAGAAGCAGACATAAGCAGATGCTCTGTCGCTCCTGTTCTTAAACACTTCATCAACATTCACTTCAATACCCAAGGATTTATCTAGTAGTACGTCGTTAATGTCTATGCCGGTAGCCATCGGAATAAGATCTGAGGAAATGTAAACCCCACCTCCACGTAAGGCAGTCTCCACAATTCGGATTTCTCCTGTGAGTTCATTAACAAGATACTCGGAATGTGTGATGGCAAAAGAAGGCTTGGTGCTATTCGCTAAAGCCTGTTCATAGCCAACTATCCTATTTCTTATCGTCTCGCTCAGTGTTGACGGGAATATAGTCTGACTGGGAATCATCACACCTTTCAGATTGAAATATCTCCTGTCAGCAAAAGACAGCAGATAATATTTACCTTCATTGATGAATCCTTCACAAACGACTTCTCTCCCTTCAAAGAACTCTTCTACAATAGCACTTCCTGTAGGAGACTTTTCTAACGCCACCATCAATGCAGCGTTCAAATCCTCAGGGTTATTCACCTTCTTCACACCAATACTTGACTGAGAATCTGCCGGTTTCACAATCCAAGGAAGAGGAAAAACTATATTGCACACCTCAACATCTTCTGATTTTATTGCAATATGTTTGGGACTGGGAATTCCTACTTTGTCACAAAGATTACGAAACGAGTTCTTATTACAATAAGACATCACGGTATCAAACCGATTGCCAGGCAAACTTAATTTCTCGGCAACATAAGCTACGGTTGGCATCATTAGGTCATTCTGATCGGATACGACTGCTGTTATTCCCTTTTTTCTGGCCATCTCAACGATGCCATCCCTGTCAAAAATGTCTTTATAGACAATGTCATCGGCTAAGCCAAAACAAGGATATGGTCCAGGTATGGACACAACCGTCACATGAACACCACGAGCCTTAGCCTTTTGTATAATGGGTTCCTGACCAATACCGGCACCTATAATTAGGAGCTTATCCATAATCAAAACAACTTAAATAAATAATGGCTATTCACGACAACCAATGATACAACATATAATGATAGTACGAATGCCCAACAGTTAGTTTTGAGAAGATATTTCATCTTCCTGTCAACAGTAGCTGAAAAGAATAGCAAGCAGATGCTAAATGCCAACATACAATTCAAAACAATCAGCTCAACACTATAACCAAGATGGGAAAATATACCGTAACATACTGGGAAAACAACCAACATGTGAAGCAAATAAACGTTTAGCGTGCGACTACCAAATCTTGAAAACCAGACTTCTTTGCGTGGCATGGAACAGACAAGTGTCACACATAACGGCATAATAATCAGGTAGCTCATCATCTGCAGGACTATCTTTCTAAAACCAGATTGGGGTTGAAGATAGAAACTGCCTTGATAGGCAAGCCCTTCATTGGCATAGCAAAGCAGTAAATATATTGTCACGGCCACCACAAGAATCAACTTACTGTTCCTTTCCACATAAGGTAGGTTGCCTGTTTTCTTAAGGATAATTCCTAACAGAAAGAAAGGATAGAATCCAATGATTCTATTGATTTGTAGCTTATAGCATAACATCGTAATTGAAGACGGCAAAGGTATAACCATAAAAATCAATGCTATCGCAAGTAACAATACGAAAGCAACGTTCACATTAATAGCCCGCAAAATGGGGGGGGTAAAAATTGCGAACCAAAATAATGCCCACAGATACCACATAGCATAGCCTATGACATGAAGACCATCTTGGTATTGGTCATAGAATAAATAGCCCACCAAGAAATTCACGGCAGAGAATATGAGCATGGGATATAAATACTTATTCAAAAGCTCCTTCACGGAGCGTCGTTTGAACAAATAGCCTGAAATCATGGTAAACAATGGCATCAGCCAGCTGATAAAAAGACACCAGAACAACTCATGGCTTCTAGGATAGCCATAGATAAGAATGGAATGTTCTACGACAATTCCCATTATCATGATGGTCTTGACAGTGTCTAATCTGTAATTTCTGCTTGCTGCTGTCATCATTAGAACCGAACCGTTTCTTCTGCTTGGTAAATAATATATCCACTACGATCGCCACTACACTCTATACGCCGTAGTTCTTCATTGGTTATAGCCGCTTCTCTAATAGCTGGATTGTCCTTCCAATGCTCAATGATGGGCTTCAGATGCTTGGTTTCTTCCGAGAGGAAATAAACACCCGAATGATGGCTATCTGTTATCACTGGTTCTTCGAATCTTCCTAATGCGACATTGATGACACCCTTCAAGAAATCGTAACCAGTAGATAACTGAACAAGATCAGAGCCAATGAAATCGCCCCCCATGCGGGCTCCGATTTCTATGACTTTTATCTCTCCATTTTCTGTAATCTTCATTTCCGAGTGGGAGGCACCATACTCAATGTGTAATGCATCGAGCGCATGCAATACAATCTGACGCACCTGCACTTTGGTTTCCTCTGGCAAGGAGGATGGCTGGTGATGTTCCAACTCCACAAAGAATGGAGCACCTGTTGTTACCTTGTCTGTAATCTGCAGGATATAGTGCTTCCCCTCAAAAGAAATAGATTCAACGCTTATTTCCCTTCCTGTAACAAATTCCTCGATGATGGCCTCATGCTTGAAAGAAACATCCTGTGCACGTTTCACTGCGGCATCAAGCTGAACGGGGTCAAGAATTTTTTCGACTCCCTTACTCCCTGAACGATCCGTAGGCTTCACAATAAGAGGGAACTCAAATCCTTGGATGCCATCATAACTCCCATTGGATGTTACCAATGTGTATCTGGGTGAGGGCACGCCATTCTGCATGAAACACTGGCGCATCAAGAACTTGTTCGTGGTTATCGCAGAATAATCATCGGGATTAGAGATTAGCCCCATCCGACTTGCCACATAGTTGATGGTGGGTACAGGAAGGTCGGCTGCGATGGTGGTGATACCATCGATACCCACACGCTGGCAGACATCAAGTATCTGATCCTTCTCCTTCACGTCGATGGGATAGAAATAATCTGCAACATCCTTGCATACTGCTCCATCAGCCCAAGCAAAGCAATGAACCTCGATACCCATCTGCTTTGCTTTCCTGACAATGGGCAACTGAAGATAGCTGGCACCGATTACCGCCAGCTTCGGTTTCTTATTTTCTAACATTTCTCACTTTATTACTCAAAAAGAGCAAAAGTTTCTCTTTCGATTGTTTATTCATAAATATATAGGAAGCTGTAGCCACAGCTATTCCTGAAATAAAAGCTTTCAACGCTGAGGAGAACAGACTATCAGTTAAATAGTAAGCAGGAATGAGTGACATGAACAACGACAAAGCCAATACCTTGATACATGACCAGTAGCATTGCCAGATTTCCTGAACAGAATAGTCAATCTCGCGTATTAGCACCCAAGGCTTCACCATTAATGAGAACCCTATGGAAATGAAGATTCCCAAATACTGTATCCACATCGGTCCGCATCCTAACCTGAAAGCTATATAAAGCAACACGAATTCTCCCATTCCTAAGTAAACAGCTGCCATGGAATTGGTCTTCATTTTGTTGGCAGCCATCATGGGGATATAAAAAGAGGCACTGAACGTTCCTATAATCTGTCTGACAATAATCCACTGTGTGAAGGCTACAGCATACTGGGGAACTTCCACTAACCATACACTCATGAGTTTGTTCATCACTATGATGGCGGGTAAACCCAACATCAGAATCAAATCGAAACAATATATGGTAGTTTCAAGCGTCAGCTTTTTCGAAGCCTCTTTCTCTCCTGCTGCATAAAGCTTGATGATCTGCGGATTGATGGCCGTACGGAAATTGTTCACAAATTGCATCATGGCTCCCGACACTTGGCCTGATATTGCCTGGGCAGCAACCACCACAGGAGAAAAGAACATATTGATGAGCACCAAGGTACCCTGATGGCCAAGCATATTGGAGATGTTTGCCAGGACATTCCAGCCTGAGAAGCCCATCATGCTTTTCAGGATGGCTTTATCAAAGACCAAGCCAAGTTTTGTCTCTGGAAAGAATCTCACACTATAAAGCCTGTAGAACATCGCTACCATGAGCTGCACAAATGCTATCAGAATAGCATAGAATATGAGACGATCTAAAACGGTGGCAGAGATAAGATAGCATACTCCTAATTTTGCAAATGCCTCGAAGATGCTGATATAGGCATAGATTCCCATCCGTTCATGTGCCATGATGGTTGCCGTGTAGGGCACCTGAGTAATAGCCACAAAAGTGGTGAAGATGGACAGTTGGAACACCCAGAAACAGGCTTCAAGACGTTCAGGAGGGATTACCAGTTTGTTGTAGAGGAACCATAAACCGCCTGTTTCCATCAATACCACAACAATGAGCGCAAGAATGACATGGGTGTAAAAACCTGTGGAAAACGTCCGTTTGAGTTTCTCTGTATTGCCAGCACCGAGCTCGTAAGTTAGGAAACGGGACGTTCCTATACTAAGTGTACCATTTAGAAACGAGAGAATACCGACAACACCGCCCACCACCTGATACAGACCATAGTCCTCCACTCCCAACTTGGCGAGTATAACGCGCGAGGTGTAGAGTGTTACTCCCATGATAAGAATCATGCGGAAGTAGAGGAACATCGTGTTCTTCGCGATGCGCTTGTTATTTACGGTATTTGCTTGAGGCATATTATTTATTATTAGATTACACAATAAAACGAGCCTCAATTGCCCTTATTCCCTTAATACCTGTTACTTCTATGGCATTATTTCCTTGACGCTCAAAGTATTTGTCATCATATGTTATCGGTTCATTATCCGATTTTAGCTCTAAAATCATCAGTGTTGAATCATAATATCGGGGGAAACGTATATGGGTGAGAATATAATGCTTTGCAGAATCCTCTACTGGTTCATCTCTGATAATATTAAGAATCTCATTTTGGTATCGATCATAAGAACCTGCATAGAAATTCTTCACCTCATCATCAATGCCTGTGATGTAAAAGGCCGTGTTCTGATACTGTATCCCTTTTGAGGTTGCATAATACTTTTGGAACTCCTCAAATGTTGCCTTTGACTCACATATTCCAACAATAACATAACCATACACATTGGGGCCCTTGTTTACAGCAGCAGTTAGCAAACGGACACACTTCTTAACAAGTCCTCTGTTAAACTTTGAATCTTTGAAAGTATGAAATCCAGCTTTAAAATCATACTGACTTCCCTCTAGGGTGGAAAGCCGCATTATGTTGTCAACTTGAATCACCCAATTGTCATTAGCAACATCTTCACCTGTTCCTTTGCGGAAATACGGACGAATGATTCCCTTAACGGCCTGTATTCGGTCAAAGCGCGTGTCCGCAGTCCAGTTATCCTTTGCGATGCCTCTTAAAACTTGAGTCCCTAAGCTATTGAGGTGGTCTGTCAACTGGATGATGTCATCTACAACCATTTTTTCTTTATACAACAACTCGTAGAATGCAAGAAATATTATCTGGAATGTTTTAATAAGACCTTCGGCTTCATCTTCAGTAAATATAAGAGTACGAAAATCCTTTTGGGCCTTATGTAACACATCCAGCAATACTGAAAATGTCCTACAGAACATCTTAAGTATATTATCCTCGCCTAATTCCCGAATTTTTGACTCAACTTGAGCAGCCTGGTTATTACCCTCCTTATCACTAACGTCATATCGGTAAAGTCTGTTAAGTGCTTTAGACGAAGGTGATACATTTTTTCCAATAATGATATATGACAATATCCATGCAATCAACTCCTCATCACGAGACACTCGAATATTTTGCTGAGTTACGATATGCTGTTTAACCCACCATATGTCATTTACATTTATACCGTACTTCAATCGAGCATTGGACAGACTTATCATCTTCATTTCATTGAGAAGAAGTTTGTCTGTCGTTGAAACGTCACCACGAATGGTTGAGGCTATCTTTCGGACTATATCCGAAAAAGTACCAATAGCACCAGCCTGGCGTATTTCCTGATTAGATAACTGTTTGCCATAAGAATTGATGCGGCGAAATATTTCTTCGATACTTTGCTGATCGGCTATAATAAAAGAAAATGGTATCTGGTATCTTACAATGCCAAGACATACATCCTTAGGGAGAAAAGGCGTTTTTTGTTTGAGTTTACCATTCTGTTTCAAATCAAGAGTGCTTGCAAGGGTATCAAGGTTAAAATAACACATTTTACCATCCCATTCTATTGCAAATTCATTCTCAATAAACGACACAATGGAATTGAGTCGTTGCATGCCATCAATAATCTCATATTTGTCATCACCTCTCTCATCTGTATTTTGAGCTAACAAGAAAAGAGGGATGGAGTAATTCTTTAGGATAGAGTCGATAAATGATACTTTCTCCTCCTGTGTCCAAACTAACTTGCGCTGATATCGACGATTTACTATATATTTACCTTCCAGGTAGTTATCATACACTACCTGTATGCTATCAGAATTGCTTGTTATTGATTTAACCATAGTTTTGTATTGCAAAACGTAGGCATAGGTTGGAGTGCCTACCTGGTCAAAGACCACCTTAAATTTGGACTGTAAATCATCCTTTTAACGTAAACTTGATTTTCAGCAAGTTACGCACAAAATAATTTTCGAAAAATTCACTTGGGGTCAATCTTTGTCTGATCTTGTGAGTTCAGGCCACCTCTTTTTGCTCTTCCAAGGATGGAAGAGGCTTATATTTAGTAAGCCGTCAATTATCACTAGTTGGTTGCCCATCTAGCAAACTTTCAATATTTTAAATTCATTTAAGACTTTATGATACCGATTCCTCAATAAACCAAGGGAATCGTGACTGGTTCCACCCACTTATGGGGCAGAATGCTGACCAGCTCATCCTTGACAGTTCCCACTACGTGGTTAAGAATATCATGGAAGTACTTCTAGACATCGCCGCAGGCGTTGCAGCCGCAGCAGTCTACATTATTTTGAATTTGAATCATCGAATGAGTATGAAATATAAGGATGTCACGGAATGTAGGCATCCAATGGGTTTCCACCTTATTATATAGTATAGGGCAGAAATGAGAAAATCAAGATAATTGTTGCTTTTGCCCTTGCAGGGC
>CACXFT010000050.1 GCA_902767045.1 uncultured Prevotellaceae bacterium | reverse complement strand
TGGTCACTCTGTTGCTGCAACTGGTCACTCTGTTGCTGCAACTGGTCACTCTGTTGCTGCAACTGGTCACTCTGTTCTTGCAAAAGAACCTTTTGTTGAGCCAATTCATGATCACGCGTCAGAATCTCTGTATCCCGCTTTTCTATAGCCGACATAAACTCGTCTTCAACATTCATGTCATGACGCATTTTGGCACTGGCAGCAGCTTTCAGCAGACGATGAACAATATGCTCCATGTCGGCATCGCCAACATACAGACTGTCATCCATATTAAGAATTTTGCGGTTATCCTGGTCTTTATATGACTGATCGAAGATACTAAGTACCTTCTCAACCCGATTGTTCACCTGTCCGTGTAAGAGGGGTATCTGAACAATGATACTGTCGTGTGTAAGACTATCTACAAAAGGATTGGGTATACCCTTGGTGACAAGCTCATCATCATAATTATAGGTATGATGACGCACATATATGATAGGTTCCTCAATATCGCCCACACGGTGTCCGAGCAGATAAACAGCCACCATAGGTAGAGCATGCTCGCCGCCACTCTCTCGAATCATATTTTTAGGATTTTCATATTGAACACCGAGATATTGGCGGAAGCGTAGGGTTTCAGTCTCTATCCATGTTTTTTGCAACTCTATCAAGATGAGATGCTCAGAACCATCAGCTTCACGTACTGTTGCTCCAAAATCAATGCGTAGCATTGCTATTGAAGCATTCTTGTCGTTTGCATACTCATGTGGTCTCACCTCAACATGCACGATGTCTTTTTTCAACAATGCCGATAGGATAGTTCTTGCAATACGCTCGTCTTCCATCAGGTATTTAAAAACCACATCGTAGATAGGATTAGCAATAGTTACCATAGCAATATAAAAGTTTCGTCATCTAATTTTGCAAAAGTAATCAAAAATGCCCGAAACTCAAAATTTTTGAAATGATAATTTAAATATTAGAAAGACATCATAATATGCCACTGAATAAAAGACATAATAACATACTAACAAATATCTCTATTGAATTATAGTTAGTATGTTATTATGTCTTTTAACGTTACTTTGTTTAAAACAACGTTAGTATGTTATTATGTCTAAAACAACGTTAGTATGTCTACTTCTCTGGTTGCACAGTATCAGCGCCTTCCCCAGCAGCGGCGGCAGCGGCTTCCTGAGCAGCTTTCTCTGCATCGAAGTATTTCTTGGCCAAGCTATTGTCGGGATCGATGGCGATGAGCTTCTCGAAATAGGGGCGTGCAGCCTGACTGTCGTTGAGTGTAGCCCAAATGATGTAGCCTCCATTACGATAGGCCGTTGCCAGGAAGTTGTTGTCGGTGCGGTCGCGGTCGGTCTTGGGTTCGAGCTCGGCAATCAGATCGTTATAAAGTTTGAGAGCAATCGTATCCATCTCTGCACCGAAGGTATCGTTGGCCTTCTGGTAGATAGCCCAGCTTTTCAGCTGCGGATACTTCTTGGCAGCATCGTCGTATACCTGCATGGCATTGGCATAGTTCACCTCCACGTTATCTCCCTTCTTCACCTTAGCCATATAGATACCAGCCAGCTTGGTGTATTCCGAAGGTTTCACGTTGGGGTTCAGCTCCATGTATTTGCGGCTGAACTCAATGGCCTTATCCTCGTTACCCATTTTGGCGTATGTTTCCGAGATGTGCTGATAAGGCATGATGTTGGTCTTGTCCACCTCGATAGCCTTGTTGAACTTGGCAATAGCCTCTTCGTAGCGTTCCTTGCCGGCCAGAGCCTGTCCGAAATAGATGAGGTCGCCCGAGTTGGTCTCACCCTCTTTGTTCATGAGCTTTTCAGAATAAGAGAGTGCCCCGTCGTATTGCTGTAGAGCCACCGAGCTGATGATGGCAAGGCGGAGGAAAGCATTGCTCTCGGGGAATTTCTGAACACCGAACTGAGCGATGCGCAGAGCATCCTCGTTTTTGTCTACCGAGCGAGCCACCAGAGCATATTCAGCCAAACGACCCTCGTCAAGCTTTTCGAGCTTGCTCTTCGAATAATACTCGTATGCCTTGTCCATGTTGTCGGCATTGAACATGTAGTGACCGAGTTCAGCATCCACGGGGAAGTCGGGGTTTGTCTGGCGCAGCTGGTTGATAGCGGCCTCTGCCCCCTGCGGGTCCACCTTTCTGTATACGTTGGCATAGCCTAAGTATCCGTTCGGGTTCTTGGGGTCCATGGTCATAGCCTGCTGATACCAGTTGGCAGCCCCACCGCCATCGTCCTGCATGGCAGCCACGTCACCTTTGAGCACATAGGCATCGCCATAGTTTTTGTTCACGGCGATGGCCTGGTCGGCCCACTGTATGGCAGCGTCGTAACGCTTCACGCCAAAGAAGGTGTAGCCAAGTGCAGTGAGTGCTTCGGCATTCTTCTTGAACTCCTTGCGGTAGTCCTTAATCATGTTTTTTACTGCGGCATCATCGTTTGGATTAGCCTCGAGTTGAGTCTCAATAGGCTTCAGCATCTCGCGGAAGGAGGTCTGAGCCTGAACATTCATTGCGCAAGCCACCAAGAGGCCTGCTACTAAGTATTTTACTGTTTTCATAATCTTCTTAGTTTTTCACTTTCACATCTTTAATTACAATGTCGCCCCGGAAAGGCAGCATGCCCGACTTGAGCACGATGAGCTGACCGCGCGGACTGGTCACATAGTGTGCGAAGCTGTAGGGCAGTGCCCGTTGCGGGTCAACCAAGATGCAGTAGATGGTGCGCACAAAGGGGTAGCGCCCGTCGAGCAGATACACCTGATAGGGTTTCCAGCTGTTGTATGGATTCGCTTCGTCGGTCATGGAAACCGACATCACGTTAATGTTCTTCTTGAAAGTGGTGTTGGTGGAGTCGCGATGGTCGTTGAGCCAGTTCGACCCGATGACACCGATAGCGTTAGGAGTTTTGTCGACATAGTCAATCACCTCCTTACTGGTTTTGGCAGCCACGATGTTAGGACTGTTGATGGGTTTTCCGTCGAGAATGGAGTCAACCACATAGTGGAGTGTTGCCGAGCTTTTATTGTCGAACACCACTTCTATGTTTCCCCTTGTGGAGCCTTTCACCACCTGGTTCCAGTTGGTAGCCTCACCGCTGAGAATGCGCTTCACATCCTTCACGGTGATGCAAGTATCGTGATTTTGCGTGTTCACGATAAGGGCCAGACCGTCGTAGGCAATAGGGAAGCATTCAGGCAGCTGCCGTTTAGTTTTCAGATACGACACCTCGCTGGGTTTGAGTGCCCGCGATGTGAAGAAGAGGCACGTTTTCAGCTCTTTAATCTGGTTGAAACCCTCAATCTCGTTGGTGTAGACGGGTTTGAGGTGTGCCTTGGGATATTGGAACTCGAACTGTTCGCGCAGTTCCTCCACGATGGGCGAGAAGCTCTCGTCGGCATAGAAAGTGATTTCACCCGACGTGCGCGTATCAGTGCGACCACCCCTGTCCCCCTGCTTACAAGAAGCGAGGGACAGGGATGATATAAAGATTACTACAAGAATGTAGATAGGATTCTTTTGCATAAAATTTGCTTAACCAAGTTTGAAGTTAACAGGCAGTGTAAAGCGCACGCGCACGGCCTGGCCATTCTGTTTGCCCGGGTTCCACTTAGGCATGCTCTTCACCACGCGCACGGCTTCCTTGTCGAGCGAGGGGTCAACGGAGCGCACCACGCGCACATCGGTGATAGAACCATTGGTTTCAACCACGAACTGCACGATAACACGTCCCTGAATACCATTCTCCTGAGCCACTGTAGGATAGTGGATGTTGTCGCGGAGGAACTGGTTGAGGTTTCCGGGGAACGCAGGCTGCTGTTCCACCACCTCGAAGATCTTCTGCGCCACTTCTTTCTTCTCTTCCGACTCGTTGGTGTTCACGGCAATGTCGTTACGGATAGCCACGTCGGTACGGTCTTTGGTACCTTCCTGGTCTTTCACACCCACAGCCACTTTCTCATCGAGGTCGGCCTGGTCTTTCACCTGGTTTTCCTCGTTCACGAGTTCGTCCTTCTTAATCTCAGGAGCGGTGAACTTCTGCGTTTCACGCACCTGCTCAACCACCTTTTTCGGTTCAATTTTAGCCTTGATAATCTTCTCTTCTTTCTTTTCCTGCTTGGCTTGTTCCTGCAGTTTAGAAAGTTCGAGCTGATCCATATAGGCCTGTCGTTCCTCGGCCGCCTTGTCGGCCTCGATTTTTGCCACGAGTCCCAGACCAATCAGCAGCGCTGTAGAGAGCAGAATCACCAGGGCCCATACGTTTCGCTTGGAAGTTTCCATACGCAGCTTGTAAGCTCCGTAGTCTTGGTTCTTTCCTGCGAATACCATGTCGACCCATTTCGGATCATATAAATCAATTTTTGCCATTTTCTTACAGTTTTAATTGATTAGACGTAGACTTACATTTTCACACCTTTTTCTTCGAGAACCTTCGTGTCATCGGGTGTGATTTTGTCAATCACGTATGTTCCAATGTTCAGAATCTGCATCTCATCGAGGATGTCCATCATGTTTTTGTACGACGAGTTGTCGGTGGGCTTGATAACGATGGTAAGCGTAGAAACCTTTCCTTGCTTTGTTTCACCCTTTTTGATTTTGTTCAGCTCTTTGGTGTAGATGCTGTCGGGATACATCTTGGGGTTTGCGGCGCGGTCGCGTTTCAGCTGCTCCGCAGCCAGAATGATTTGGTTCACGGGGCGTGTACCATCACCGATAACGTGGTTACGGAGCACGTCGCGGATACCCTTGTCGCCCCAGGTTGTTTCCTTCAGTTCGTGGGCAGTTCCATCGTTGTCGTATTCCTGATACCACAGCTTATCGTCGGCAGCCACATAGATGGTAACTGTCTGCGAAGCCTTGGCCTCGTTCTTCTGATCTTCCTGCTGGTTTTCGTCGTTACTCGGCATGGTGAGCTCCATGGTGCTGGGCTTGCTCAGTGACGTACAGAGCATGAAGAACGTGATGAGAAGCATGAGCATGTCAACCATAGGCGTGAAGTCCACGCGCACGGTCATTTTCTTTTGTTTGCTTTCTTTTTTCTTAGCCATAGTTATCTGCCTCCCTTAGTAGTTACTTCTCTGATATATTCACCGGCGCCAGCGGCCTTACCGGCATCGAGCTGCGAAATCATGTAGTAGTGGCTCTCGTCCATATCCTGCAGCTCGCTCATCACGAGCTTGATGGTTTTGTACGGAGTCTTGGCATCAGCTTTCAGGGCAATCTTGATGTCCTGGTTCACGGTACGAGCAGCGTTCACCCACTGTTGGAACTCGCTCATGCCTTCATTGATACTGTCGAGGGGAATACCCTTGTCAACGATCAGTTTGTTGCGCTGCTGGCTGTTCAGGCTCAGATAACCTGCCAGTTCTTCCATAGGCACACCAAACATAGCCTCGGTCTTGAAGGTTTCACGCTGCTTCGGTGTGAGTGTCACGCCATTGCCGCTTGTCATTTCGTCGAGCGCGTTGCCCAGCTGATCCGTATTGTCAATGCTCATAAACACCTGGCCTTCTCCGGTAGGATTACCGGCTTTGTCCAACTTCGGACTCACCAGGATGGTCAAGACGCCATTCTCGGGCACCTTGATTTCGGAGATAGACCCTGGAGTCATAACTTTCACGGGCTCGTTCTTCACGAATGTGGAGGTGAGCATGAAGAAAGTCAAGAGCAGAGTCATCACGTCCGACATAGGTGTCATGTCGATCCAGACGTCGCTTTTCTTAACCTTTATTTTACCCATAGTGATAAACGAATTAAAGGGTTAGTAAAGATTAAGCCTCTTCTGTGTGGGTTGCTTCGTATGTCTGTGCGATTGAATAACCAACCTCGTCGAGTGCAAAGGTGAGCTTGTCTACCTTGTTTGTGAAATAGTTGTAAGACACAACGGCGCACCAAGACGTACCGATACCGAAGGCAGTGTTGATAAGAGCCTCAGAGATACCTGCAGACAGTGCAGCAGAGTCAGCACCACCACCGGCAGACAGAGCCGAGAATGAACGAATCATACCTACCACAGTACCGAGCAGACCGGTAAGAGTACCAAGTGTAACGATGGTTGCAATCAGGGGGAGGTTCATGGTCAGCGTAGGCATTTCGAGCTGCGAAGCCTCTTCGTGGGCCTGCTGGATCTTAGCAATCTTCTGTGCCTTCTTGATGCCGGTGGTTGCTTCCATCTCTTTGTAAGCACGCAGAGAAGCGCCTACCACGTTAGCAACAGAACCGCGCTGTGCGTCGCAGAGCTTCTGTGCCTTGGCAAAGTCGTTGGCATTCAGGGCAGCCTTGATTTCAGCCACGAACTTGGGCAGAGAACCTTTACCGAAAGCGGTTCTCATGGCGAGCACGCGCTCGATAGACATGGTGAGCACGGTGAGCAGTAGCGAGTGGATAACAGGCACGATGATACCACCCTTGAAGATGGTTCCCCATGTGTCGATAGGCTGTTCTTTGGTTGCATCGGCGAAGTGGCCTTCCCATCCGAACCAGGTGAAGAACAGGGTGAATGCTACTACTACGCATGCTACGATAATCAAGAATGCGTTTCTAACTCCAGTGAAGCCCTGTTTCTTGGCAGGGCTGGCATTTTTTTGTGTAGTTGCCATAATTGAATGTTTTAAAATTTTAAGTTATTAATGAATTTAAGATGTAAGTGACAAAAAGGTTTTCAGAAGTTTCAACACGCAAAGATAACAAAATTCAACTAACCTGAAAGTCAATTAAGAAGATTTAACTGAATATTTTAGGTTTTCTTTCATTATTTCTTCCATTTTGCGCTCTTTCGCCTCTGTTTTGTTTCAAAAGTTGCTTGTTTTGCCCGGTGTTATTTCAGTTTGGCCAGTGCTTCTTTGATGCGGCGCATGGCTTCGCGGATATTGTCGTCGCTGGTGGCGTAGCTCATGCGGAAACAATCGGGGTCGCCGAAGGCATCGCCGCCCACGGTGGCCACATGACCTTCTTCGAGCAGATACATGGCCAGGTCGGTGCTGTTGGCAATCACGCGTCTGCCATCGCTCTTGCCATAGAAGCTGCTGCACTTGGGAAACAGGTAGAAGGCACCTTCGGGCTTGTTCACTTCCAGACCGGGAATCTGTGAGGCGAGCTCCACAATCAGGTCGCGCCGGCGCTCAAAGGCTTGGCGCATCCCTTCCACACATTCTTGACTGCCCGTGTAGGCGGCCTCGGCTGCTTTCTGACTCACGGAGCATGGGCCACTGGTATATTGCCCCTGCAGCTTGTTGCACCCTTTCACAATCCATTCGGGGGCGGCAATGTAGCCAATGCGCCAACCGGTCATGGCGTATGCCTTCGACACGCCGTTCACAATAATGGCGCGTTCCTTCATGCCGGGGAACTGGGCAATGCTTTCGTGGTGCCCTATATAATTAATGTGTTCGTAAATCTCGTCGGCCAGCACATAAAGGTCGGGGTGGCGCAGTATCACCTGGGCCAGTGCCTCAAGTTCTTCTTTCGAATAGACGCTGCCTGTTGGGTTGCTGGGCGAGCAGAGGATGAGCATGCGCGTTTTGGGGGTGATGGCAGCTTCCAACTGCCGGGC
This sequence comes from uncultured Prevotellaceae bacterium, assembly GCA_902767045.1. Taxonomy (GTDB): domain Bacteria; phylum Bacteroidota; class Bacteroidia; order Bacteroidales; family Bacteroidaceae; genus Prevotella. Next base: position 27,154 of record CACXFT010000050.1, on the reverse strand, counting down.
TGTCATCTTAAAGTTCTGCTCGAACCCGGCATTCACAATAACGGGCACACCGCCTGCCAGCTTCACCATCTGCGGATAGCTAACCCAATAGGGAGCGGGAATGATCACCTCCTCACCGTCGTTGACCAGTGCCATGATGGTGTTGCACACGCTTTGCTTGGCACCGTTGCTCACGAGCACCTCGTTGATGGTGTAGCTGAGCTGGTTTTCACGTTTCAACTTGGCTACGATGGCTTTGCGAAGGTCGGGGTAGCCCGGTACGGGCGAATAGCGCGACCAGTTGTCGGCCACGGCCTGCTTTGCCGCCTCTTTGATGTGGTCGGGAGTGTTGAAGTCGGGTTCACCCACACTCATGTTAATCACGTCGATGCCCTGAGCTTTCATCTCGCTGCTTTTCTGCGACATGGCGAGCGTGGCAGAGGGTGCCAGCCTGTTCAAACGTTCGGATAGTTGTGCCATAATGTTTCCTTATGTTATAAATTCCGTGCAAAATTAATCATTTTATTCTTTTCTAAGAAATAATCACACTATTATTTTTTTGTTTAGACTTCAGGAGGGTCTTAGACTATAGACTATAGACTGTAGACTATAGACTGTAGACTGAGGACTGTAGACTGTAGACTGTAAAATCTATTATAACTATGGGTTCTATACTTTAGCTTGTCCATAACTCTAAAGTCTATAGTCTAAAGTCTAAAGTCTAAAGTCTAAAGTCTAAAGTCTAAAGTCTATAGTCTAAAGTCTATAGTCTTAAACTCTCCAGTCTTCACCCTCGTACATGCCGTGTATACGAAGGTCTGCAATGGGAGGAACAGCTCCCCAGAACACGAGAAACGGCTTCCACAAGGCATGTGGAAGCCGTTTTGTTCATTGTTGCGTTCAGCACCTGTTAGGGCAGGCTGATAGCCTCGTTGGGGCATACGCCGGCGCAAGTTCCGCACTCGGTGCAGAGGTCGGGATTGATTGAATACTTCTCGTCGCCCTCAGAGATAGCCTCAACGGGGCACTCGCTGATACATGTACCGCAGCAGATGCAGTCGTCACTAATTACGTAAGCCATAATAATCTTGTTTTATTGTTAATGTTAAAATTTCTCTTCACTATTAGGTGATACCTACTTTTGAACCATGCAAAGATACAAAGTTTATTTGAAATACCTACAAATGATGAGAAGAAATTTTGCAATTTAAACCCGGTCTTAATAAAAAGCGATGCAATAACTATAGCTTTTTCTCGTTTATAATTACAGAGATGAGAACACTTGCATACATATTTATATTAATAATGTGCCTTGGCGGTAGCCTTCGGGCACAGGAGCGGAAGGTGCAGAACAAACCCTACATAGACCTGCGGCCGTTTCACTTCGGCATTCTGGTGGGTGCCCACTGGCAGGATTTGGAGTTTGTGAACAGCGGACCGCAGCTGATCACCAACGACGACGGTACCACGGTGGAGAGCATTGTTACAATGGACCAAGACCGCTGGGACCCAGGGTTCAACGTGGGTGTGCTGGGCGAGTTCCGGCTGCACGAGAACTTTCAGCTGCGCGTGGCACCGGCCATGTACTTCGGCACGCGCCACCTCACCTTCCACAACCACACCCCCGACCTGGCCACCAACCCCACCGTGGAGGAATATCAGGAGTTGAAAACGGCATACGTTTCCACCGCCGTTGACCTGATTTTCGCTGCCCCTCGCTTCAACAACCACCGGCCCTACCTGATGGCGGGCGTGAATCCCATGCTCAACCTCTCGGCCCGCGACGATGCATACGTGAAGCTGAAGCGCATGGACACCTTCCTGGAGGTAGGCATGGGCTGCGACCTCTACCTGCCCTTCTTCAAGGCCCGTCCCGAACTGAAGTTCATGTTCGGCCTCACCAACTGCCTTGACACCGGCCATGCCGACCGCGTGCGCGACAAATACTCCAAGCGTTTCGCCTCGTCGGTGAAAGAAGCCCATTCAAAAATGATTGTCTTCACCCTCTATTTCGAGTGAAGAGTAGCACGGCATCCGGTTTCTAAATAAAGATGTCATCTATGTCTGATTGCGAAATATAGTTAACCATGCCTAAAATTCACAGGCAATGTTATTTCACCAGCATTTTCTTTCCCTTACTGATGTATACAACACCTTTCTTGGAGGGTGCCCCCTGCAACAGCCTTCCTTCTATTGTGTATAACAACCATGCGCAACAATGCCCCAGCGGGGCATGATTGGGGTAGCCAGCCATTCTTATGGCTGGAGGGGACGATAGCCACCATTCATAGCGTGCCTTTAGGTACGCGACATTCCACTTGTTTGTGTTGCGTACCTAAAGGCACGCCCGGTACACCCCAATCGTTCTTCCAGCCATAGGAATGGCTGGCTACCCCTATCTGATGCCTATGGCATCATCATAGCCATGTAGAGAATATTCACTTGCGAAAGTTTAATTAGTTAATTATTGATGCCCGGTAAACTTTCATGTATCAGCACGCCGAAGGTGTGCACTTTCAGTAACCGGGCACTCTTTCAGAGTGCATACACTTATTGAGAGGTCGTTCTCCAGGGGTACTTGCTTTGCTCGAACCCCCGGTTACTGAAAGTGGACGCTTCCAGCGTCCGTTTGTATTGCCCCGAACCGGTCATTTCACCATCAGCTTCTTTCCCCTACTGATGTACACCCCGCGTTGCGGGCTGCTCACACGCTGTCCGCTCAGGTTGTAGTAGTTGGGGGACTCCACGGCTTCGGCGCGATGCAGCGATATTTCGGTTGCGGTTTCATCTTCGTCGTCAGCGAAGAAGAGGCGGATGATGCGGGCACCGGCCACACCGGAATCCGAACTATGGAACCATCCGCGGAAAGCATTCATGGTGCTCAGACCCTGCGACTGATAGAACATGCTGTTGTAGATGTAATAGTCGCCCACGGGAACTGTGTTGCCCGGCTCGTAGGTGCCTTTGAAGGCAAAATCACCCACAGTCACCTGCTGTTCTGCTCCCTCAGCCACCGCCACATCATGCAACTGGAAATCGGAGAGCAAAGCATCGCCGGCAAGTTGACCCGTTCGCAAGATGTAGGGAGTGTTGGGTTGCAACGTCTCCTCGGTAGGGGTGAATCGCAGCTGCTGTTCGCCAGCTCCATTCACTTCGAAGCCAGCAAACTGGCCCACTCTTGCACTGTTCCCGAAGAGTGTTTGCACATCGCTGCGGCTGAGTGCAAAGGGCAGGCAAAGCGTGTTCCAATGTCCGCTCACCATTGACCGATGCAGCGTGAGCCGGTCTGCATAGAACGAACGGGAAGTCCAGAAAGCCCCGCCAGTTTCATTCAGGTCGAGCAACTGACACACAGCAGAACCGTCAGAAAGGATGTTCACCACGTTGCGAGTGCCATCCATCCCCCTACCCTGCCTCACCACAATCAGTCCGTTGGGGTTATCGATGCGAATGCTATCGGCAAAGGCTGTAACTTCGGTCAGTTCAAGTTCAGTTAGCTTGTTATTTCCTTTGAGACCCGCATTCAGGCTGTCGACCACAAAGCCGAGCATGCGCCCATCCAACTGGGGCAGGCTCACCCGTCCGGCTGCCTGCAGCGGTGACTGCCCTGCAACGGCATAAGAAACCGATGCCTTCGGACTGATGGCTCTATGCCCGTCGAGTGCTATCACCTGCCGCTTGGCATGAATGGGATGCAACCCTTCGGCAAGCGAAGAAGCATAGCGAGCTGTAGCAACGGCTCCACTGCGCTCTACAATGCGGGTGCTATCGTCGGGCGAAACGATGATGCGCCACCACCCGTTGGGCAAACGAGCATAGTCGATGTGGTGCCCTTCGGCCGACGCGGGGAAGCGTGCCGGTGAAAGCGAGAAAGGCGAACCGCCCTGGTCGTCGAAAAGCAAGCCTTCGGGAAGTTGTATGTCAACCTGGAATGCCCACGCATCGGCACCACCGTGGTGTACCATCACCATGTCGTCGGTGCCCGTTGCTGCGGTGCTATTCATGGGCAACAGCTGTATGCAGTCGCGTTCAGTAGCTGTAACATCCTCCACCTGCAAGGGTGTGCGCCCCTCTTGCTCGTCGATGATTTCCACAATGCGCATAGCATCGGCAACGGTCACTGTGCCATCGTTGTTCACATCCCACACTTCTTCGTAATAATCCTCCGTGGTCTGGCTCAGCAGCCATACAATCAGGTTGCGTTTGTCTTGCAGGTCTATCACGTTGTCGCCATTGGTGTCGCCATACATATACACCGACAGTCGGCCGTTGCGGGTAGAGGCCGCCACGGTTTCCCCGTTGGTTTGCATCACCGTTACCTGATTGATGCGCACGGGGAAGCTGACACCTGTTTCCATATTCTCCGGAATGGGCACCGAAACCGTTACCAGTGCAGTATTGCCGGGCGGTGTAATGCCACCCGACAGGTTGAACACCCATGTAGTGTCGTTCACGCTTTCCGTCTGCAGGTCGTAGCCTTGAGCCTTGGTCGAGAGTGTAACGCTGCTCATATCTGGCATGAGCTGACTGGGAAAAGTGAGCTGGAAGCTCACATTGCGCAGCGAGTCGAGCGAAGTGAAATAGATGGGCATGCGCAACAGGTCGCCGGGCTTACCCACACGGTTCATCAGGTAAAAGGCATATTGCGATGTGGCGGGTGTTGAAGGGTCATCGGGCGATGAAGGTTGAAAGCGGAACCGGGCCTGCAAATGGTGGTTGCAGGTGTCCATTGTGAAGGTGAACGATGCCGCCTGCGTGTAGAGTGTATCGGCCTGATACCACCCGGTAAACACATAGTTGGCCGAAGGTGTTGCCCTGAGTGTGGTGGTGGCATTTTCTTGCAGCGAAACGGTAGTGCTGTTGTTCGTGGCAACATTCGTGTTTCCCACCCGGGCCGTTCCCCCCTCAGGCACGCTCACCCGCAGGATGTGCACCGGTGTGGGCACTGTTGGTTCCGGGAACTCGGGCGTTTCGGGGTCGGTTGGACTGCCCGGCGAGAATTTCCAGCATGCCACCAGTGTGTCGGGTTGTTCAGCGGTCACATGACTTACTTGTGCCTGCGTGTACACCAAGGTGGTGCCATCGCTCTTGAACCATCCAAGGAAGGTGTAGTTGGCATTGGTCGATGCCCTCAGCGTTACCGCAGTGCCGGGGAGATAGCTTCCCCCACCCTTCACGGTACCACCTTCGGTTGGATGCGCCATTAACGTGAGGTTGTAGTAGACGGGGTCGGGACTGTCAGGGTCGTCGAAGACGGGTTCCGAGGGGTCGGCCGGACTGCCTGGGGTGAAGCGGAAGCATGCCGTGAGTGTATCGTCTTCGGCAGCTGTCACATGCGAGAACTCCAATTGGTTAGACACCACTTCGCCGTGGCGGTTCTCCCAATATAAAAAGGTGTAGTTGGCATTGCGCGTGGTTTTCACCTTCACGCTGGTGCCGGCCTCATAGCTGCGGCCACCACCCGAAACTGTTCCGCCCTCGGCAGGTAAGGCCCTCACCGTGAGCAGATACTGCGGAACAGGCGCAGGAGGCCCGGTAGGAGTTTCCGGGTCGGGCGGACTGTCGGGGTGGAACTGCGCCAGCATGTTCGTGCTGAAAGAAAGCACGAACAGCAAGACACAGAGCCGCACCGAAAAATGGGTTCGTAACATCACCATAAACATACACCTACTTCACCATTATTTTACGGGTTTGTGTGCCTTGGCGCACCACATAGGCACCTTTGGCTGCAGGCAGTTCCTTCAAGCGCACACCTCCCAAGGTATATACTTCTTCCGGCTGCTGTAAGCGGGTAGCAACAGCGTGCACATTGGTCACGCCACCCCCTGCGAGCAGCAGTTCAAAGCGCGAAGTATCGTAGCCCTGAGCACCATAGAAAGTGTAATCGGCCTGTGAGAGGTCGGTTTGCACATTCAGGTCGTGATCGATGAGCATCAGTCCCTGTCCCAGGTCGTTACGGTCGGCACGGAGCACATAGGTAGCAGCGGTGGGAAGCGATACGCACAGTTTCACCGCTCCATTGGAAAGCGGACGCTCATTGATGGCATAAACCGTGTGTTCGTCGCTGCCGAGCGAAGCCAGCTGCGGTGTCTGAGCGTCCATACTCCAGAACTTGCCAGCATCGCAAGCGGTTTCATAATCTGCCGATGCCATGTTGTTCACCACCACACGGGTTTGGTCGGTCAGCGAATCGCAGGTGAGCGACAGGTTCACAATCCAGCGGTTTGGAGCCTCGGTTGCTCGTGCCGCATTCTGACTTTCAATGTCGGCAGTAAGCTGCCTGCCGTCAACAGGGAAAGAGATGCTGTTCACCTCGTCGGGGCACTGCACAAAGAAAGCCTCACCACACTTGATGGCATAGTCGTCATCGATGAGCGAATAAGCCTTGTAGGTAGACCCCGTCCAGGTGGTGATGGGTCCGGTGAAGTTCAGCTTATGGTTGTTGTAATAGGTTCGCCAGGGGTTGCCCACCAGGTTCCAGCCTTTGTGAGCATTGTTTTCAGAATCGTTTGCATCGAGACTCTTCACAAAAATGCGGTTCAAGAAGATGTTCTGTTTCGAATCGTTGTCTTGGGCCACAAAAAAGGTGGTGGCAGCCTTGTTGGTTTGAAAAATAAAACCTTGTCCGGCAGGTATGATGTCGTCGGCAGTGCAATCAATCCAGTTGGCACCCGTTGCACCAGTGGCGCGTTTGGCACCATCGTAGATGCGCAGGGCAAACTCGGCATTGTTGTCGTTGTGCAGGTCGCCCACGCGGAAGTCGAACGGCATGCACAGGAAATACCAGCGAAGGGCATTGGTGTAGTAGCCAATGCTTAATTGTCCGTTGATGGTGATGTTGTCGCTGGTTGAGAGCTGCATAAGTTGGTTATAGGTGAGGAAGTTGTTGAACTGCTGTGCCGAATCGCCGTTGATTTTCAGGTAGGTGGCATTGCCCCTCTGTTCTATTGAGGGCATGCCTCCGAAGCGGTCGCGGGCATTCAGGGTGAGCGGGTTGTTGATATACCACGAGTCAACGTTCTGCGTTTCGAAGCCCTCTATGGGCCAGTTATACCAATAGCTGTCGAGCCGGTAGGTGTTGCGCAGATAGGCTGGCACCGAAATGGTGAGTGCCGATGTTTCCACCCCATTGAAGAACTGCGCATAAGCCGAGCCGTTCACCATGGTGGGCGATTTGAACACCACCTTTTGCAGCTGTCCGCCAGAGATATTGCTCAGCACCTGGGTGGTGCACTGGTAATAAGAAGAGGGGAATTCGATGTAGCGCAGATTGGTGCAGCCGACGAATGCGTTGCTGCCCAACGAGGAGTTTTCGCCGATGACCACCGAGTCGAGCTGGGTGTTATTGGCAAAGGCCTGCGTTCCGATGGATGCGTTCTGTCCTATTTCGAGCACAGCGAACGAAGCCCCGTTGAAGGCATAATTGCCCACGGTGGTTCCTTGCGCCAGGTGCAGGGCATCGAAGGTGACCAAGCGGAAGGCATATTCGCCAATGCTGGTGACGGCAGCCGGAAGTGGCGACCTCATACTGCTACAGCTATTGAAGGCCGATGCGCCCACGGTGGTGAGCGTCTCAGGCAGCGTAGCGTTCATGTTGGTGCAACCAGCGAATGCATAGTCGGCCACAGACTGCACCTTGTTGCCGATGGTCACGGTGTCGAGGTTCGTACAGTAACAGAACAAATACGAAGGCACGTCCGTCAGGTTGGCAGGCAGCACAGCCTGTTCCAGTTGGTTGCACTGATAGAAAGCATACGAGCCGACCGTGGCATTGTCGGCAAACTGCACACGCTGTAACCTGCCACAGGTGTTGAAGGCATAGCTGCCAACGGCGGCACTGTCGGGAATGCTCACTTCGGTGAGTGCGCTGCAATGACTGAAGGCGTAGCTGCCTATGCTGCGAACGGTAGAAGGCAGCACCGCCTGGGTGACATCGGTATATTGGAATGCGTTGTTGCCAATGGAGGTAAGCCCTTCGGGGAAGTTCTGCGCTCCTATATTGGTTTTAAAGAAAGCCTTCTCGCCGATGGTCTTTACCGTGCGGGGCATTACGAAGCGAGCCAGATTGGAAAGACTGCTGTGGGCATCTACGCTCACCTGCGATGCCTTGATGGTAGAGATTTCCGCTTCTTCCAGGTCGAGCGACGTGAGGTCGGTCATCATGTATATGCGGTTCCAGTCGTCGTCGTTCATGGGGCCTTTCACCTTCAGCCGCTTCACCTGGCGAATGTTGTCTACATTGTAGAGCACCTCGGTGCCAAGGCTGCCGGGTTCCAACAAGTTCACGCTGATTTCTTCGTCCACCTTGCGACAGCCGAAATCATGAAGTCCGAAATAGGTATCATAAGAGTTCCCGTAGTTTCGCTGGCATCGCAACGTGATGGTGTGCACACCGGGAGTGAGCAAGAAATTATAGCGTTTAAACAGGTTCGCTTCGGTATATTCCACCCTGCGCATTTCCTCTCCATCGATGATAACCGTCACCATGGGAGAATTGTAGTTGCCAGAGCAGTTGATTCTGAAAGAGAACGAAGCCTCTTCGTCTACCTCAACGATAACTGGCAAGTCCCATTGCGTTAACGGATAATCGCGATAATTTTCTACATAACCAGATCCACTGTCAGAAGTAAACATTTGAGACCAGTCCATATTATACCGGCTATTATAATTATACTCTATCGTTGCACACTGAGAATTATTGCTTAGCACTTTCCAGTAAGGCGATGTGCGCACAAAGAGCATGGGATATTCATTCGAGGAAATAGTCGTCAGTGCATTGGTGAAATCTAATGAGTGCTGCAATTCCAACCGGGCAGCATCGAGCTGTGCCTTGGTGCTCTCCACATCGTAGAGCACCTGCTTCCACTTGCCCAGCAATCCACCCAAACTGCTGTTATCAGCAATTACCTTGGCCAACGCATTGCGAGCAACAAGTTCTTCAGCAACAGCAGCGATGGAATCTTTGTCTACGTCGGGCGCCTCATAGACTGCATCGTATTTCGTTACGTCGAAATCGTAGCTGTCGGACTCCATCAGAGCATTGTAAAGCCCAAGCCTTTGAGCATCATTATCCTCTGTTGACAACAACATCCATACGATATCACCGGAAGACATGAGCCGAGTTAAAGTTCCGTCGGAAACGCCGAGGTACTGGTTGTTGCTATTATTATTTCTCGGGCACAACCTGTAGCCACCCTCCACAGCCTCTACATTGGCATGGGTGTCGGAGTCAGTTGTGCTCCATGTGGTCAGTTCTAAATCATCATACAGTTGAATTCTTCTATCAATGTCTGTAAAATTCAGACTGTAAGAGTTACCATACTGATGAACAAACTGCACTTTGTGCGGCACGGCAGATGCAACGGCATACTGGGAATTATAAGACAGGAACAATCCGCTGCCCACATTATATACATAATACGATTGTCCCGCCTGCAATGTTTGCGAAGTAATTTCGGGTGCAGTGCGTTCCTTGGCTTGGGCACTTGCGGTGATGCAAAGCAAGGCCGTGAGCAACAGGTGAAAGAAAATGGAACTTAGTTTTCGCATAGTCGGATATTTTTTAGTAGGTTGATACTTGGTTATTGACAACGAGCATGAACAGGCTGTGGTTCTTCTTCCACACCGCCGTAGCGAATAACGATGTCGCCATCATCTTCAATCACGTCGAACACGAGCGAGAGCTGGGTGTTGGAACGCAACTGATAGGAGGCAGGCAGGTCGAAGACGGTGCTCACACCATCGAGGGTTATCACCACGGCCTGGTTGCCCTGTGTGAGGGTTTGCGGTGCTACAATGGCATGGAACTTCGACTCGTTGACAGTTTGCTCATACAGTTCGCACTGCACCTGACTGGTAACATCGTTGGTGGCAACGGCCTGCTGACTGTTCAGGTTCACCCAGGTGGCAAGTGCCACGTTGGTAACAGCCACCTGCACGCTATGGGTGTTGATGTCGGTGCCGCACACGGCAACATCCACGTTGCTCATCAGGTGTTGCAGCTGCAGCTCCACCTGCAAATTTGTGGTGGTGATTTTCTGCATAGCCAGGTCGCTGCGCGTATAGCTGCTGTGCGCGCTCTGGTCGGCAGCGGCCTCAAAGCGGAAGGTGGGAGTGATGCCAGCTTGGTATGGATAAACGGCATAGTAGGTGAGCAACAGCGGAGTATCGCGGAACTGCATGATGGGGTTGCCCTGGCACACAAAGCCGCTACCATCGAAATCATATCGCACATTGTCGGCATAGTTGTCTGTGGCCATGAGCCGCGACGACCCGCTGTTAATTGAGTCCACGGCAAAGATGCCCAGTGCATCTTCGGTTTCGAATTGGTTGCCGGCGGCACGGGTTTGCAGTTCTATGCTGGGCACCATTCGACAGAAAGTTACGGGCACCATATCGGGCAGTTGTTCCAGACCTTGCATGTCGGCTTGTTCGTTGCAGGCTGTCAGCAACAAGCCGAACAGCGCAGAACTTAGTATGCTTGTTTTAATGTTCACAGATATATTGAGTTATTTATAATATTTCAGATATTTCTTGATTTTATTTGTTTTGAGAATGTTATTCATCATTCTATCTTCCGGATCCATGTCAAGAGCCTTGAAGCAATAGTCGATACATTTTAAACCGTTTGCCTTGTTTTCATCCATCATGTAATAGTGGTATGCAAGATATTTGAAGGCACGCAGAAGACCCGACGGTCTTTCCATCTCTTGCGGCTTCTGCTGTTCCAATGCAATATAGCGATGGCAAAAATCAACACCCTCGGGGGTTGTGGCATCGTTGATGTTCACATCTGTGTTATAATACTCACGCATCATGGAACCATAGAAATTGTTCAGGCGCAGGCTGTAAATATCCTGTTTTGTTATATTGTTAAACTCAGTGAAATGTTGTTGCGCATAGTTCATCACGCTGTCGCCTTTCTGTAGAATGCTGATATTCTCTTCGAAAGACAGAGAATCGGTCAGGAAATAATGGTTAGAGAACAGCACTGCGTAGTAATAATACTGGTCGGCGGCAATCTTTTCTTTTCCATCGCTGAGCAATCGCTGAATACGCTCTTCGTATTTTTCTGCAGCCTTGTCCCACTTTCCCATCTTCGAGAGCGCTGAAATAAAACTTGAGAACACCAGGTTTTCACGTTTCAAATCACCTTTGGACAACAAGGTTTCATAACATTCTGCAGCTTTGTCGTATTCTTCCAAACCGTTGTATGCCCCTGCAGCCACAATATAATCGTTCTCGGTAGGAGAGCCAACCAACCCTTGCAACTTCTCCCAATATTCCTTTGCTGCTGTGTAATGCGTGATAGAATCTTCATGCGAGGATGTTTCATCTACCAAATTATGGTTGGCAATCATTCCTAATCTTGCAAAAATCGGTTCGCCTGGGAATTTGTTGCTACCAAAAGCGGTAACCATGTTCATGCGAGTGTAGTCCTCACCGCAGAGTTCAGCATATTCCCTGAGTTGTTCAAGATTCATGTCTTCCATATCCACTTTTTCATAACAATTCAGAGCCAACGACCACAGTTTCACGGTTCCCAACATTTTCGCTGCTTTTAGATAGACTGGATAATCGGGTTTGTTTTTGGCATACTCCTGCAGTCTGGCCACTATAGGAGCTTCGGAACGCTCGCTGCTGAAAGTCATGGCAAACGCCTGGGCCAGTGCATACTCTTCGTAGCCGAGGACCTCTTGCGGGTTGGCATCGATACCACGCTGGAACCAGTAGAGGGCGCTGTCTATATCGTTGGTCAGTCCATAGCCGTGCCGCAGTATGGAGTCGGGGTAGTTTTCCGACATATAGGTGTTGCCTTTCACCATGTAGGCAGGCACATACTGCTTGCGCTTGGCAAGCGCCAAATCAATATACTTGTCTCCTAACTGCCGGGCCCGCTCGCTATATACGGCCGAGCGGCGAAAAAAGGCATTGGCTATGCCCGTGAGCACTTCGGCATTGTAGTCGTGTCGTTTGCAGAGCATGTCGGCAAGCTGTTCCAGATAGTCTTCCTGTCCGTTGTATTTCACTACCGTAGAGTCGAAGGCATCCACCACGGCTTTCAAGTCTACACGTTTCTGTGCCTCCACCGGCACGGTGGCAAAAGCCAGCAACAGAAACAGAGCAAGGGTATTGAATAATAATTTCTTCATCGTTATGAATCTTTAAGCGTTATGATTCTTTTATCGTTATGAACCTTTAAAGCCTATATTGAACACCCAGGTTGATGGTTTCAACAAACCTTTGCTTGAGCATTTCAAACTCAGGCATCAGATCTTTGGGCATGATATACACCTTGGGAGCAAAGAACACGCCTAAGTGCCTGCTGATGTTGTAGGTGAGCATGAGCGAACCACTTCCGCCCACACACGAGCGCGGTGCCTTTCCCTCAGGAATCTTCACCACATGCCCGTCTTGAAGGCGTTCAGAACCATCGAGTGTGGCCTTGCGCTCCATGCGGTTCATCCATGTGGGACCTAAGGCGAGCGAGAAGTTGAAGCGACGCCCGGGCCGATAGCCATACATGGCATCGGTGAGCGAAATCACATAGTCGAGCGAAGCCATGCCCAACGAGTAGTTCAGTTCCAAGAGTCCAGTTCGCGACACGCGCCCTGCATTGGAGCTGACATCGGCCGAGGGGTAATCGAAGAACGCAGAAAGGCACTTTTTCGAGAGAGACACATATTCGTAGGAAAGGCGCACCGACGAGACATGGCTCACCCTGTACTGCACAAAAGCACCGGCATTGTAGCCCATGCGTGCATTGCCGTAGCTGCCTTTGGTTTGAATGAAATTGGTTCCGCCGCCCAGTCCGAAAGAGAGTCGGCCATTCCAGCCTTCTGCATCATCGGCAACCCTGCGAAACCGGCGGCCGATGGTGTTCACGGTGAGCCCCACGTTGATGGTGTAGGAATCGTCGCGGTAGAGTTTCTCCCACTTCTTGTTTGTGTAGGGCACCTTATATATATTACGCGCGTAGCGGGGTTCCATAAACACCTGCAACCCGTCGGTGAGTCGTGCCCACAGGTGCAGTCCCGCAGTGTAAGCTTCACTCCGACAGCTGAGTCGGTCGGCTTCGTACTTCACGAGCCATCCCATTTCAGCACCAGCCAGCAGATAGAATCCCAAAGGGGCGTTCCACGAATAGTTGCGGTTGAAGCCCAGCGGGTTGAGCATAGCCTCCACACGCCCCGACGCATACACATTGCTCACCTTGCGTTCGTAGGGCGGCCGGTAGGTGGGCGTTTCCTGTTCGGGCGTCTTTTTCACGTCCCATGTGCTCATGCGGGTGGCCATAGACAGGCGCAAGCCTATCACCGGTGAGAACCATTTACCCACCGAAATGGTCATCTCGTTGCCCATAGACTCAGAGAAGCTCGTCTGAGGAGTTTTGATGAAGCTCAGTCCGTTAGAGAACTCCAAGAACCAGGGCTGCTGCCAGGAGCGCAGCACCGAGTCGGGCGAGAGCGTATTGCGCTCGTTGCGCTGTTTGATGAAGCGCATGCGCGATTCGGGCGAAAGGTTGTTATGCAGGTAATAGATGTAGCTGAGCCGAACGCCATAGAAGAGGTCGAACATGCGCCAGTTACGATTCCGGCTCAAGTCCATCTGGTCGGAGCCGATGCCCACATAGGGTTCTGCATTGAGATAGCCTTGCGGTCCGGTGAAGAACCGCAGTTGCAAGCCTAAGTGCCCTTCGTATGAATTATCGGAGTAATTGGCATCTACACCACCTTTTCCCATTTTCGAATGTTGGTAGCCTCCGCCCACTACGGCTGAAGCGTCTAACAGCCGCGAAGGGTTGTAGCCATTGAAATAAGAAGAAAGACTGAACAGATAGTCGAGTTTGGCTCCATACTTCATGAACACATGGTTGCTGTGTTGCTGATAGCCAAAGGCCCCTTCGCCGATGAGTCGCAGGGAGTGGTATCTATTGAACTGCTTGCCTATGCCCAAGTGCACGGTGGTGAGTGGCTGGAAGCCATATTCGTGTGTGGGAGCCACCAGCTGCTCCACGCCGGCACCGATGGAGAAAAACAGGTGATCGTCCCAGCGGCGGGTGAACTGCTCGCCGTGTTCCAGGAAACGGCGCTCCATCACATAGTCGAGTCCGTAGAAATCGCCACGCTCCTGCGCTTTGTTCTGCGGATTACGGTTCTTGAGCGTTTCGCCCTTCATGAAAGGATTCTCCTCGCCATATTCGGTGGTGTCGGCCTCGTTGTAGATTTGCAGCAACGAGTCGGTGTTGATTTGTGCCGATGCCTGAACCACGCATGCACATAGCAAGGCCATCAATAGAAACTTATTCTTCATTTTCTTGCTTATCTACTTCTTCTTGAGATGAATGCCGCTCCATGGGAGCAAGGTATTTGTTGAAGAGCTTCCTATACAGCTCCATATTCTTGATTTTATACTTATACTTCTGTCTCACTTCTGTTTGCACATGCCCTTCGGTGAAATAGTATTGCATGTAGGAGGGGTCGAGGTCGAAGCAGTGCTGGAAATAACCTAAATAATAAGGAATGAACTCTTTGCCTCTTTTCGTTTGCTCTTCCTTACCCTCACTTGCGGTGAGGGCCTTGAGGGCTTCTTCGTAGGCCGTTCTGCGGTTTTGGTAGACGGTGAATTCTCCCGAGGCGAGTTTCTCTTCTTCCTCTTCCGAAAGAATCTTGAAATCTTCGAAACCGGGCACCACCACAGCCTTTGGCTCTTGCAGGTCGGTTACATCCACCCTGCATTTCTCGATGCTGTCTTGAGAAGCATAGAGAATGCCTCGCATATACCATTTCTTGGGGTCGTCGTCGTTCATGAGCCGCACCAGCGCGGGAGCCTTTGCACGCTCTCCCCACGAGGGAATTTCGGTGAAGAGGATGGCACGGTTGTTGGGTGCCGAGTTGAGCACATGTTGCTTGGCCGGCTCGTATAAGGCACGGTCGGAGGCAGAGAGTCCGTCTTCATCGGGGAAGAAGCGCACGAAATTCACCACAGCCACCAGCTTTTGTATATCCTTGTCTTCCGGCAGGTTTTTGGCCAGGGTGTTGGCATATTGCGAAGCTCTCGTCACACACTCGTCGTCGCCAAACTGCAGGTAAGTTACAGCCTGGTTCTGCAGGATGCCGGGCATGTTCATGTAGATGAGATTGTCGCCCACCCTTCTGATTCTGTTCAGCACAAGGGTGGTGGAATCGGTTCCTTCATCAATCTGTATGAATGGTTGCAGAATGGTTGAATCGGGCGTGCCGAGTTTGTTCATCAACATGGCCTTGCGGTTGGCAATGAATGCACTGATGGGATAGTCGACATAGTTGCTCTGGCGGGTGATTGCTTTGTAGGCATAGTTGGTGAGGATGTCTTGGTTGGCACTGTCGAGAACGTTGTAGAGATTGTAGAAGTCGCCATTGGAGAGAAGAGCCAAACTGTCGAGCGTTCCGGCCTGCTTGTAACCCATGAACTTGTTGTACACCTCGGTGGCAGAGAGCGGTCGGCTGGTGACATATTCGTAGCTGCACACCATTTTGCGCATCGACTCGAGAATGGGCACCACCTTCTCTTCGTAAAAAGGCAGATTCCGCATGGGACCGTCCATGGCATCAGCTGGACTTGATGCACCGGCTTCCACAATAGCTCTGACAGCTGCGGCCTCTTCAGTGAAATTCTTCTTCTCCAATTCTTGGAGCACATCACCCCAGGTGTAGACAATCGGTGGTTCGGGGCTCGCCTTTAGACCGGGTGGCAGATAGGGATTAATCGCGACTGCTGCCACCCGCGCACGGTCTCGTGCCAGTTGTTCGTTCTTCACGTCTTGTCCGTCGGGCGAAGCAGCACCGGTGACATGAATTACCTGCATATTATCTTTGAAGAGGCCAAGCTCCTGCACCAGGCTGTCGCGGATAGCATCATTGAGCGAGTCGCGAATCAATACCGACTTGCCCACCTCGAACCGCATGGGCAGGTTGCGGTTGGTTTTAATCGACTGCACAACGGCCTCTTCCTTAAAGTAGAGCCGCCCGCTCTTGTCGGTATAGTTGATGTCAAGCGGGTTCATGCCCACGCTGAAGTCAATGAACTTCAATGGGTCTTCGGGGTACTGCCCGGCGTAAGATCGCTGCATGTAGGGCGAATGGTAGTCTTCCAAGGAATATTTGAACACGGCAGCCTTGAACTTGGTGTGTTTCTCGATGTCTTCCTTTCGTTTTTGATATACCACACGCTCGTTGATGCGCATATCGGCCGAATCGGTCAACACAATATTCGATTTGTAGAAAGCCCCCAAGGAATCGTTTTTCAAGAAATGATAGCCCATGCGCTTATCTTGAGTTTCATGGTAGGCAGCACCCTCGTAGACTATGGGGTGACAATAATCGATGGTATCGGCAGTTTCCAGATTCACGGCAATGGGCTGGATGATGAGTCTGGAATTGGGTTTGGCCATACCCTTAGGCAAGAAAATGGAGAGATTCCATATTTCCTTATCGCGAGTGGATCGACCACTTCCGCCCTCCAATTTAACCCCACTGTAACTACCCGTAATAACTGTTTCTTTGATTCGGTTGGTTTTAATTTCCACTTCGTAGACTCCCTCTTCGTTTTTTTGGGGCTTGGGATTGCCTTCAAGATCAAAGAGTGCGATACCCTTTCCTAATTTATCGATGAAGATGATGGCATAACCTTCTGGTAACTGATAGTTGCGTATCTGACCGAATCCATCGGTTTGTGTAAATTCATAGACATCGTCTCTCGTTCTCTTCTCACCCTTTCCTATTCTCTGCAACACTTCGTCCGATTCAATCTGCAGATCCTGCTCACCACCACCAGACCGGTTGCCTTCTTCGACCAGTCTTTCCAGTTCGTTTTTGATGACAATGGCGCGGTCGCGCTGATAGGCCTGCCAATAAACGGTTTCGACTATGCTTCCATCTCCCGAATCATCTTTGACATTACTTTTCACGATAACTTTAATGGATATGGTTTGTGCCCCATCTTGCGCAGCCACTGTTGAAAGGTTGGCAGCCGCTGGCATGATGAGCAACATCATGGATAGCAACAGATAGATTCGAATTTGTTTATACATATTTACTTCAATATATTTGTTTATACATATTTACTTCAATATATAGGTCAGCGACACGCCAATGCGGGTGGGCAGCAGAAAGTAGCCGGTGGCATTGCTGCGGGTGCGCCCGCCAATGGAGTAGTCGACATCGTAGTTGTCGTATTTATAATATTCTTTATGACGATAAACGATAACACCGAAGCCGGCATGGGCATCGATGTTGAGTCGCTTCGTCAGGTTGAAGACATAACCGAAGGTGAGACCTGCGCCTGCTGCCATGCCATCATAGATTTTCCCCTTCCACGCCATGTCGTAGAGCGTTGCTATTCCGCCCACGCCCACAAAGTGCTTGTGCATGGGACGCCCCGAGAAGAAATAGCGCAACTCGGGTTGCACACCCATGATTTCTTTGGTTTCGCTCTCCCACCAGGGCTTGGCACAATAAAAGGCATGCAGACCAAGCGTGGTGCGCTCGCCTGTTACAAGTTCGAAACCCATATTGGGGGCCATCAGTGCATCTGCTGCCATATCGGTTCCTACGGAAAGCAACTGCGCATGTGCGCATTCACTTGCTACAACCGCCCATAATAAGAGCAAAAATTTCTTCAATTCATAGTTCATAGTGAATAGTGAATAGTGAATAGTGAACAGCTATCAACAATCAGCTTGTCAACTCGTCTACTTGTCTACTCGTCAACTCGTCAACTTGTCTACTCGTCAACTAAAGAAGAAAAACAAGGGGGAGCGAGCGGGTTGCCCCAACCCGTCCCCCTTGCCGATCACAAAAAAAATTATATTCAAAAACAGACAGTTCTAATTGATTTCACGATCATCAAATACATTCTCTACCGGTTCCCAATTCTTCAGGGTTGCACGAACCTCAATCTTGCGTGGCCCGCGCACCACCAGTCGGATGTTGTAAGAGTGGTTAGCCTCTAACTGGTATGAGGGGTTCAGCTTTTCCAGTTCGAAGGGATATTCCACTTCGTCGAACTCAGTTCCGTTTTCGTCGGTCATCTTCACACGAATGAAGAAACGGTGGCCGGCTTCAGGCACAGGAATGAGTATACCCTGACCAACCTGAGTCTCTTCCAGTGAAACGGCAGGCAAAGCGGAGGGGTCGTCGTTCGAAAAGTCGTAGTCATTAGCACCGAGCAAGGGCAGGTCGGCGAGATTCTCGTTCCAGTTGAACACGATGTTGCCTTCGTTGGCAGGGTTCGTGCGGTCGGCAATGGTGAGTGTGCCCACGGTGGGAATATCGAGCAGCTTGATGCTGCGGATGCGCATCTTCACAGCTTCCTCGGTAGACCCGTATGCATCGGCACCGGCAATAACACTGAACGTGAGCCGTGCAAGCAGGTGCTTGAAGGGAATGTTAGGCAGCGACTCGGCATTGGCGGCACTTTCGCGGAAGAACCTTGAGCTGTAGGCATACTGCGGAACAGTGTAGCCTGCGGCGTGGTCTTCAGCGGTGGTTACATCGTCGCGTCCCCAGATTACATCGTTGGTTCCGTCAATGGTGATCACGGCCTGACGCTGGGTGGATGTGGAAATGAGATTGTTCCCTTCCACTCGTGGTGCATAGCCATAGAAGCGATAATTATACCACTGTCCGAGCGGATAGTAATAGGTGGCAGGTGTTGCCCACTCGATGTTGGTTTGCGTGGCATCGTCGCTCATCACGGCATTGGCCTCAAGGTTATCGAGCTTGATGGCAAAGTTGGGCGTTCCGGTGGTAGCGATTGCTCCGGGAGTCCATGTGAGGCCAACTTCTGTGGGGTTCACATTCATGGTCTGCCAACCAAGCATGAAGACACCTATTCCGTTGGTTTCGAAGGCTCCATAGGCATTCGACTCGATGCTCGAGCGGGTGAGCGAAGCACCACTGCCCGATGAAAGCCGAATTTCCACATCGCTATCCTCAAACGTCAGGGCTGCCACCTGCGTATCGATGCCAGTTGTGGCATCGTCGCTGGAGCATGCCGTGAGCGCGGCAGCTGCAAGGAGTGAAAAAAGAATATGCTTATTCATTAAAACCTAATTATAGCTTAAAAACTGTTGCTGTCGAAGTCTTCGGGCAGAATTTCAATCTTGCTGTCGGCATCGTCCTCAACCCAAGGCTGCAAGGTGGTGTTCACAGTAATGCGGCTGAAGCCCCACATGGTCATGTAAACATTGTAGGAATAACCGCGCTTGAAGGCTGCGCCTGAAGGAGTGGTAAGGGGCACCACGTATGTATTCTTGAGCACCTTGTACTGGTCGGCGGGGTCGAGTGAAGGATCGCGCGAAACCTGCTGCCGCTGACTGATGGAGATGCGCAGCTCGTACTGATCGGCAGGAGCCACGATGAGCGACTCACCCACACGCACGGTGTCGGTTTTGTTTTCCGTTACATTCCAAACGGGCTGGATGGGAGTGAGGGTCTCGAGCGGCTGGTCGAGGTTGGCATCGTTGTTGTTGCCAATGCGCTGGCGCAGGGTGAGCGAATCCAAGGCGGCAGCATCGTCGAACACCACCTGGTCGATAAGTTCATCGCCTGTGTAGGCAGCGATGAGGTTACCTGTGGCTTTCGACATCACCTTGATGGAGTCAACAAAAATGCCGCGTTCGGCATCGCAGGTGAGGGCATCGCCAGCTGAAATGAAGAACTTCAGACGGGTGAGCATGTGCTTGAAGTCGAGTGTGGGCTGAACGCCACGGCGGGCAGCAAAGGCCGAGTAAACACGCTGAACATTTAAATTGGCTGTGGCTGCATCAGCAGGATTACCGTTACCATCAAGTCTGAGAAGTGCGCTGTCGGCTGCGGTGGGAACAGCTTTGGCCACCATCACATCCTGAGAACCGTCGATGACAAAGGGAATGGCAATTTGTGTGTCGCTTATAACGGGATCAGTTGCTTCTGCACCATCCAAACGATAACCCCAGAAATCGTAATAGCCCTGAGGGGGATAGTACTTGATAGACTGGTCTTCGGTGAGCGCCTCCACCATATTGTCGGCCGAGGTTGCTTCCACACTGGCAGGTGCAATGAAGGTGGCATTGTTGAAAATGTCGATACCATCAAAGAGGGCCATGTCTGTGGTTCCTTTGTTGAGCATGTAGACGTTGATTTTCTGATTTGCCCACACGTTGGAACCGGTGGCAATATCGCCCACGGTGCCAGTACCTACGGCACGGGTGGCAGCACTGATGGGAGCCGACTTCACACCGATGTGAATGGGCACAAGTTCGTCGGAGGTCTGAATGCCGGGGGCATCAGAAACACTGTCGTCACTGGAGCAGCTGCTGAGCAGTCCTGCTACAGCAAGTGCACAAAAGAAATACTTCTTCATAACTGATAGTTTAAATAAAAATTAATAGTGTAAATAAATTATCTGATTTGGTTCTGTATACTCAGTCTGAAACGGTGGGGTCGTCGGGATCGAGGTTAATCTCTTCGCCTTCCATCCAACCGTCGATGTTGGCACTGACCTTAATTTCCTGCAAACCATACACGCCAATGTGAATGGTGTAGGCATAGCCTTTCTTGAAGATGCACTTACCTGTGGCGGGGTCGTAGCTGGGCGAGTCGGCACTCACCTCGCCCTCACTGAGCCGGAGATTATACTCGGCAGTGGCCCGGTGTGTGACGGTGCGGGCAATCAGATTTCCATCGGCATCGAACTGCCGTTGGCCATTCCTATCAAGCACAGGCTGTTGAATGCTCTGATCGTAGGTGAGAAAAAGCTTGTATTCTTCGGCCTGCGGCAGCAACAGACTTTCACCCACGCGCTGTCCGGGTCGCTGGTGCCAGATGACACCATCCATATCATCGGTGTAAGAAACACTCACAGGCTGCAGTGCTCCCGATTTTTCTATGCCATCGGCCGAACCCTCGCAGAGTGGCAGCCGGGCCGAAGAGGTGGCATCAACTTCGAAACCAATCTTGCTCAGGTCGCGGTGAGCCACGGTGAGCCTTCCTTTGTTGGGACATTGCACTTCGAGACTTCGTATAACGATATTCTTTGCCTGTTCGTCGCCCGGATGTGCCACAAAACGCAAACGTGCGAGCATGTGTTTCATGCTGATAACGGGATGTAGGTCGCGGTGGGCGGCAAAGGTGCTATATGCACCTATGTTGAGAATCTTCGCTTTGTCGGCACTTGTGATTCCGAGGTTTCCGTATTGGTCGCTGAGCACCTGCGGTGTAAGCTCGGGGGCATAGCCGCAAAGAATGTCTTGCGAGCCGTCGATGGTGAGGTCGTAATAGATTGCATCGTTCTGCCGATGGCACACACCGGGTGCCGTATAGTCGAAGTCGTCAATGTGATAGCCAAAGAAGTTGTAACCCACATCCTGATAGCGCGAGCTATAATATAATAAGGTGGGAACGTCGGCCCCTTCACTCTGCACCACGGTGCGAAGCTCACCCGAATTGTCGGCACTGAGCTTAGTGGGCATGCCAAGCCGCGAGTCGGGACCGTCAAGCAGACAATCAGCCCTGCTTGCCCCTTCGGTTCCATCTTCGTTGAACTCGGGTATCAGCTGTCCGTTGAGGTGTATGCTCTTCGTGAGGTCTACATCTTCCGAGAGGGTGGTTCCGGTGTATCGGTTGTTGCGGAAAGCAAACACATGAAAGGTAGAATTCTTGAATTTCTCACTTCCATCCAGGTCGAAAGCGCCTGTTCCACGCGTGGCAGTGATGTGAAAGAAATCTTGCTTGTTGACAAACACCATCAGGGGCGTTTTATCATACTGTTCGCTATTTGCAATCTGCTCCGGTTCATCGTATTCGATAGAGGGGTAGTGCTGGTTGCAAGCACTGAGGAGTAATGAAGTTCCTACAATAGAAGTCAATATATCATTCAAATGTTTCATACGCTTGATTAAATGTCTATGATAATATGGTCGGCCGGCTCCCAAATATCGAGTCCTCCGTTATTATCGGCCGAGCGGATAATCTTCTCTCCATCAATAGTGATGGGCTCGGCATTGATGAAGAGTGTAGCCTGTGACCCTTTTCGCCGGGCATGTTTCCCGTCGTCGGTGATTTCATAGAGTTGGGCCTGAGTGAGGGTATGATAGAGGTTTATCTTTCCTTGCATTTTCTTAACCACAACACGCTGGCCTTCGAGCCGTGGGTCGGTATTTTGCGAATGGGTGTAAATCATCACCTGCATAACACCGGGCCCGGTGAACACATCGGAAGACTGATTGGCCACCAGACTGGGCACATTGATGTGGGCATAACACCCCAACTGCGTGTTGGCGGGAGAGTCGGCAAAAGGTGTTTGCGACAAGTTCTGCTGGGTTACCGGACGGATGAGCGTGGTGGTGAACATCATCTTGGCCGTGTGCTGAATATCGATATACCCGTTCGAGAGATTCACAGAAAGAGGTATGCCCGAAATCTCGGCACGGATGGAATCGATAACAAACGGCTCTACATCAACTATTTTATTGATATTGAAATAAATGTCTATATCCTGTGTGAGCGTTTTCGGCCGGAAATAAACATCTATAGGCTCCGGCGACATCTGTATCTTGGTAACAGCCAGGGTGTCGAAATAAACAGGCAGAATGTCGGGCTGTATGTATTGTGCGTATGGGTTGTAGTCGGTCCAGTCTTGTATGATGTTCCGCAGCTGGCCTTTATTGCCATCCTTGGGATAAGTTTTGTAGGTAACATAAACATCCTGCAGCTGTTTATTTTCCTCAGGTGGAGCCTGCATAAACTCAAAAACATTATTGTAGATGAGCTCGGTGGTGTCCATATTGAAAGCAAAGAACTTATATTCGCCTGCCTTGATGTGGAACTCAGAAGTGGGAATGTCTACTCCGGGCCGCAGATTCTCTTCGGCCAAGGCGGTGCCGGTGGTGTCGACAGGTTCTGTTTCAGACTCACGCGGCTGGGTATCTATTAAATCGGTGTAGAAATAGTATCCACGGCTGGGCTGGTCGGTGGCGCTCACCACCATAGAGCTCTTCCACTGGTTGATAACCCTGTTGGCAATCACATACATGGTGTCTACAGGTATCGTTTCGTGACCTTTGCGGTGTATGTCCCAAAGAAAACTGTAGGAAACGCGCGGTGCGTGTGGATGCACAGACTCTTCGCAGAGTTCAACCTTGGTTTCGCATGCTGTTGCAAACAGTAACAACAGGGTAAGAGAAAGTGCTATATAAAGTTTATTCATTGAGCTTTCTCCTCCTTTCTTCTTGCTTCAACCTTACCTGTTGGCTTCTGCAGTTTCTGATACATGCGTTCATAATAGTTCAGCACACCTTGGAAGCCCTGCTCATCTTGCTCTTGCATGCGTCTTGCCGAAATAATGGAATCGGTACGCGTGCGCAGCTTTTCGCGGTAGGCATAGTCTACATCATAGCGGTAGCGATACTTGCGGGTAGATGGGTAATCGCCCAGTCGGTAAACGAAACCGGCATGCACGTCGGTGAGCATGGGGAAAGGCACCAGATGCCAGTTGCCACGCTTGGTGATGGGGTAGCAATCGTCTTCACGGCTATGGCGGTAGGTATCGTATCGGGCATAGACAAGGCCGCCGCTGAGTCCGAGCTCGAAATCGAGCGTGTTGCCGTTCTTGAATTCATACAACGGTTTCACCATACCATATACCACGCCGGCCGAAATAGCATCGCCCTGGCGCCCCTTGCTGCCCAGCAACAACGAATAGTTGCTATAAGAGGCATATACACCGCGGTACCACACGGCAAGCGGACGCTTCAACTTGCGGCGACGCTGCGAAAAGAGCCGGTCTATGCCACGCTTGAAAGCATTCGAACGGCGCAGGGTGTCGCGTGCCACATCATATAGATTCCGCTCCTGCTCGCTCAGCTGCCGCCATTGAGCCAGGGATTCTTCATCCCATTTGCGTGAATGGTAGCGAATCAACTCATTGTCACCCCAAGTGGAACCTATCTGCTTGGTGCGCCAGTAGTTGCGCAACTCAAGCTTAGCCTCCACTAAGTTGTAAACCATTCCACGCTTCTGCCGATGCTGGGTTTGCCAGTTTCCACGAACGCTGGCTCCAACGGCCCAACGACTCCAGTTGGTGGAACGCAAATCAAACTCCACCCCTACATTGGGAATGAGCAAGGCCCAATCGACCATATTCGTTCTGAATGAAATTCGCTCAGCAAAGCTCAGGGTATCGGTCTTATGACTGGTATCAAGCACTTGCGCACCGAGGCCAACTGGCATCAGCAAACAAATGATTGACAATAGTGTGACATTTATCGATTTCACAATTCGTTTTTCTTATTCTATGATTGCTCAAAAGTCTAAATAAACTACAAAAACGCTGCAAAATTAATCAATAAATGTCAAATTACCCCCCCGAAAGTTAAATGATGTTAACACATGGGAAGTTGCACCAAAAGGAAAAAAGTTGAATGTAAAAGGGAAAAACTTATATATAAAATCACCATGGGGAAGTTGAACCCCAATCGGTCATTAGGGTGTGGCACACGCCAAAAGTCCCAGAAGGAACGATAGAATTGAAGTGTTGTTACTCCAAAACCTTGCGTTTTAGCTTCATACATGCCGTGTGTAGCATTGCTACATGTATGAAACTAAAACGTTAAGAGTTAAGCGCTTGCAAGCCAGCTTACTTGCCGAATTGCAGCTGCAGTTTGCCCACATAGATGGCATGCTTGCCGTTTTGGTCTACGGGCACCTGCCGGCCGTCGAGGTCGGTGGCATACTCCAGTTGCTTGAAGTAGGTGTGGGAGTGGCCGCCAAGCACAAGGTCGATGCCACGGGTTTGCTTGATAATCTGCTCGTCGGTGATGGTTTGCTTACCCTCCCACCCCATGTGGGAGATGCAGATAACAAGGTCGCACTTCTTTTTGTTGCGCAACAGCTGCACCATTTCCTGTGCTGTGGCTATGGGGTCGAGATAGCGCACACCCACGCAGTTCTGGGTTGAGACGAGTCCTTCAAGCTCGGGGGCGAGGGCGAACACACCGATCTTTATTCCCTTACGGCGAATGATGGTATAGCGCTCAACCGTACCTTCAACAGGGGTGCCGGTGAAATCGTAGTTACTGCAGAGAATGGGGAAGTTGGCCATGCGGAAGAGACGGGCCATGTTTTCTAAACCGAAGTCGAACTCGTGGTTGCCAATGGTGGAGGCATCGAGCCCCATCTGGTTCATCAGCCCAACCTCCACATCGCCCTTGAAGAGGGTGTAATAGGGCGACCCC
Source organism: uncultured Prevotellaceae bacterium (assembly GCA_902767045.1). Lineage (GTDB taxonomy): Bacteria > Bacteroidota > Bacteroidia > Bacteroidales > Bacteroidaceae > Prevotella. The sequence goes on along the minus strand of CACXFT010000050.1, from coordinate 1,920 downwards.
TGAGAGAAATCGCCGCTGTCGAAGTAGAGCAAATCGGGGTCTTTCTGCCTCTCCTCCTTGAGCATGGCAATGCGGCGGATGAACCCGCCGCGACCGGCAAGCATCGTGTCGGCAAGGGTTTCACCAAGAGGATAGATGCAACTGTGGGTGTCGTTGGTGTGCAGAATGGTCAGCTGCTTGGTGCCCTGCGCATAGGTTTCGGTTGAGCAGAAAGCAGAAAACAGAATGCAGAAGCAGACTTTAGCAAGTGACAAATGTTTATATTTCATAAATTTTCTTTTAGACTTTAGAATTTGACTGTAGACTTTAGACTGTAGACTATAGACTGTAGACTGTAGACTATAGACTGTAGACTATAGACTATAGACTATAGAATCTATAATATCCTATGGCCACTATACTTATTACTTATTACTTTAGAACCTTCACTCTGCCCTCCACCGCGGCATCCACGGCTTTGCCCTCGGCAAGCTGGCTGCGCAGGTAGTTCATGATGATAAACCGCAGGTTGTTCGCTTCGCCTTCAGGAGCCACCAGGTTGGTGCCTTTCTTGAAGGCCGTCATGCCGTCGTTGCCCTGGGCAAGATAGTCGATGGTGGCAATGCGATAGGATGCCTGCGGGTCTACTTCTGCACCGTTCAACTTGAGCGACTGCAGGGAGCCATTGGTGCCAATCACCATCTGAACGGCATGGCTCACGCCCTCGCCACCCCTCACAGCCATATGCCCACAGAGTTCTATCACATCGGAGCCCTTGAGCGTGAGAAAACAAATCTTGTTTTCGAAGGGAGCCACGTCTATCACATCACCCACGGTGATGTCGCCTTCGGCAAAGGCGGCACGAATGCCTCCCATGTTGTAAACGCCAAAGTCGGGCTTCTCGCCAAAGGCAGAACCGCTCCACACCAGAATGTCGCTGAGCAGATTGGAAAGCGGGCTCTCCGGACGGAAGGCAGCCAGATAGCGTGCCGAACGCCCCACCACCGGACTCATCATGCTGTCAACCTGGTGTTTATAGGGTTGCATGAACGATGCCACTTGCGGGTCTACTGCAGCATCGTAGCGTTTGTCTACAAGAATGCGCGTGCGCTCTACCCCGGTGAGGTGATAGTGGCTGGCGCAAGAACCCATTAAAAATGCTGCGGCCACAATACCGCCAACAATCATTGAACCTTTTCTCATGTATATAATATAAATAGGTATATGCTAAATTGATTTCGCAAAGTTAGCAAAAAAGTGTGAAATAGCATTCATTCTTCATTGTTTTTTTGGTTGAACGAAAAAAAGTTAGTACCTTTGCGCCGCTTTTCGGCGTAACCGATGGTGGGAAGAAGAGTTGCCCGCTATGTTGCGTTGGAACGACAAACAACAATTAATTATCAAACAAAGAAATGGATTTAATTAAAGTTGCTGAAGAAGCATTTGCAACCGGCAAAGAGTTCCCCAGTTTCAAGGCTGGTGACACAATCACTGTCGCTTACAAAATTGTCGAGGGTTCAAAGGAGCGCATCCAGCTCTACCGTGGTGTGGTTATCCGCATTTCCGGTGAGGGCACAAAGAAGCGTTTCACCGTTCGCAAGATGTCTGGAACCGTGGGTGTGGAGCGTATCTTCCCCATCGAGTCGCCCAACATCGAGAGCATTGAAGTGAACAAGCGTGGTAAGGTGCGTCGCGCCAAACTGTACTACCTGCGCAACCTCACGGGTAAGAAGGCTCGCATCAAGGAGAAGCGTGCCGCTGTTCTGCCCCAATAAAGCAGTTTTATCCAAAAAGTTTAAGCCCTGGTTTCCTTCTGATAGGAGCCAGGGCTTTTTTATAATCATTGGTGTCCGATAAAAATCTGTACTACTCACTACAAATCCATTGGTGTCAAATATTTCTGGCGATTATTACAACAGAGGGGCTAAGAAACTGACGGAC
>CACXFT010000049.1 GCA_902767045.1 uncultured Prevotellaceae bacterium | reverse complement strand
CGGGCACTCCTTCGGAGTGCTGTTCGCTTATTAGTGGTCGCAGTCCGGGGGTGCTCGCTTCGCTCGTACCCCCGGTTACTGAGAGTGCACACCTTCGGCGTACTCTTACGCGCTTCCATAGCTTCCGTAGATTCCATAGCTTCCGTAGATTCCATAGCTTCTATAGATTCCATAGTCTAAACTCTCCACTCTCAACTCTCCACTCTAAACTCTCCCCCACGCAATTGTTAATAAATCTTATAAAACAAAATTTTATTACTAATTTTGTTCTCTATATTAACAAGTATTAGTATCTTTGCAACGATTTATGAGTAATTAGATGATGCATCTAAAGAGTTACATAATAGGAATCCTTGCATTCTGGGCACTCACTGCAAATGCCCAGACAGAGCAGAACAAGCAGACGCTTGATTTGTTTTGCGGTGTTGGTTTTTCCTACTCCGACACCAACTGGCACAGGCTTTTCGATGTGTTGCTCGAACTCACCCCGGGATTCAAATGGAACATGGGTCACGACTGGCAGGTGGCTGGTCAAGTGCTCATCCCGGTGGTTAACGACTATGGCGACCGATACCGGCGGGTGAGGCCGAACATGGCAGTGCTCTCCAAGCAGCTGCACTTGTGGGACTCGCAACATTTCAAGCTTAGCGGCGGCCTGTTCAGTCAGGAACGCTACGGCTTCGACCTCAAATGGATGTTCCCCGCCACCAAGTGGCTGGCTTTCGATGCACAGGTGGGCTATACAGGCTACCTCTCCATGGCCGACGGCTACAACTGCGAACGGCTCAAGCGGGTCACATTCCTTGGAGGGGTGAACGTTTTCCTGAGCAAGTGGAACACAGAATTCCGCGCCCATGGCGGCAAGTACATCTATAGCGACTATGCCTTTGTGGGCGAAGTGATGCGCCACTACAAATACTGCACCGTGGGACTCTACGGCCAGCTGCAGGAAAAATCGTCCAGGTACGGGAAGAATTCACATACCAACGGAGGCTTCAAGTTCGTGTGGATGCTCCCACCCTACAAGAAATCGAAAAAGAGTATCAGAATACGTCCCGCCACCAATTTCCGGCATGTCTACAACGTACACTCCGACCAGTATTGGGTGAAGCAATACAAGACCGACCCGGAAGAGAACGAGCGCGAGGGCAACTTCAACCCCAACGAGGTGCGCTGGGGTGCTAACACAATAGGAATAGGAGGTGACTATGGCCAAGCTAAATAAACTGCAACAGTTCGGGATGAGCCTGCTGATGTTATTGGCTGCCACCCCGCTCACCACAAAAGCGCAGCAATACACCGGCATGGAAGGACTCATTCACGTTCCCACAGCCGACATGGACAGTGCGCTATCGGTGCGCTTAGGCGGGCACTTCCTCAACAAGGAGTTCACACCCGACAAGTTCCGCTTCGAGGGTGAGAAATACAACACGGGCAGCTTCTACATGTCTATAACCCCTTTCAAGTGGATTGAGCTGGGCTACACCATCACTATGATGAAGTTCCACAAAGACCGCGACAAGGAGAAGAAGACAGGGTTCTACTCGAAAGACCGCTACTTCTCGCTCAGGCTGCAACCCATCAGGGAAAAGAAATGGTGGCCATCGGTGGTGGTGGGTGCCAACGATTTCTGGGGACAGGACAACGGGCAGTCGCGGAGCTTCTACTTCCGCAACTACTACATGGCCCTGTCGAAGCACTACGATTTGTGGAACCAAACCCTTGGCCTGCATGTGGCCTATCGCCATTGGGCGAAAGACTACAACAGCAAGTGGAACGGACCCGTGGGTGGACTGACTTTTCAGCCAAGCTTTGCCAAAGAGCTCAGGCTGATTGGTGAATACGATGGCGACGGAGTGAACGTGGGCGCCGACTACCTGCTCTTGAAGCATGTGCTCATTCAGGCAGCCATGCAGCGCGGTCGCTATTTCTCTGGAGGACTTTGTCTAAGACTGAATTTATTATAAACAAGTATAACTAAATTATTAATTCAAAAAACAAACAAAATGAAAAAAGGTTTATTGAAAGTAGCATTCTTCGGAATGCTCATGGGGGGTATCTTCACCCTGACCTCTTGCCATGAGTCGAGCTCGTCTTCGATGCCTGAAACAGAGCCCACTGAAATCACAGTAACGGCTCCTACAACCTACAGCATCATGGGTCAGGTTGTGAATGCTGTTGACGGTACTACTCCTGCCGGAACAACTGTTACGTTGAAGAACGCAGCTGGCCAGGTGGTTAGAACAACCACTCCCGCTTCTAACGGTACTTACACCTTCACCGAACTGGAGCAGGGTACCTACATCGTGGAAGCTACCAACGCCGGCTACGAGACCACTTCTGTTGAAGTTACCGTGGGCCAGGGTGCAAACATTCAGGTTGCATACCTCACACTGGTTGCTAAGATTGCAGAGCAGACCATTAACGTAACCTCTGCCACCACAACAACCGACGAACCCACCACTACTTCTTCTGTAGCCATCGCCAACGACGCTACCGACGGTACCACCGCACAAGCTGCTACAGTGGGCGTGAACATCTCGGCTCCCGCCGGCCTGCTCAGCGCTGAACAGCAGCAGACATACGGTACTGGCAACGAAATCGTGGTTACTCCGTTCTACAACGAGAGCGAGGCTACTACCCGTGCTTATGGCAACTATGGCAACACCGATGCTCTGTACTATGGTGTTTGGATTCACTTCTCTAACGGACGTAACGCTCCTGCCGACTTCGCCCTGGCTCAGCCCATCACCATCGCCTTCGACGTGGCCGACGCTTCTGTAGCCGACTACATTGGTGTTTACTACTGGGATGCCAACGGCAACAAGCAGGTGGTTAGCAACAACAACGACATGTCGTACACCATCTCTGGCAAGACTGTTACCCTCCAAACCAAGAAGCTCTACCACTTCGGTCTGTTCTTCCGCATGAACGACGTGGCTGCTACTGCCAGCACCGAGAACCTCACCATCACTAACAACAAGACTGTGGAAGGTCCCAACTCTAACCCCATCGTTGGCTTCAGATACAAGGCTGGTGCTACTATGACCAACCAGAGCTCAAACTCTGCTACCGTTGCCCAGAAGTCGTTCCTGAAGAACTGGATTGTTCGCAACTATGGTCGCGCTCAGGTTTACACCCTGCCCGGCAGCTATCAGCTGAACATCAACATCCCCAGCACCATGTACATCACAACCTTCGCTACTCAGCAGGTTGAACGTACAGAGATTAGTGCCTTCGGTGGAGCTGCTAAGTTCGTTCGCAACAACTACGGAAGCTTCAACGTGACCTACACCGGTCACCAGAAGAGCTCTCACTCTGGTGGTGCAAGCAGCTATTAATAGCTCACCAAATTCTAAGAACAGTTAGAATTCAATCAATAAAAAAAGGTGAACCAGCCTACTGGTTCACCTTTTTTTGTGTTATCGGCCTATGCATCAACTAATAATAACTGGTATATATTTTGCGCATTCGAAAATTCTTCGTAATTTTGCACCCGCATTTCAATACGTATTAGTTATGGAACTTAATCTGCTGACCGCCATCTCCCCCATTGACGGTCGTTACCGGGGAAAAACAGAAAGTCTTGACATGTTTTTTTCGGAGTATGCACTCATCCGTTACCGCATTCGGGTGGAGATTGAATACTTCATCGCTCTGTGCGAGCTGCCTTTGCCTCAGCTCGCCAACTTCCGGCACAACCTTTTTCCGCGCCTGCGCGCCATCTACGAAAACTTCACCGTGGCCGATGCCCAACGGGTGAAAGACATCGAGAAGGTGACCAACCACGATGTGAAGGCGGTGGAATACTTCATCAAGGAGCAGTTCGACCAGATTGGCGGACTGGATGCCTTCAAGGAGTTCGTACACTTCGGACTCACCTCTCAGGACATCAACAACACCAGCGTGCCGCTCACGGTGAAAGAAGCCCTGGAGCAGGCATACATTCCCGTGCTGGAAGAGCTCATCGAGCAGCTACACGACTATGCCGAGGAATGGAAAGCCGTGCCCATGCTTGCCAAAACGCACGGGCAGCCAGCCTCCCCCACCCGATTAGGCAAAGAGGTGATGGTGTTCGTTTACCGACTGGAAGAACAGCTGCGCGCCCTGAAGGAAACTCCCGTTACGGCAAAGTTCGGCGGTGCCACCGGCAACCTGAATGCACACCATGTGGCCTACCCCAACATCAACTGGCGCGAGTTTGCCAACAACTTCGTGAGCGAGAAGTTAGGACTGGAACGAGAGCAATATACCACACAAATCAGCAACTACGACTGGCTGGCAGCCATCTTCGACTGCATGCGCCGCATCAACACCATTGTGATTGACCTCGACCGCGACTTCTGGATGTATATCTCCATGGAGTATTTCAAGCAGAAGATCAAGGCCGGCGAGGTGGGTTCGAGTGCCATGCCCCACAAGGTGAACCCCATCGACTTTGAAAACTCAGAGGGGAACATGGGCATGGCCAATGCCGTGCTCGCATTCTTGGCACAGAAATTGCCTGTGAGCCGTTTGCAGCGCGACCTCACCGACTCTACGGTGCTTCGCAACGTGGGTGTACCCATGGGTCACGGTCTCATCGCCTTCCAGAGCACACTCAAAGGACTGCGCAAGCTCATCCTCAACGAAGAGAAGCTGCAGCAAGACCTCAACAACACCTGGGCGGTGGTGGCCGAAGCCATTCAAACCATCCTGCGCCGCGAAGGATACCCGCACCCCTACGAGGCACTGAAAGCACTCACACGCACCAACCAACAGATAACCGAACAGAGCATTCACCAGTTTATAGAACAATTAGAGGTGAGCCCCAGCGTGAAAGCAGAACTGATGGAAATCACACCCTGGAACTACACTGGTATTTAAGCGGCCGTGAGGCCTATATATATAATAAGGTATAACACAAAACAAAGAGTCTATTATGGAATTTGAAGAATTAGAAAACAAACCACAAGCTGAGTCTGTAGAGCAGAACGAAGGTAGCCGTGAGGGTTATAACAAACCTGCAGGCAATTATCAGAGAGACTATCGGGCCGGAGGGAAACCTCAGCGCCCGCGTATACACACACAACGTGCTTACAGCACCGACCGCACCAACACGAACGACGAGGGCGGCAGCTTCCGTCCCGAAGGATTCGGTGCCGGACTGCAGAGCAGCTCGCAACAGCGCCCCTATCGTCCGCGCTACAACAACCAACAGGGTGGCTACCAACCGCGCCAACAGGGTGGCTATCGTCCGCGCTACAACAACGATGGCGAACAGGGCGGCTACCAACCCCGTCAACAAGGGGGCTACCGTCAGCAGGGAGGCTACCAGCAGCGGGGCGGCTACCAGCAGGGAGGCTACCAGCAGCGTCCGCGCTTCAACCAAGGGGGCTACAACCAGGGTGGCTACCAACAGCGGGGCAGCTATCAGCAGGGCGGCTATAACCAGGGTGGCTACCACCAAGGCGGCTACCAGCAGCGCGGCGGCTATCAGCAGCGGCCGCAAGGCGGATTCCGCCAGCAGCGTCCGGGCTACGACCCCAATGCCAAATACAGCATGAAGAAACGCATAGAGTATAGCGAGACACACATCGACCCTACAGCACCCCTGCGCCTGAACAAGTTCCTGGCCAATGCCGGCGTGTGCTCGCGCCGCGAAGCCGACGAGTTCATACAGGCTGGTGTGGTAACGGTGAACGGAAAAGTTGTCACCGAAATGGGAACGAAGGTGCTGCGCACCGACACGGTGATGTTCCACGACCAGCCCGTGACACTTGAGAAGAAAGTGTATGTGCTGCTGAACAAACCGAAGGACTATGTGACCACCAGCGACGACCCCCAGCAGCGCAAAACGGTGATGGACCTGGTGAAGGATGCCTGTCCCGAACGCATCTACCCCGTAGGCCGACTGGACCGCAACACCACCGGCGTGCTCCTGCTCACCAACGACGGCGAACTGGCTTCGAAGCTCACGCACCCGAAGTTCCTGAAGAAGAAGGTGTACCACGTTCACCTCGACAAGAACGTGACTGCCCACGACCTGCAACAGATTGCTGAGGGCATAGAACTCGAAGACGGCCCCATCCGCGCCGATGCCATCGAATATGCCAGCGACACCGACAAGAAACAGGTGGGCATAGAGATTCACAGTGGCAAGAACCGCATCGTGCGCCGCATATTCGAACACTTAGGCTACCGCGTGACCAAACTCGACCGCGTGCAGTTTGCCGGACTCACCAAGAAAGCCCTGCGCCGCGGCGACTGGCGCTTCCTCACAGAAAAGGAAGTGGAAATGCTGCGCATGGGAGCGTATGAGTAGGCGCTGCGCTAAATGATAAATGAGGCGCTTCGCTAAATGATAAATGATAAATGAGGCGCTTCGCTAAATGATAAATGATAAATGAGAAATGAGAAATGGATTCTGTTAAACGCACAAAGATAATTGACGCACTGGCCCGCACCGACTTCGGTGCGCCCATCTGCGTGAAGGGATGGGTGCGCACGCACCGCTCTTCAAAGGCGGTAGACTTCATCGCCCTGAACGACGGGTCTACCATCAAGAACATCCAACTGGTGGTGGACCCCACAAAGATGGATGCCGAACTGCTCAAGCAGGTTACCACCGGGGCCTGCATCAAAGCCGAAGGAACACTGGTGGAGAGTCAGGGTGCCGGACAAACCAGCGAGATCCAGTGCTCGGTCATAGAGGTGTATGGCACCTGCGACAACGAATATCCCATGCAGAAGAAGGGACAGAGCTTCGAGGTGATGCGCAAGAATGCGCACATGCGCCTGCGCACCAACACCTTCGGAGCCATCATGCGCATACGCCACAACATGGCCATGGCCATTCACACCTATTTCCACGAACATGGGTTCTTCTATTTCCACACTCCGCTCATCACTGCCAGCGACTGCGAGGGAGCAGGAAACATGTTCCAGGTGACCACCAAGAACCTCTACGACCTGAAGAAAGACAAGGACGGAAAGATTATCTACGACGATGACTTCTTCGGCGAGCAGACCTCGCTCACCGTGTCGGGTCAGTTGGAGGGTGAGCTGGGTGCCACGGCACTGGGCAGCATCTACACCTTCGGTCCTACGTTCCGCGCCGAGAACTCTAACACCCCGCGCCACCTGGCAGAGTTCTGGATGGTGGAACCGGAAGTGGCATTCCTCGATCAGGAAGAGCTGATGGACTTAGAGGAAGACTTCATTAAATACTGCGTGCGCTGGGCACTCGACCACTGCAAAGACGACCTGGAGTTCCTGAACAAGATGATCGACAAAACGCTCATCGAACGGCTCGAGGGCGTGCTGCGCGAAGAGTTCGTGCGCCTGCCCTACACCGAGGGTATCCGCATCTTGCAGGAGGCCATCCAGAAAGGAAAGAAGTTCGAGTTCCCCTGCAACTGGGGCGACGACCTGGCCAGTGAACACGAACGCTACTTGGTGGAGGAGCACTTCAAGAAACCTGTTATCATGACCGACTATCCGCGCGAGTTCAAGTCGTTCTACATGAAACAGAACCACGACACTGCCGACGGAGGCTCCATCGGCTACCGCGGTGCCGTGGCCCCCGGTCCCACCATGCAGGGCACCGACGTGCTGTTCCCGCAGATTGGCGAGATCATTGGCGGCTCGGTGCGCGAAGAGAGCTACGAGAAGCTGATGAGCGAGGTGGAGCGCCGCCAGATGGATATGACCCACCTGTGGTGGTATCTCGACACGCGCCGCTGGGGAAGCTGTCCGCACGCCGGCTTCGGCTTAGGCTTCGAACGCCTCATCCTCTTCGTAACCGGTATGCAGAACATCCGCGACGTGATACCATTCCCGCGCACACCGAAGAACGCAGAGTTCTAAGTCGGGGCTTCGCCCCTAAAGCAGAAAGAAGAAAACAGAAAGCAGAGGGGACTACGAGAAAGTAGTCCCCTCTTTTCATAAGTTACACGAATAAGCCCCCTAAGTTAGGGGGTTGGGGGTCTGTCTAAGCCCCCTAAGTTAGGGGGTTGGGGGTCTGTGTAACTTTACTCAGTGAATAGTGAACAGTGGATAGTGAATAGGGGTGGTTCGTGTAACTTAACAGACCCCCAACCCCCTAACTTAGGGGGCTTATGAGGGGTTGGGGTTGGGGGTGGGCTCGGGTTATTTCTATACGATTAACGAAAATTAACCGTTTTTTTTTTTGAAAACACAAAACCCTATACCTTTGTAGCGAACATCCCCTTTTAGGGTTCTTAAAGCCGTTGCGCTTGCCTATGACCACACGGCACAACCGAAACGACATGATAACTAATAATTAAATAACTTAATCGTAAACAAAAATGAAAAAAATTTATTCGAAACCTTTATGCACAGCTGCACCCTTAGACGGACTGCAACTATTAGCCGGGTCAGAACCATTGACCATCGATGCCGGACGAACCACCAACACCGTGCTCTCACGCGAAATGATTGACGAACCCGCCGGGGTTCCCACACAAAACTCGGTGTGGGACGACTGAGGCGGGGCTGTCGCCCCTAAATGATAAATGATGATACAACTACATGGAAGACCCATTTTTGGTCACCAGATGACCAGGCAGTGGTCAGCAGCTGACCAAGCAGTGGTCACCGCATGACCAAGCAGTGGTCACCAGATGACCAAGCAGTGGTCACCAGCTGACCAAGCAGTGGTCACCGGACGAACAAGCGCTGGTCACTACTGTAGTCTTACCCACACAAGATCTCGCAAAACCCAAAAAACAATCAATCAACAAGACTTTATGAAAAGAATTTATACATTACTAACCATGCTCCTGATGGTGTGCGCGGGGGCGGAGGCAAAGGATGTAACCTCCATCATCAATGGATATTATTACATTCATAATAATGCCAACACTAGCAAATATGTAGGAACAAGTTACACCTGTGTTGGAAGTTTGGCAAGTGCTGCCATGTTTAGAATCCAATCTGTTTCTTATGATAACACTACATGCTATACCATTTATAGCGTAGACAATAATGCCTACGTTAATTTCGTTAACGCAGAACCAGGCGATGCTAAACTAACAAATGGAAGCTTAGGAGCCAACAGTTACTGGGATATAACATTTGTGTCTGGCACTGCTGCAACTATTTGTCCTCATGGTTCAACATATTCTTGGAATTTCTATGGTGGCAATAAAGACGGCAAATTTGTAGGATTGTATGATAGTAGTGATGGTAACAGCAAATGGCTTTTGAATTTATCTGCGATTGATATGCCAACAAGCCTTCCCGCAGGAAAGTCTTTATCAATAGGTTCCAAGGCCACTTCAATCACTTGTGCTACATCAGCTTCAGACAATGATCATTGGTATATTATAACTCAAGACAGAATTCCAGGCGTTTCGACTAAAGGCGAAAGCCCGATATATAACACTGGGACTCAGGTGTACCGTGCAGCCACCTCTATAACCCCCACTTCTTTGACAGGTACACCAATTTCTGAAGGAATGAAATATTTGGTTCGTTTTATAGACGCTGGGGATGGACTATACTATGTTCAATTCGGTGATGGAGCCTGTATTGCTTATCCAAATTCAGACTCCCCTAGCAATAGTACTATCCTTACCACGTCACAATGGAACAATGGTGCATTTGCCTTCACACTGATTGAAGGTGCAACAACTTTCAGCTGGAACCTAAGTTCCAACACTGGTAAAAGAGTAGACAATAACGGAGCTGGGGAATCCGTCGTTTATTACGATGCGGGATTACAAACAGTAGCAGGCGGGAATTGTGACTGGGCTATCTATCCCGTGACATTCAGCAATGCAGTATTAACATATAACTTCACCACCACCGACGGTTCTTTCTATAACAATGAGACTAATAATATCGATGATGGTTCTAATTTTTGTAACCTTTGGCTCTCCAAGGCAGCTGCTGGTAAGCCGCAGGTGAAACTGATAACTAACGATGCTACAAGTACAGGCGGCAACAACATGCGTAGCTCGGGTGGATTATTTACTACAGCATCATCTGGTTCATCTTACCGATACAATCTTTCTATCAGTGAAGGACGAATCATTTCATACACGATTGTGGGAACGGCAGTAGGTGCTTTAGGCATCACCCCAGCGGGTGGTACTAAGGAGGATTTTGCAGCTTCGGCCAGTGTAAGCAAGAAGGTTACATTAGCTTCGCCCGCAAAGGAAACCTATTTCAGCTTATCAGGAAGCAGCGTATGGCTGAACGTAGAGAAGTTCTTGATTGAATACGAGACGGATGCAGAAGTCGTTACCAACGCATCGGCTATAACCAACGATGGCATATATACCATATCTTCAAATCTGGCTGAACGTGGTGCACTTTATGCAGGAGAAACCTATTTGGATGCATGTGGAGGGTATAAGAGCAGTACCACCAAGCCTGCCAACCCTCATGTAGCAATCGATGCCACGAGTGCCAACCAGCAGTTTGCCATATACACCTACGGAGGAAGACAATATCTATACAATATCCATCGCGGAAAATTTGTGGGAGCGATTAATGACATTTATTTTAAACTGAACAGCTATCCCACTACCACTTGGTCGGTATCAGCGGGTTCTGTCTTGGGAACGCTTCGCTTTACCCATAGTGACGAACAGAGACTCTGCGTCAATGCCTGGGTTGGGGCAGGTGGTGACAAGATTTATGGAGTGAATGCCGCCACGCCTAACGACGGAGCCGACAACCTGATTATCAAATGCGTGGGTACGCTAACCAGCGAACAGAAGACGACCATAGAAGGTCTTATCAGTGCCTACCTCACGCTAGACGGGAAGCTTCAGAAAATAGAGCAATATACCATCGGTAACGATTTGGGCGAATACACCAATGTCAACTACGCTACCGATGATGCCAAAAACGCCAGCAATACCTCCATTCGGACGGCCGCAGCCGACTACTCTTCTTCTGAGATGACAACAGCTACGAGTAATGCAACAACGGCTATCAGCAATATGACTCTCAACATGCCGGTTCGTCCTATTTTCCTTCGCATCAGAAGTACGCAAGGTGCTAAAGGTTACCTAACAGCAGCTGCCGCAGGAGGTCGTGCTACATTTACGGCCGCCACCGATGCAACTACGATCTTCCTTTGGGCATCTGATGCAAAGCTTGTTTCTTATAATAATAGCTTTGCTTATGCGGATATGTATGTCCCCCAGGATAACTCAGACAATGCGGTCGCATATAATGTTGAAGCTGCAGTGAGCGGGAATATCGGCCAATATAGTGTTACATGCACTTACAAGAATAATAAAACTTACCTATATTCTACGGGTTCTGGTAATGCAGACAGAAATACCTTGTCAGAATCGTTTAAACAAAGGAACAGCTTCACCCTTGAGGCCGTCACCTCCCTCCCCGTCACCATTTCCGCTGCCGGCTACGCCACTCTCTATGCTCCCGTGGCATTGGAAATCCCGTCTGGCGTGAAGGCTTTTGCCGGTACGGTGAACAAGGCAAAGAGTCAACTGACGATGCACAGGATTGAGGATGTGATTCCCGCCAACACGGCCGTGGTGCTGAAGTTAGAGGATGGTACGGAAGCTGGGACCTTCAACTTCAATATTACTACCACCGAGAGTACCGTTGGAGAGAACAGCTTGCAGGGAACAACTGCCGCACAAACCTACGCAGACCAGTTTGTGCTGGGTATTGACACTGAAAACAGCGCGAACATTGGCTTCTTCAAGCTCACGGGCAGCACCGTGCTACCGGGCTTCAAGGCCTATCTGCCCAGCAACGTGCTCAGCGCCGAAGCCCGCAGCATCACCGTGGTGTGGGACGACGAAACTACGGGCATTAGCGACGCTTCGCGCCTAAATGATAAATCAAAAATGATAAATGATAAGCAGATGTTCGATTTGCAGGGCCGCCGTGTTTCGAACCCGCAGCGCGGACTCTACATCGTGAATGGCCACAAAATCGTGATTAAGTGAGCGTAGAGCATGAACTCGTTCATGCTCTACCGAACGTGAACGATTTCGAGTTTTAGCTCAAGGTCGTGACTAAGTGAGAAAAAAGTAGCCTTGTGAAAGGCGAAGTAGTAGTTATTAAATAATATTAGTTAATGAACCCGCGCTCCCTTCTTGGGGCGCGGGCTTTTTTATTGATCCCAAATTGGCAACCAAGGCACCGACTTCTTGCTTCAGAAACATGAGATTTTCATGCAAACGCTTGTGGCATTGAAAAAAATACTTTAAATTTGTACACATTTCTTTATGAACCCTTTAAATTGAAACGATTATGAAGAAAACATTGCTATTGATTGGCATGGCGCTGCTGAGTTTCGGCACCATGCACGCACAGGAAGACGAAGGTTGGATTCCGAAGCACGTGGGCGTAGGCGTGGGCCTGGGAACAAACGGTGTATCCATTGATGCTTCCACCAACATCAACAAGTGGTTTGGTGTGAGGGCCGGTGTGAACATCTTCCCCACCATCAAGGTGAAGACCGACATTGACCTGGGTATCGAAAACAAGACGAATGGTGTGGACATCAACCAGATGTCGCGCCACATAGACAACCTGAACGCGCAGATTGACGCATGGAACGCCACCCACCCCGCCAACCGCATGGACCGCATCGACAAGAGCTTGCTGCCGGACGGCAACCTGCCCAATTCTTTAGACATTGAAGGAAAGCTGAAGAACACCACCTTCCATTTTCTGGTAGACGTGTATCCCTTTGGCGACAAGAGCAGCTTCCACGCCACGGTGGGTGCCTACTTCGGACCCTCGAAGGTGGTGAAGGTGTATAACCGCGAAGACGGATTCCTCACCCCTGTGAACCAGTGGAACCAGGCCATCCTCACAGCACAGCAGAACCCCACCTCTACGCTGAACACCATGGTGGTGGAGCCTAACAACCTGCAGATGATTGGTGCCGAGCTGGGCGACTATTTCATTGCTCCCAACCCTGCCGACAACGGCAACGTGGAGGCATCGATCAAGGTGAGCGGATTCCGTCCCTACTTAGGCATTGGTTTCGGACGGGCCGTGCCGAAGAACCGAATCGGCTGTCAGTTCGACATGGGTGTACAGTTCTGGGGAACTCCGAAAGTGTATGCTCCCACCTACAACAAAGCCACAGGCGAATATCAGAACGAGAAGCTCAGCAAGGGAAACACCGACGGCAAGGGTGGCTCGACCATCAAAACCATCTCGAAGATTTCTGTCTATCCCGTTATCAGCTTCCGTCTGGTGGGGCGCATTCTGTAACCCCTTCACCCTTTATTCTTCAACACATTGATGCCGATGCCCAACCCGTCACACTACTTTCCCATTGCCGACCCCACGCTCATTTTCTTCGTGGTGCTGTTGATTGTGCTCTTCGCCCCCATCATCATGGGCAAGCTGCGCATTCCCCACATCATTGGCATGGTGATGGCGGGTGTGGCCATCGGACAGTACGGACTGAACATTCTGGAGCGCGACTCTTCGTTTGAGCTCTTCGGCAAGGTGGGCCTCTACTACATCATGTTCTTAGCCTCGTTAGAGATGGACATGGAGGGGTTCCGCAAGAAGCTGGGGCAGGTGACGGTGTTCGGTCTGCTCACCAACCTGGTGCCCATGGCGCTCACATACGTGATGAGCGTGTGGGTGCTCGATTATTCACCTGCCACATCGCTGCTCTTAGGCTGCATCATGGCCTCTAACACCCTCATCGCCTACCCCATTGTGGGGCGCTTCGGTTTGCAGCGCAAGCCCAGTGTAACACTCAGCGTTGGCGGCAGCATGCTCTCGCTGCTGCTGGCGCTGATTGTGCTGGCCGCCTTGGTAGCTGCCAACAGCGGGGCGGGCGGCTGGCTGTTCTGGGTGTGGTTTGCGCTGAAGTTTGTGCTCTATTGCGCGGCCATGATCTATCTGATTCCGCGCCTCACGCGGTGGTTCCTGCGCCGCTACAGCGATGCGGTGATGCAGTTCATCTTTGTGCTCACCATTCTGTTTATGAGCGCATCGCTGAGCGAAGCCGTGGGGTTGGAGGGCATCTTCGGCGCATTCCTGGCCGGCCTCATCCTGAACCGCTTCATCCCCCATGTGTCGCCGCTGATGAACCGCATCGAGTTCATAGGTAACGCCATTTTCATTCCCTATTTTCTGATTGGTGTGGGCATGCTCATCAACGTGCGCCTGCTCTTCCAGGGGGGTATCATATTGTGGATTGTGTTCATCATTGCCTTCATCGGCACCTTTGGAAAGGCGGTGGCAGCCTACGTGGCGAGCTTCGTGTTCCGGCTGCCACTCTCGTCGGGGCACATGATGTTCGGTCTCACCTCGGCCCATGCCGCCGGTGCCATTGCCATGGTGATGGTGGGCATTCACCTGAAGGGAGCCGACGGGCTGTGCCTGGTGAACGACGACATTCTGAACGGGGTGGTGATCATGATTCTCGTTACCTGCATCATTTCTACCTTCGTTACTGAATATGCCGCCGAGCGCATCACCCTGCGCGACAAAGAGATGCCCCAGGAAGACAACCCCTCGGGCGACGACGAGCGTATGCTCATACCCGTGAAATACCCCGAGTATGCGCAGTCGCTCGTTACGCTGGCCATGCTCATGCGCAACCAACGGCTCAACCGCGGACTGGTGGCGCTGAATGTGGTGTACGACGATGCCGACATGCGCCTGAACCAGGAGAAAGGACAGCAGCTGCTGGAACGGCTCACGCAGTTTGCCGCGGGCAGCGATGTGCGCATGCAAACGCAGGTGCGCGTGGCGGCCAACATTGCCAACGGCATTAAGCACGCCTTCAAGGAGTTCCGCGCCAGCGAGATTATCATTGGCATGCACATGCACAAAGAGGTGTCGGCGAAGTTCTGGGGAGAGTTTCACCAGAGTCTGTTCAACGGACTGAACCGGCAGATTATGATGGCCCGTCTGAAGCAGCCGCTCTCTACCATCAGGCTCATTCAGGTTGCGGTGCCCTCAAGGGCACAGTTTGAACCGGGCTTCTACCGCTGGCTGCAACGACTGGCCCGACTGGGGGGCAACCTCGACTGCCGCATACTCTTTCACGGGCGCAGCGACACCATCGGTCTGCTGCGCGAGTTCATGCAAAACCGCTACCCCCATGTGCGCAGCGAATACAACAGCATGGAGCACTGGAACGAGCTGCCCCGACTGGCCAGCACCATTCACGACGACCACCTGTTTGTGGTGGTAACGGCCCGCAAGGGAACAGTATCGTATAAGAATGCGATGGAGCGGTTGCCCGACGAGCTCACCAACCATTTCGCCGGCACGAACATGATGATCATCTTCCCAGACCAGTATGGCGATGCCATGGACGAGATGACCTTCGCACAGCCGCAGCACACCGAAGAGAAGTCGGCCTACGAACTGCTGCGCGAATGGCTCAAGGGCGCGACGCGGAGCTAAATGAGGCGCTACGCTAAATGAGGCGCTGCGCTAAATGATAAATGAGGCGCTTCGCTAAATGATAAATGATAAATGAGGCGCTACGCTAAATGATAAATGATAAATGATAAATGGGAATGGAGACGGGCAACAAGCGAGGAGCCTCAAGCGAGGAGCCTCAAGTGCGTAGTCTCAAGTGCGAGTCTCAAGTGCGAGTTTCAAGTAGTAGTCCCCTCCTTTCATAAAGGAGGGGTTAGGGGTGGTTCGTGTAACTTTCCCTGCCAATACTCACACCTGACGACTCGAATGAAAGAAATTAAAAGTAAAAGTTTTTCGCCCCCTCTCCTAAGCCCCCTAAGTTAGAGGGGGGAGGGTATGAAGTTACACGAACCACCCCTACCCCCTCCTAAGCCCCCTAAGTTAGGGGGTTGGGGGGTCTGTAGTTACACGAACCACCCCTAACCCCTCCTTTATGAAAGGAGGGGACTACGCACTTGAGGCGCTCGCTTGAGACCTACAAGCTGGAGACTAAGAGCTGGAAGACTAAGAGATGGAGACTAAGAGATGGAGAACTATTCACTGTTCACTATTCACTATACACTATTCACTATTCACTATTCACTATAAATGATTCACTATAAATGATTCACTATAAATGATTCAGATTAACAATATAACCAAGAGCTTCGGCTCACTGCAGGTGCTCAAGGGCATAAGCCTGCACATCAACAAGGGAGAGGTGGTGAGCATCGTGGGACCCAGCGGGGCGGGCAAAACCACCCTGCTGCAAATTATTGGCACACTGGACCGCCCCGACGGCGGACAGGTGGTGATAGACGGCATCAACACCACCCGACTGAGCACCGACAAACTGAGCGATTTCCGCAACCAACACTTAGGGTTTGTGTTTCAGTTTCACCAGCTGTTGCCCGAGTTCACCGCCATCGAGAACATCATGATTCCGGCCTTCATCGCGGGAAGGTCGCGCAGCGAAGCCCGCCGGCGGGCCGAAGAGCTGCTCGACTTCATGGGACTTGCCGACCGCGCCACTCACAAACCGGCCGAGCTGTCGGGGGGCGAGAAGCAGCGCGTGGCTGTGGCACGAGCCTTGGTGAACAACCCCGAGGTGATTCTCGCCGACGAACCCAGCGGGAGTCTTGACTCGAAGAACAAAGAGGAACTGCACCGCCTGTTCTTCGACCTGCGCGACAAGTTCGGACAAACATTCGTTATCGTCACCCACGACGAGGGACTGGCTCAAATCACCGACCGCACCATACACCTGAGAGACGGGCAGATTGAAGACGACCCCACCCCCAACCCCTCATAAGCCCCCTAAGTTAGGGGGCTTAGGAGGGGTTAGGGGTGGTTCGTGTAATCAACCCTATTCACTTATCACTGTTCACTATTCACTATAAACTATTCACTATTCACTACCAAAACAATATGGAGAAAATAAAACTGGGCGAATACAACCGCTTGAAAATACTCAGAAAGGTTGACTTCGGACTCTACCTTGAAGCGGGAGTGGAGGGCGAGATTCTGTTGCCGCAACGCTATGTGCCCGAACACTATGCCATTGGCGACGAGCTGGACGTGTTCGTATATCTCGACAACGAAGAACGACCCGTGGCCACCACCGAAAAACCTCTGGCACAGGTGGGCGACTTCGCCTACCTGGAGGTGGCATGGGTGAACCAATATGGGGCGTTCCTGAAATGGGGGCCGATGAAAGACTTGTTCTGCCCCTTCCGCGAACAGAAAATGCGCATGGAGATTGGAAAGAGCTACATCGTGCATGTGCACATCGACGAAGAGAGCTATCGCGTGGTGGCTTCGGCAAAGGTGGACCGCTATCTGCAACCAACCATTTACGAACCCGGACAGGAGGTGGACATCTTGGTGTGGCAGAAAACAGACCTGGGGTTCAAGGCTATCATCGACAACTGCTGGCAGGGACTCATCTATAAAGACCAGATTTTCCAATACATCCACACCGGCGACCGCATGAAGGCATGGGTGCAACGAATAAGACAAGACGGAAAGGTGGATCTCTCGCTGCAACCCACCGGTCGGCAGGCCACGCTCGACTTCGCCGCCACGCTGCTCAACTATCTGAAAGAGAACGGAGGCGTATGTCACTTAGGCGACAAGAGCGATGCCGAAGAAATTAAACAACAGTTTCAGGTGAGCAAGAAGGTGTTCAAGAAAGCCGTGGGCGACCTCTACCGCCAACGCCTCATCACCATCGCACCCACCGAGATCCGGTTAGGCGCTGCGCTGCGCTAAATGATAAATGATAAATGATAAATGAGGCGCTTCGCTAAATGAGTATGGAGAAAATATCCATCTCGTAGTCCCCTCCTTTCATAAAGGAGGGGTTAGGGGTGGTTCGTGTAACTTCACAGACCCCCAACCCCCTAACTTAGGGG
>CACXFT010000048.1 GCA_902767045.1 uncultured Prevotellaceae bacterium | reverse complement strand
ATCAACCACATCGAGAAGATTGCCCAGAAGGTGAACGGCAAGAGCGCCGGTCCCGAGGCCAAGAACGTTATCTTCCTTTCGGCCGATGCCTTTGGCGTGCTGCCTCCCGTGAGCATCCTCACCCCCGAGCAAACCAAATACTATTTCCTCTCGGGCTTCACCGCTAAGCTGGCCGGCACAGAGCGCGGCATCACCGAGCCCACTCCCACCTTCTCGGCTTGCTTTGGTCAGGCATTCCTCGAACTGCACCCCACCAAGTATGCCGAAGAACTGGTGAAGCGCATGGAAAAGAGCGGTGCCAAGGCTTATCTGGTGAACACCGGATGGAACGGAACCGGCAAGCGCATCTCTATCCCCGACACACGCGGTATCATCGATGCCATTCTCGACGGCTCTATCCTGAAGGCCGAAACCAAGAAGATTCCCTTCTTCGATTTCGAAGTGCCCACAGCTCTGCCCAACGTGAATCCCGCCATCCTCGACCCCCGCGACACCTACGCAACCGCTGCCGAGTGGGAAGAGAAGGCTAAAGACCTTGCTGCTCGATTCATTAAGAACTTCAAGAAGTACGAAGGCAACGAGGCCGGTAAGGCACTCGTGGCTGCCGGACCGAAACTTTAATGATATTGACAATTATCATTGGGGCTGTACCTTTTCGGGGGTGCAGCCCTTTTTGTTTTTGACCTAAATCAAAAAAAAGTTCTTTTTGCGAAACTTACGGTTAAAAAGGTTGCTCAGTTCGAAAAAACTGCTTACCTTTGCATCGTGTTCAAGAGAGAACAATATCATCATTTTAGGTTTTCATTAGGTTAGTAGTTTGATAGATTTTTAAGGTAAAGATTTTGTTATTAGATTTTTAAAGAAATCAGTTCAAGAGGCCGGTGCGAGTGATTCGTATCGTCCTTTTTTTTTGCCTTTTAACCACCCCATTCTCAAAAGAAAACTTAAAAAATGCCCCTTTACACCTTATTTTATATAATAAACCATTAAAAAAGCACGCTTTTTGAGGAATTCTCATTACTTTTGCACCCGAAATTGGTTTAATGCGTACATAAGTAAATGAAAAAGAGAATATATTCGCTTGTGCTGCTTGTGGCAGCATGCTTGTCGCTCACCTCGTGCCTCGACGATGCTTCGTCGTCGAGCTCGGTTACTCTCTACGACGATACCGCCATCGTAGGGTTCGGACTGGGAACCCTCAACCGCTACCATTATGTTTATGCCACCACCACCTCATCAACTGGCGAAGACAGCACATACGTTGACTCGGTGTATGTGGAAAAGGTAGACTGCAGCGGCTATAAGTTCACCATCGACCAAAATCGCGGCATCATCTATAACGTTGACTCGCTGCCCGCCGGTCTCGACCGCAAGCATGTGGTGTGCTCGGCTTCGGCCAAAAACGGTGGCACCGTGGTGCTGAAGATTCAACCCGAAGAAGAAGGGGCCGACAGCCTGTTCTTCCTCTCAACCATCGACTCGCTCGACTTCTCTGACCCCGTGGAGCTCAGAGCCTACAACGGCACGCTCACCTCTTACAGGGCCTACACCGTTACCATCAACATGCACACACAACAGGCTGACGAACTCAACTGGCAGTCGGTGACAACCAGCCCCCTGCTCGCCTCGCTCACCGATGTGCGCCTCTTCACTGCCGGCAACCGCCTCTTTGCCTTTGGCAACAAACAGGGCATGGGGGCCATCTGCTATGCCAACATCAACGACGCCACCGAATGGCACGAGGCCATACCCAACCTGGCCTTTGAGCTGGATGCCGACATCGCCCACAACGTGGCCGTGCTGGGCAACACCCTCTATATGCTCAACGGCTCACAGCTTTATTCGTCTGCCGATGGAGAATTATGGAATAAGCTTGAAACGAATGGCATCGCACAGCTCGGCATCAGTCAGCTGGTGGGGGCTGCCAACGGAATGCTCTATGCACGTTGCGAAAACGGACTGGCTGCTTCTTCCGACGGCATCAGCTGGACAGAAGAAAAGCTCGATGCCGACAAGGCATGGCTGCCCACCGAAAACATCACGCTGCTGAGCAAACCCCATGCCGTTTACAACGAACTGCAAAACCTCATTCTCGTGGGCAACCGCAACGCCGCTGCCTATCCCAACGATAAGCACGCCTGCGTGTGGAGCAAAATTGTTACCGACGATGAAGAACCGGCTCTGTGGAACTTCTATAACATCGACAAATATTCCAAGGCGGCTCCCCGCATGAACGACATGCAGGTGCTATACTATAACAACCGCATCTATGCACTGGGCAACCTCTTTGCCGAAGGCGAAGGCTCGCTCGACTTCAGCGGAGTGTACTCGAGTTTCACCAGCGGACTCACCTGGCAAACCGACACCACCCTCCAGCTGCCCGCTGAAATGACGGCTTCCACGGCCATGCCGCTCGCTGTTACAGCCGATGGCGACCACTTCCTCTGGGTGGTGAGCACGGCCACCGGCCAAGTGTGGAAAGGTCGCCTCAACCAGCTCGGCTGGCGGAAAGAAAGTTGAGAAAGATGAAGAAACTGACATTGCTTGTTGCTTTACTTTCCATCACCATGCTCGGGCGGGCACAGTCGCAGCCCGAATATCGCATGGAAGTGGGTGCCGGAGTTGGAACAGTGGCCTACCAGGGCGACTTCAACACCAGCATCACTAAAGGCATGCAACCAACCTTGTCGGCCCACATGCGATACATCTTCAACCCCTACACAGCCCTGCACCTGGCAGGAACTTTCGGGAAACTGAAAGGCTCGTCGGCCAACTACGATACCTATTACCCCAACTACCAAAACACCAAATACGAGTTCAACAACTCGCTGGTGGATGTGAGCGCAACCTTCGAATATAACTTCTGGCCATACGGAACCGGGCGCGACTACCGGGGAGCCAAACGGCTCACACCCTACCTGCTGCTGGGCATTGGCACCACCGCCGTGAAAACAGAAAACAAAAGCGTGTTCACTGCCAACCTGCCACTTGGCGTGGGCGTGAAATATAAACTGGCCGACAGGCTCAACCTTGCCGTGCAATGGGTGGCACACTTCTCGCTGAGCGACGAACTCGACGGAGTGAAAGACCCATACATGGTTACAAGCAAAGGAATGTTTAAGAATACAGACACCTACACCGTGCTGCAACTCTCGCTCACCTACAGCTTCTGGGCCAAGTGCAGGGTGTGTCACAATCAAGACGAATAAAGAAAGAATATGGCAACGCAATTAGACATGACAAGAATACCCCGCCACATAGCCGTGATCATGGATGGCAACGGCCGATGGGCTACCGAACGCGGACTGGAACGCAACCTTGGGCACCAGGCCGGAGTGGAAACCGTGCGCAGAATTACTTCAGAGTGCGTGCGCCTGGGGGTGAAGTATCTAACGCTCTATACCTTCTCTACTGAGAACTGGAACCGGCCGGCCAACGAGGTGGCAGCACTGATGGGACTGGTGCTCAGTTCGCTCGAAGACGAAATCTTCATGAAGAACAACGTGCGCTTTCAAGTGATTGGCGACATGCAACGCCTGCCAGAGGCTGTGAGACAGAAACTGCAGGAAACCATAGACCACACCGCCAAAAACAATGCCATGACCATGGTGGTGGCGCTGAGCTATTCGGCCCGGTGGGAAATTACGCAGGCCGTGCGCAATATAGCACGAGAGGCCATTGAAGGGTCCGACACAATGGAACAGGCACTCGACAAACTGCAAGACATCGACGAACAGATGGTGAGCAACCACCTGACCACCAGCTTCATGCCCGACCCCGACCTGCTCATACGCACCGGAGGCGAATTGCGCATCTCTAACTATCTGCTCTGGCAGATTGCCTACTCAGAACTCTATTTCTGCGACACCTATTGGCCCGACTTCAACGAAGAACACCTTCACCAGGCCATCGCCAGCTTTCAGCAACGGCAGCGCAGGTTCGGAAAAACAGAGGCACAGGTGGAACAGGAGGAAAAGGCCGGGCAATGAGAATTGAAGAATAGGAATACTACACACACACATGATGGCTTATATATATAATAAGGTGAAAAGATTTAACCGGCCGGCGGCTCTCGTGGGGGCGCTGCTGGCTGTGATGGCTCTGCTGCCAACAGAGGTTTCGGCACAACAGAAAATTGTGAATCCCGACATCTCCTATGCCGGGGCTTCACGCACTTGTGTGCTCGGCGGGCTCAACGTTACGGGTATCGATGGGTATGAAGACTATCTGCTCACAAGCATCTCCGGACTTTCGGTGGGGCAAACCATCGAGGTGCCGGGCAACGATATTACCGAGGCCGTGAAGCGCTATTGGAAACACGGACTGTTCTCTGACGTGAAAATATCGGCCGACTCGATTGTTGACAACAAAATATGGCTCCACATCTGGCTCACCGCTCTGCCACGCGTGTCGAATATCAACTATGTGGGAGTGAAAAAGTCGGAACGCGAAGACCTGGAACAGAAGCTGGGCATTCTGAAAGGCGGGCAGATTACGCCCAACATGATTGACCGTGCCAAAATTCTGGCACGCCGATACTTCGACGACAAGGGCTTCAACAATGCCGAAATAGACATCATGCGACGCGAAGACATCACCGAGAAGAACCAGGTGATTCTCGACGTGATTATCGACAAGAAAGAGAAAACAAAGGTGCACCGCATCTACATCGAGGGCAACGAACAGCTCAAGACAGGAAGAATCAAGAATGCTCTGTTCAGAAACGGTTCGCTCAAGAAACTCAACGAAGCGGGAACCTTGCGCGGATTCATGCGTGCCAAGAAGTTTACTCCCGAACGCTACAACGAGGCCAAACAGAGCCTGCTCGACAAATACTACGAACTGGGTTTCCGCGATGCCGTTATCGTGAAAGACAGCGTGTGGCGATACGACGACAAGCATGTGGATGTGCTGCTCCGGGTTACGGAGGGAACCAAATACTACCTGCGCAACATCACTTGGGTGGGCAACACGGTCTACACCACCGACTACCTGAGCCGCATTCTCGACATGAAGAAGGGTGATGTGTATAACCAGAAACTGCTCTCGAAACGTCTTTCTGAAGACGAAGATGCCGTGGGCAACAACTATTGGAACAACGGCTACCTCTTCTATAACCTCGACCCAACGGAGGTGAACATCGTGGGAGACTCCATCGACCTGGAAATGCGCATATCCGAAGGACCGCAGGCGCACATCAGCCATGTGCGCATCAATGGCAACGACCGCATCTATGAAAACGTGATTCGTCGTGAACTGCGCACCAAGCCCGGCGACCTGTTCTCGAAAGATGCACTCATGCGCTCGGCACGCGAACTGGGCTCGATGGGGCACTTCGATACTGAACACCTGGAACCCGACGTGAAACCAGACCCACACGGGGGAACGGTAGACATTAACTGGAACCTGGCACAGAAGAGCAACGACCAGATTGAGCTTTCGCTCGGCTGGGGACAAACGGGTGTGATTGGCCGCGTGGGACTGAAACTCAACAACTTCTCCATGCGAAACCTGTTCAACAAAAACAGCGAACACAGGGGAATCATGCCCATCGGCGACGGAGAGGTGCTCTCTATCGGAGTACAATCAAACGGCACCTACTACCAGTCTTACAATGCCAGCTACTCTACCAACTGGTTCGGTGGCAAACGGCCCAACCAGTTCAGCGTGGGGGCCTACTACTCGAAGCAGACCGACGTGTCGAGCAACTTCTACAACAGTGCCTACTATAACAACTACTATAACTACTATGGCGGATATGGCTCCTACGGAGGACTCTACGATATGTCGTCGATGTACGACCCCGACAAGTATATTCAAATGTTCGGTGCTTCCATCGGATGGGGAAAACGCCTGCGCTGGCCCGACGACTACTTCATGCTCTCCATGCAGTTGGAGTATCGCCGCTACATGCTGAAGAACTGGCGCTACTTCCTCATGTCGAACGGTAACTCCAACAACATCAACCTGAGCCTCTCGGTCAACCGCTCGTCTACCGACAACAACCTCTTCCCGCGCAGCGGCTCGGAGTTCACGGCTTCGGTAACGCTCACGCCGCCATGGTCGCTCTGGGATAAGAAAGACTATGCCAACCTGGCTACCAACCGAAACTCGCCCAACTTCGAGGCAGAGCAACAAGAGAAGTATCGCTGGATTGAATACCACAAGTGGAAATTCAAGGCGCGCACCTTCACAGCCCTCACTGGGGCGTCGAAGTGCTTCGTGCTGATGACACGCATAGAACTGGGATTGCTCGGCGCTTACAACAACAACAAGAAGTCGCCCTTTGAAACATACTATATGGGTGGCGACGGCATGAGCGGCTACTCCACCGGCTATGCCGAGGAAACCATCGGACTGCGTGGTTACGAGAATGGTTCGCTCACACCTTACTACTACGAGGGCTATGCCTACGACCGCTTCACCGTGGAGCTGCGCTATCCCTTCATGCTGGGCAACACCACCATCTACGGACTCGGATTCATGGAGGCAGGTAATGCCTGGACCAAGGCCAGCAAAATCAATCCCTTCGACATGAAACGCTCGGCCGGTGTGGGTGTGCGCATCTTCCTGCCTATGGTGGGCCTGATGGGTATCGACTATGCCTATGGCTTCGACAAGGTGTTCGGAAGCAAGGGTGGGGCACAGTTCCACTTCATACTCGGACAGGAATTCTAAGGCGCTGCGCTAAATGATAAATGATAAATGATAAATATTGTAATTGGGTTATGAACATCAAGCATTTCACATCAATACTGAGTAATACCACACGCCTCTTTACTGCAAAGGGGTGGGGGATGGTTCTCTTGTTCTTCCTTTTGCCCCTTACTGCCAGTGCACAGAAGTTTGCACTGCTCGATATGGAGTATGTGCTGAAGAACATTCCGGCCTACGAACGGGCCAACGAACAGCTCAACCAGATCAGCAAGAAATGGCAGGCCGAGGTGGAGGCACTCAACACCGAGGCGGGAACCATGTATAAGAACTATCAGAACGAGGTGGTGTTCCTCTCGCAAGAACAGAAGAAAGCCAAACAAGAGGCTATCATGCAAAAGGAGAAAGAGGCGGCCGACCTGAAACGGAAGTACTTCGGTCCCGAGGGAGAGCTGTTTAAAAAGCGCGAGAGTCTGATGACTCCCATCCAAGAAGAGATTTACACCGCTGTGAAAGAAATCTCTGAACTGCGCGGTTACAGCCTGGTTATCGACAGGGCCAGCGACACCGGCATCATCTTCGGGTCGCCCAATATCGACATCAGCAACGAGGTGCTGCAAAAGCTTGGCTATTAACGCTTCGCTGCGCTACGCTAAATGAGGCGCTTCGCTGCGCTACGCTAAATGAGGCGCTTCGCTAAATGCTAAATGATAAATGGGCTCGTGCAAACCTCCATCTCGTAGTCCCCTCCTTTCATAAAGGAGGGGTTAGGGGTGGTTCGTGTAACTTCACAGACCCCCAACCCCCTAACTT
>CACXFT010000047.1 GCA_902767045.1 uncultured Prevotellaceae bacterium | reverse complement strand
TTTGAGCAACACGCTATACTGGTTGCCCATGCCAATCATGTGGCGCACGAAATCGGTGGAGAGGTCGGTGCTGAAGAAAATCCACTTCACTTCGGGAAAACGGATGCGCAGCACCTCCAGCTCGTCGGCATCGTTGATGTCGAAGAGTGTGTAGTCGAGCACCACCACGCTGTCGGGATGCTCTTTGAGCTGCAAGATAAGCTCGGTTTTGTCGGTAGCGCGACGAAACTCCACCCCGTCCATGGCAGAGAGCACATACATGAGTCCGGCCCGGCTGATGTCTTGATTATCGGCTAATGATACATGCATAAAACGAAAAGCTGTTATAGTTGTGTTGGAATGAATCTATATGTGAAACAGAGTTCAGGCCGAAAGTTTGGCTGTTTGTTCAAGGTCGCGGCGGCTCTTGCTCTTCGTTACCAACCACACGCCGCTGAACACAAGCAGCACCGAGAGGGCCTGCTCCCACTTGAGCACGCCTATGCCCATGAGCAATGCCACGCTCACGGCCACAAGGGGTTGCACATAGTTGTAGGTGGCAATAACCGTGGGGCGAAGCACCTGCTGGGCGTTCACAATGAGTATGTAGCCTACGAAAGTGCCGAAGAACACAACGTATGCGGTTTCGCTCCAGGTTACAAGGCTTATCGATGCCCATTCGATGCCGGCAACGTGAGCAAACGAGAAAGGCCACACGATGAGCGTGGCCCAAAGGAACATCCATTTGTTCACGGTTACAACGGAATACTTCTTGATGAACTTATTGAAAAGGGAAAGGAACAGCGCGTATGAGAACTGTGCACCAAGCACCATCACATCGCCACGGATGTTGCCCACCCGTGCATCGGCATGCACCACGCTGGTGAGGATGAGCAGCAGTGCTCCGCAACAGCCCAACAGCACGCCACCTGCTTTCATCCAGGTGATGGGCTCGCGCAAAATAACGAACGAAAGCAGCATGGCAAAAATGGGCATAGCAGTGGTGCAGATGGAGGCATTGCCGGGCGAAGTGAGACTGAGCCCGATGGTGAAGCAACACTGGTTGCACACCAGTCCGAACACGGCGGCGGCGGCAAACTTCAGGCGGTCGCGAAGGGGAACCGGCTCGGTTTTCACGAAAAGCGATGCCAGCCAAAACAGCAACGCACCGCCTGCCACACGAAACGATACCATCGAAAGGCCGTCGATGCCATGCAACATGGCATCTTTGCCCACGGGCGACATCAGTCCCCAAATGGCACAGGCCGAAAACATGCACAAATGAGCAAAAAGAGGTTTATGCTTATCCATTTCTGAAGATTTCTTTTCTTTTGAGCTGCAAAGTTACAGAAAAATTGTAACTTTGCCACATCTTTATGGCAGAGAACTTAAAAGAAAAAACAGCAAAGGGACTCTTCTGGGGGTTCACCAACAACAGTGTGCAACAAATCATAGGGGTGGTGTTCGGCATCATCCTGGGCCGACTGCTCGACAAGGCGGAATATGGAATGATGGCTATGATTGCCGTGTTCCCCCTCATTGCCAAGGAACTGCAGCAGAGCGGATTCACTGCCGCACTGGTGAACCTGAAAGAACCACAGCACCGCGATTTCAACTCGGTGTTTTGGTTCAACATCATTGTGGGCACTTCGCTATACCTATTATTATATATAGGCGCACCGCTGATTGCACGCTTCTATCACGAACCCCAGCTGACGGAGCTGTGCCGCTATGCCTTTCTCACCATTCCCATCTCGTCTTTCTGCACGGCACAGAACGCCTGGCTCTTTAAACACCTGCGGGTGAAACAACAAGCCAAGGCGGGAATGACGGCCGTGCTGCTTTCGAGTGCCGTGGGAGCAACCATGGCCTGGATGGGATGCAGCTACTGGTCGCTGGCCACGCAGGGCATTGTGTATATGGCAACAAACACGCTGCTCATCTGGCACTACTCGCCCTGGCGACCTTCGTTCGATATCGACTTCGGGCCGGTGCGGCACATGTTCCGCTTTTCGTGCAAGCTGCTGGCCACCAACATTGCCGTGCACATCAACAACAACGTGCTGAGCATCTTGCTGGGCAGGTTTTTCAGCAAGTCGGTGGCGGGAACCTATTCGCAGGCCAATGCCTGGAGCTCGAAGGTGGCCTATATGGTGCAGGGCATGGTGATGCAGGTGGCTCAACCGGTATTGGCCGACCTGAACGACGAGCGCGAACGACAACTGAACGTACTGCGCAAGATGGTGCGCTTCACCGCTTTCCTGGTGTTTCCCATGATGGCAGGTCTGGCACTGGTTTCGCGCGAGTTCATTGTGCTGGCCATCACCGAAAAATGGCTCGCCTCGGCACGGCTCATGCAATGGCTCTGCGCATCGTGGGCCTGTGCCCCGCTGGTAACACTGCTCTCTAACGCCATCATCTCACGCGGGCGCTCCGACCTCTATTTCTGGTGCAACGTGGTGCTGGCAGTGCTGCAGGTGCTCTTGATGGTGTGGCTGGCACCAATGGGCATGCAGCAAATGGTGGTGGGATTTGTTGCACTGAACACGGGCTGGACACTGGTGTGGCAACACTTTACCCGACGGCTGACAGGCTACCGACTGCGCATGTTCCTTGCCGACACCCTACCCTTTCTGCTGGCTGCCGTGGGAGTGATGGCAGTCACCTACTTTGCCACCCGTGCCATAGAGTCGCTGTGGCTGCTGCTGTTGGCACGCATCGCCATGGCTGCACCCCTCTACTTCATCGTCATGAAATTGGCTCACGCCAAAATCCTCGACGAGGTGATAGCCTTCGCACTGAAAAAGAAAAAGAACTGAAACAACTATAAACAACAAAAACAACATGTATAAAGACAGAGTTGTAGTTTACACTTCGGGAACATTCGACATGTTCCACAGCAATCACCTGAAAATGATTGAGTATGCCCGCGGACTGGGCGACACGCTCATCGTGGGGGTGAGCACCGACGAACTGGTGTGCTCCTATAAACGACCGCCCATCATCCCCTTCGAAGAACGTATAGCCATTATTAAAGCACTGCGCTACCCCGACATCGTGATACCGCAACGCTCGCTCGACCATACCGACATTGTGCGCAAACTGAATATCGACGTGTTTGTGGTGGGCGACGACTGGACCGGCAAATACGACTATCTGAAAGAACTGGGGGTTACAGTGTTCTACTTCCCCTATGGCGACGGACTCTCCACCACAAGCATTAAAAAGGAAATTGTGGAACGATACGATGAGATTAAAGGAAAAATAGACCATCAACCCAATCCCGACATCCGATGAAAACTGCTATCGTCACTGCGGCTTCGCGCGGAATAGGACTGGCCGTGGCACAGATGCTTGCTCACAGGGGCTACCGCATTATAGGCTCATACGCCCACAACCACGAGGCTGCCCGACATGCAGAAGAGCTGCTGGGCAACAATTCCGTGCTCTTGCAAGCCAACCATGCCGAACGAACTCAAACCTACCGATTTGCAGAAGAGGTGGCCAAGCGCACCAACCAAGTAAACTGCATCATCTGCAATGCGGGCATAACCGTGCGCCACAGCTTCACCGAAACCACCGACGAGGAATGGGACAGCATGATGGAAGTGGGACTGAACGCACACATCATTCTGCTGCGAAAACTGTTCCCACTGATACAACCACACTCGCGAATCATCTTCACCGGGTCGGCCATGGGATGCTATCCGCATGCCACCGTGCTGGGCTACGGCGTGGTGAAGGGTGCCATTCATGCAGCGGTGAAAAACCTGGTGAAAGTGTTCGAACCTTTGCAAACCACCGTGAACGCTGTGGCTCCCGGCTTTGTTGATACAGAATGGCAATTGAACAAACCCGCAGAAGTGAGAGAAAACATCTGCCGCAAAACAGCTATACACCGCTTTGCCACGGTAGAAGAAACAGCTGCCGCATACGCGTTCTGCATCGACAACGAATTTGTTAACGGTTCCATCATCAACGTAGACGGCGGATATAACTATCAATAAACGCTAATCTCTTATCTCTCAACTCTTATCTCTCAACTCTTATGATTGACCAACAAGCCCTGCGCCAACGCTTCAACCCCGACGGCTCACTGCTGCGCCAACAACAACTGCGCATGCTCGAAATTCTGCTCGAAGTGGACCGCATCTGCAAAAAACACCATATTCAATACTGGCTCTCGAGCGGAACCCTCATCGGGGCTGCCCGACACAAGGGATTCATTCCCTGGGACGACGACCTGGACATAGAAATGCTCTGGCCCGACTACCAACGACTCATGAAGGTGCTGCCCAAGGAGCTGCCCGATACGATGGCCCTGCAGTCGCAAGATACCGACCCCAACTATTTCTTCTTTTATGCCAAGGTTCGCGACCGCCGCTCACACCTCGAAGAATCTACACGCTACGACCGCGTGTGGCGCGAACAGGGAATTTACATCGACATCTTCCCGTTCTCGAAACAACCGCTCTGGATTCACATGCTCTCGGAACATGCACAGGGACATGTATATAAAATCATGAACCGGGGATTGGAGAAAGACGACGACGACATTCCTGCCGACCTGTGGAAAGTGAGGTTCATCACACGCTTCAACCGCTGGTACTTCTACCCCATCCTGCGACTGCTCTGCCGTCTTTCTGCCGGCATAGCTTTTCTCATGGGAAAGAAAAATGCCGTGCGCGAAACCTACGAGCTGGGCATTCCCTACCACGACCCACGGCACATGGAGGACACCTTCCCACTGGCCGAAGCTGAATTTGAAGGGCATCTGTTCCCCGTGCCACACGACATGCACGCTGCCCTTACCCTCAAGTATGGCGACTACATGCGCATGCCCGACATACAAAGTGTTGCCAACCATGTGGCAACACTCAACATTGGGGAGTAGCTTTGGCCTGCACGATTACTTGGCCACCAACATTCTTTCACCTTTGAAAACAATACTTTGACATAAACAGCTATTTGTATAATTACACATTGTTGAAAGGCAAAGATAAAACAAAAAAATCCGAACACCCAAGCAATTCGGTTGGAAAAGTTAACATCATGAAAAAATCCGCCAAACGGCTCAGCGAGCAGAGCGTTTGGCGGATTCATTTATTTTATAAGAGATTGGTGTCAAGCTTCAACCTTTGCTTCCTGGTTGGCAAAGTCGAGCACATTCTTTTTGTTAGCCTGAATGCGTTCGTAGTCTTCGCGCGAACCAACGATAATCTTATCCCACTGGCGCAAGCCTGTACCGGCCGGGATGAGGTGACCGCAGATAACGTTCTCCTTCATACCCTCAAGGAAGTCTTGCTTACCACGGATGGCAGCTTCGTTGAGCACCTTCGTTGTTTCCTGGAACGATGCAGCCGACATGAAGCTCTTGGTTTGCAGAGCCGCACGAGTGATACCCTGCAGAATCTGGGTAGAGGTTGCGGGCACGGCATCACGCACCTGAACAAGTCGCAGGTCGCGGCGCTTCAGACTCGAGTTCTCGTCGCGCAGCTTACGGGCAGTAACAATCTGTCCCGGCTTGAGGTTCTCCGAGTCACCGGCATCGGTAACCACTTTCTTACCCCAGATGCGGTCGTTCTCTTCGGCAAAGTCAAGTTTGTCTACGAGTTCCTGCTCCAGGAATGTTGTGTCGCCAGGTTCGTTGATCATCACCTTGCGCATCATCTGGCGCACGATAATCTCGAAGTGCTTATCGTTGATTTTCACACCCTGCAGGCGATACACGTCCTGCACCTCGTTCACGATATATTCCTGCACGGCGGTGGGACCCTTGATGGCCAAAATGTCGCCGGGAGTAATCACACCATCTGAGAGCGGAGTTCCGGCACGCACGGCATCGTGCTCCTGCACCAGAATCTGCTTCGACAGCGAAACAAGATATTTCTTTTGGTCGCCTGTTTTAGAGGTAACGATAATCTCGCGGTTACCGCGTTTCACCTTACCCATGGTAACCTCACCGTCGATTTCAGAAACCACGGCAGGATTGCTGGGGTTGCGGGCCTCGAAGAGTTCGGTCACACGAGGCAGACCACCCGTGATGTCGCCGGCACCACCAACGGCACGCGGAATCTTCACCAGCGTTTCACCCGTTGCAATGGCAGCTCCGTCTTCAACCACCACGTGACCACCCACAGGGAAGTTGTAAGTACCAATCACTTCACCATTCTCATCGATGATGTCGCAGGTGGGCACCTTGGTATGGTCTTTCGAGTCGGTGATAATCTTTTCGGTGAGTCCGGTTGTTTCGTCGGTCTCAGCGCGGAAGGTAGTACCTTCAATCACATCGCGGAAGCGCAGAGTACCCGCATATTCCGTAACGATAACGGCATTGAACGGGTCCCAACGAGCAATCAGGTCGCCCTTCTTCACGGTATCGTTCTGTTTGAAATAGAGCGACGAACCGTAAGGCACGTTCAACGTTGAGAGCACGATGTTGGTATTGGGGTCAACGAAGCGGATTTCGGCCAGTCGGCTCACCACCATCTGGCATTTGCGATCTTCTTCGCCGCCTTTCTCTTCGAAAGGCACAGTGCGCAGTTCATCGAACTCGATGCGCGCATCGTTCTTGGCCATGATGCTGGCGTTGGCAGCAGCATTACCAGCCACACCACCGGCGTGGAACGTACGCAGGGTAAGCTGCGTTCCCGGTTCACCGATAGCCTGAGCAGCAATCACGCCCACGGCTTCGCCCTTCTGCACCATGCGCTGCGTGGCCAGGTTTCGTCCATAGCACTTCATGCACACGCCCTTTTTGCTTTCGCAGGTGAGCACCGAACGAATCTCCACCATCTCGATGGGCGATTCTTCAATGATGCGAGCCTTTTCTTCATCAATTTCCTCACCTGCTGCACAGATGAGTTCGCCGGTAGAGGGATGCACGATGTCGTGCACCGACACGCGACCCAGTATGCGTTCGTAGAGCGAAGAAATCACTTCGTCGCCATTCTTCAGCGCCGTGCAGTTCAGTCCGCGCAGAGTTCCGCAGTCTTCCTCGTTGATAATCACATCGTGCGACACGTCAACGAGTCTTCGGGTCAGGTAACCGGCGTCGGCTGTCTTCATGGCAGTATCGGCCAAACCCTTACGAGCACCGTGCGAAGAGATAAAGTACTCCAGCACCGACATACCCTCTTTGAAGTTCGAAAGAATCGGGTTCTCAATAATCTGCTGTCCCTCGGCACCGGCCTTCTGCGGTTTAGCCATCAGACCACGCATACCCGAGAGCTGCTTAATCTGGTCTTTAGAACCACGGGCACCCGAGTCGAGCATCATGTAAACGGCGTTAAATCCCTGGTCGGCCTCGGTCATTTCCTTCAGCAGTATGTCGCCAAGTTCGTTGTTCACGTGTGTCCACGCATCAATAACCTGGTTGTAGCGTTCGTT
Source organism: uncultured Prevotellaceae bacterium (assembly GCA_902767045.1). GTDB lineage: Bacteria > Bacteroidota > Bacteroidia > Bacteroidales > Bacteroidaceae > Prevotella. The sequence continues at coordinate 2,779 of CACXFT010000047.1, read as the reverse complement.
GTCGGTGATGAAACCCATATCGTAGTTGGCCTGAATCTCGTCCACCTCTTTCTGTCCCTTGCTCACGATGGCCTCCTTTTCGGGTGGCACAATGATATCGTCGAGGTTGAAGGAGAGTCCTGCTTCGTAGGCCATGCGGTAACCCAGGTTCTTGATACCATCAAGGAACTCGCAGGCACGAGCCATACCCACATTCTTAATTACGTCGGCAATCATTCCGCGCAGGGTTTTCTTCGAGATGATATCGTTGAAGAATCCCACCTCGTCGGGCACGATACCATTCACGATTACACGTCCCACAGAAGTTTCCACCATGTGGCGCAGCGGCTTACCGTCAACCACATCGTCAACCACCACCTTCACCGGTGCGTGCAGGTCGCACTTTCCTTCGTTGTGAGCGATGATGGCCTCTTCAGGACCGTAGAAAGTGAGTCCGGTGCCTTTTGCACCCGGGCGCAGTTTGGTAATATAGTATAAGCCCAGCACCATATCCTGCGAAGGCACGGTGATAGGAGCACCGTTGGCAGGGTTCAGGATGTTGTGGCTCTGGAGCATCAGAATCTGAGCTTCCAAAATAGCTTCGTTGCTCAGGGGAAGATGCACAGCCATCTGGTCACCGTCGAAGTCGGCGTTGAACGCCGTACAAGCCAGCGGGTGCAGCTGAATGGCCTTACCCTCGATGAGTTTAGGCTGGAAAGCCTGAATACCCAGTCGGTGCAGTGTAGGAGCACGGTTGAGGAGCACGGGATGGCCCTTCATCACATTCTCCAGGATATCCCAGATAACGGGTTCACGGCGGTCAACAATCTTCTTGGCACTCTTCACCGTTTTCACAATGCCGCGCTCAATGAGTTTGCGAATGATGAACGGCTTATAGAGTTCGGCGGCCATCAGTTTGGGCAGACCACACTCACCCATTTTCAGTTCCGGTCCAACCACGATTACCGAACGAGCCGAATAGTCTACACGCTTACCGAGCAGGTTCTGGCGGAAACGTCCCTGCTTACCCTTGAGCGAGTCGGAGAGCGACTTGAGCGGTCGGTTGCTTTCGCTCTTCACCGCCGACGACTTGCGCGAGTTATCGAAGAGCGAGTCTACAGCCTCCTGCAGCATACGCTTCTCGTTTCGCAGAATCACCTCAGGTGCCTTAATCTCCATCAGACGCTTCAGTCGGTTGTTGCGGATAATCACACGACGGTAAAGGTCGTTCAGGTCAGAGGTTGCGAAGCGTCCGCCATCCAGCGGCACGAGCGGACGCAGTTCGGGCGGGATCACCGGCACAATCTTCAGAATCATCCATTCCGGCCGGTTGATTTCCCTGCTGGAACGGAAAGCCTCCACCACCTGCAGTCGTTTCAGGGCTTCGGTTTTGCGCTGCTGCGAAGAGTCGTTGTTGGCGCGGTCGCGCAATTCATACGACATCGAGTCGAGGTCGAGGTTAGCCAGCAGGTCATAGATAGCCTCGGCACCCATTTTGGCGATAAACTTATTGGGGTCGCTGTCTTCAAGATAGTCGTTGTTGGGGTCTAAGCGATTCTCCACGAGGTCGATATACTCATCTTCCGAAAGCAGGTCGAACTTATGCGAACCGTTAATTTCCAGTCCCTCGGCATCCTTCGCCCCTTCCAGTGCTCCCGGCTTCACAACCACATACTTTTCGTAGTAGATAACAGCATCGAGCTTTTTGGTGGGCATTCCCAGCAGGTAACCTATTTTGTTAGGCAGGCTGCGGAAATACCAGATGTGCGCCACTGGCACCACCAGTTCGATGTGTCCGCTGCGTTCGCGGCGCACCTTTTTCTCTGTCACCTCCACGCCACAGCGGTCGCACACAATACCTTTATATCTGATGCGTTTGTATTTACCGCAGGCACACTCGTAATCACGTGTAGGACCGAAGATGCGTTCGCAGAACAGTCCGTCGCGTTCGGGCTTATATGTGCGATAGTTAATGGTTTCGGGTTTAGTGACCTCACCGAACGAATTTTCCAGGATCTCTTCGGGTGAAGCGAGACCGATGGTAATCTTCGTGAAATTTGTTTTAACTTTTGTATCTTTCTTAAAAGCCATAATTCGAAGTTTCTTAAATTTTAAAAGGAAGTCATCTTCCGTAACCTTTAGTCGAGTCTCACACTAAGTCCCAGACCGCGCAGCTCGTGGAGCAACACGTTCAGCGATTCGGGAAGTCCGGGAGTAGGCATATTGTCGCCCTTGACGATAGCCTCGTAAGCCTTTGAGCGTCCCACGGTATCGTCAGACTTCACGGTAAGAATCTCCTGCAACACATGGCTGGCACCGAATGCTTCAAGTGCCCACACCTCCATTTCTCCGAAACGCTGTCCACCGAACTGTGCCTTACCACCGAGTGGCTGCTGGGTAATCAAGCTGTACGGGCCGATAGAACGGGCGTGCATCTTATCCTCAACCATGTGTCCGAGCTTCAGGAAGTAGGTGATACCTACCGTAGCGGGCTGGTCGAACATCTCACCGGTCTCACCATCATAGAGGTGGGTAGAGCAGAGACGAGGCAGACCAGCCTTGTCGGTCCACTCTGCGAGGTCGTCGAGCTTGGCACCGTCGAAGATCGGCGTAGCAAACTTTACGCCAAGGCGCTTGCCGGCAGCACCGAGGATGGCCTCAAAGATCTGACCGAGGTTCATACGTGAAGGCACACCCAGCGGGTTCAGCACGAGATCGACGGGACGACCATCCTCGAGGAACGGCATATCCTCCTGACGAACGACCTTCGACACGATACCCTTGTTACCGTGACGACCGG
>CACXFT010000046.1 GCA_902767045.1 uncultured Prevotellaceae bacterium | reverse complement strand
CGTCCACTGAAAAAAATAGGCGAGTTTGCATCGGAAAGCCTCGTCAAATCCTTGAAAGACTTTATCGACTTCAACGTGTAAACAATTTTTGCCTGCACAGTTCATAGGAAGCAGTTTGCTGAGCGTGTGCTCTCCACGAAGCAACCACCAAAAAAGCCCAGAGCAATGCTCTGGGCTTGTGTATGATGTGAGGCTGTGGGGCGAGCCTTTACTCGGCCATCAGCTTGTTGAACTCGTCGAGGCTCACGCTCTTCTCGTTCAGCTTCACCACGCTCTTCAGGGCGGCGGTGAGCTTCACGTCGATGGCGCGGTCTACGATGCCTTGGCGGCTATCGTCTTTCTTGAGCATCTCTTTGGCATAGTTCTCCAGGTATTCTTCGGGCACGTTGTTCATGCCGTACTGGGCAAACTGGGTTGCTGCCATACCTTTGGCTGCCTGCATGATTTCGGCATCGTCGATTTTAATCTCATTGGCTGCCACAAGCTGTTCCTTCATCAGGTGCCAGGTGAGTTCGCGAATGCTGCCTTCGTAGTTCTTCTCCACATAGTCGTCGGCCTTGTCTTTGTTGTTCTGCTTCATGATGCGCTTGAGAATCTCGTCGGGATAGGTGAGCTGCCCCACCTTGTTCTCGAGATACTTGCGCACATCGAGCAGGAATTTGAAGTCGCTGTTGTTAACCAGCTGGGGTTTCAGTTCGTCGCTGATGCGCTGGCGGAACTCTTCTTCGCTCTTCACGGCATCCTTGCCATAGGTCTGGTCGAACAGCTCCTGCCCCACTTCGGCCTTGGTGAAGCGGCTGATTTCGGTAATCTGGTAGCTGAAGTCGGAGGTGAGGGTTTCGGCCTGCTCGCGGCTAATTTTCAGCAGCGAGGTCAGTTCGCCCAGATTTTCGGGATAGGCCTTCTTGGGGTTGAAGGTGATGATGTCGCCCAGCTTGGCACCCTCGAAGAGTTTCTTCTGGTCGTCAACCTTGATGTATTCAGGCATCATGATGGCAGCCTCAACGGTGATGCCGCCCTCAAGGGTGTTGCCCTCTGCATCCAGCTCGCGCAGGTCGCCCTTGAGCATGTCGTTGCCTTCGAAGGTTTCCACCTTTTCGTAGCGGCCGGCACGCGAGGCATACATATCCACCTGGCGGTTGATGAGCTCGTCGTCGATGTTGATGTTGTAGTAGTCGATGGTGTCGTTGGCGGTGAGTTCGGCGTTGAACTCGGGGGCCACGGCAATGTCGAACTTAAAGGTATAGGGTGCTGCGCCCTCAATGTCTACGGGTTCCTGCTGGGCCGAGGGGAGGGGTTCGCCGAGCATCTGTATTTTGTTTTCCTGGATATATTTGTAGAGTTCCTGACCAACCACTTTGTTGATGGCATCCATTTTAATCGATGCGCCATACTGACGCTTGATCATGCTCATGGGAGCCATGCCGGGGCGGAAGCCAGGCACGTTGGCACGGCGGCGTATGTCTTTCAGGGTTTTCTCCACATCGGCCTGAAAGTCGCTCTCTTCTACTACGATGGTCATCAGACCATTCACTTTTTCTTTTGCTTCGAATGAAATGTTCATCTTGTTTATTGTTATCGTTTTGTTTTATTCGTTCTGTGGGGCTTACAGTTTGTTTTGGGGTGCAAAATTACTAAAATTCCACCGAACCACCTAATATAATATATAAAAATTGTGATTTATTCACTCATGCGGGCTTTCTGTTCGTGTTCTTTCACGGCGGCACGCATCTCTTTGAGCAGGTCGGAAGCGAAGATGAAGTCGGTGAGCCGCTCGTTGGTGGAGTTCATGATGTCGGCACTCTGGCCCTGCCAGTCTACCCTGCCCTTGTAGATGAAGCTGATGTGTTCGCCAATGCCCATCACCGAGTTCATGTCGTGGGTGTTGATGATGGTGGTGATGCCGAAGTCGTGGGTGATGTCGGAGAGCAGCCTATCTATCACCAGACTGGTTTTGGGGTCGAGCCCGCTGTTGGGTTCGTCGCAGAACAGATACTTGGGGTTGAGCACAATGGCACGGGCTATGGCCACGCGCTTTTGCATGCCGCCGGAGATTTCGGCGGGATATTTGTTTTCGGCCCCCAGCAGGTTCACGCGCTCTAAGCACTCCATGGCACGGTGCTGGCGGTCGCGCAGGGTTTTCAAGGAGAACATGTCGAGGGGAAACATCACGTTTTCCAACACCGAGAGCGAGTCGAAAAGGGCTGCGCTCTGGAATATCATGCCCATCTCGCGCCGCATCTGAACACGCTCGCGCTTCTGCATGCGCACAAAGTCGCGACCGTCGTAGAGCACTTGACCGCTGGTGGGACTGAGCAGACCCACCAGGTTTTTCATCAGCACGGTTTTGCCCGAACCGCTCTGTCCGATAATGAGATTGGTTTTGCCGTCGGCGAAAACGGTGTTGATGTCGTGCAGAACTTCCTTGTCGTCGAAGGCCTTGAAAAGGTGCTTAACTTCTATCATGGGTTTTGTGATGTATGGCAGGGTGGATTAACTGAGAATTTGGGTGAGGAACACATCGCTGAACAGAATGAGCACCGACGAGCACACAACGGCATCGGTAGAGGCTTTTCCCACCTCCACGCTTCCGCCCTCGACGGTGTAGCCGAAGAACGAACTCACGCTGGCAATGATGAAGGCGAAGAACAGGCTCTTGATGATGCTCATATACATGAACCACGAGTTGAACGAGTGCTGAAGACCAAGGGTGAGGTCGTCGGCCGAAAGAATGTGGCCAATGAAGGCGGTGCCGTAGGCTCCCAATATGCCGGTGGCCGAAGAAAACACCACCAGCACGGGCATGATGGTTACCAAACCGAGTATCTTGGGCAATATCAGGTAGCAGGCTGAGTTAACTCCCATAATCTCAAGGGCGTCGATCTGCTGCGTAACGCGCATGGTGCCCAACTCTGAGGCGATGTTGCTGCCCACCTTGCCGGAGAGTATCAAACACATAATGCTTGACGAGAACTCGAGAAGCATAATCTCGCGAGTGGTATAGCCGGCCACCCAGCGGGGCATCCACGGACTCTCGATGTTCACCTTCATCTGAATGCAGATAACGGCACCAATGAAAAACGAGATGAGCAACACAATGCCTATGGAGTCGATACCCAACTGTGACATCTCTTTTACATACTGTTTCCAGAACATGCGAAAACGCTCGGGACGCGCAAACGTGCGACCCATTAACAGCAGATAACGACCGAAAGTGTGAAGGGCGGTGATTACAAACATAACGGATTCTCTCTTTTTAACGGTGCAAAAGTAACCAAATTCCACTAAAAAACAGCAATAAACATGCTTTGTTTTGAAAATAAATGCGATATTCAAACCTTTTTTAGTAATTTTGCAGGCATAAAACAAACATTGATATGGCAAACTTAGTAGCGATTGTGGGACGACCCAACGTGGGAAAGTCAACTTTATTCAACCGCCTGACCAAAAGCCGCCAGGCCATTGTGAGCGATGAAGCCGGAACCACACGCGACCGGCAATACGGAAAATGTGAGTGGAACGGAAGGGAATTCTCGGTGGTTGACACCGGAGGATGGGTGGTGAACTCCGACGACATCTTCGAGGAACAGATACGCAAACAGGTGATGGTGGCTACGGAAGAGGCCGACTTGGTGCTCTTTCTGGTGGACATCAAAAACGGAATGACCGACCTTGACATGGATGTGGCGCAAATCTTGCGACGCACCAAACTGCCCGTCATTCTGGTGGCAAACAAGGCCGACGACGGGAAAGACCTCTACTATCAATACGACTTCTATAAACTGGGACTGGGAGACCCCGTTTGCGTGAGCGCGGCCACTGGAAGCGGAACGGGCGACCTGCTCGACATGGTGATGGAAAAACTGCCACAAACAGCAGGCGAACTGCTCGAAGAGGGCATTCCGCGCTTTGCCGTGGTGGGGCGACCCAACGCGGGAAAGTCGAGCCTCATCAATGCCTTCATCGGGGAGGAACGAAACATCGTAACCGAGATTGCGGGCACCACACGCGACTCTATCTATACACGATACGATAAATTCGGATTCGACTTCTACCTGGTGGACACGGCGGGCATCCGACGAAAAAACAAAGTGACGGAAGACCTGGAGTTCTACAGCGTGATGCGCTCCATAAGGGCCATCGAAAACTCCGACGTGTGTATTCTCATGATTGATGCCACACGAGGCATAGAGGCACAGGATATGAACATCTTCCAGCTGATTCAGAAAAACAACAAGTCGCTGGTGGTGGTGGTGAACAAATGGGATTTGGTGGAGGATAAGTCGCAAATTGTGATCAAAACCTTCGAAAACGCCATTCGAAACCGCATGGCTCCATTCACCGACTTCCCCATCATCTTTGCTTCGGCGCTCACCAAGCAGCGCATCTTCAAGGTGCTTGAAACGGCCAAGCAGGTGTATCTGAACCGAACCACACGCGTGGGAACAACTAAACTGAACGAGGTGATGCTGCCCCTCATAGAGGCTTTCCCGCCACCAAGCATCAAGGGCAAATACATCAAAATTAAGTATTGCTCGCAACTGCCCAACACGCAGATTCCCTCGTTTGTGTTCTATGCTAACCTGCCGCAATACATCAAAGAGCCCTACCGCCGGTTCCTGGAAAACAAAATCCGTGAAAACTGGCAAATGACCGGATGCCCCATCAACGTGTTCATCCGGCAGAAGTAGTTGACGAGTTGATTGCCCCTTGCTTATACTCAAGCGCGTGTACCAAGCGCGTAGTCCCCTCCTTTCATAAAGGAGGGGTTAGGGGTGGTTCGTGTAATCAAAGCTATTCACTTATCACTATTCACTATTCACTATAAACGGGGTGGTTCGTGTAACTTGACAGACCCCCAACCCCCTAACTTAGGGGGCTTGAGGTGGGGTCGAGGGTAATCAAAACTATTCATTATTCACTATGAACTATTCACTATTCAATAGAATGAAATTCAAAACCATGCGACTGCTGCCCGTGCTCTTCTTAACAGCTCTGACTCTGTCACTGGCAGCGTGTCAGAAAAAAGAAGACCCCGCAGCACTGGCCGCGCAGGTGGCTCTGGAATACTACAACCAGCTGCTGCAGGGAAACATTGAAGCATGGGTCGACGGCCATTACCAGCCCGACAGCATACCCGCCGAATATCGCAGCCAGCTGATTGTGAACGCCCGCATGTTCATGAACCAGCAGCGGCGAGAGCATCAGGGCATCCACGAAGTGCGCATCGTGAACGCCAAGGCCAACCCTGCCCAGCACACGGCCAACGTGTTCATGCTCTTCGTCTATGGCGACTCCACCAACGAAGAAACCCTTGTTCCCATGATTGAGAACAAGGGCGTGTGGTATATGAGGTAGAGGCTCAAAGCGACTTGACCATTGATTCAACGAATTCAACTTCGCTCGGAGAAAAATGATATATGGCATAAAGTTGCCGGTCTATCTCAGAAACACTGGCAGACCAGTCTATATCAGAAGAACTGGTGAAGTTCTGCTTTGGCACAAAACACCAAGTGCCCTTGTTGTTATCTTGCGTTACCTTCAGGATTCCCAATAAGACTCGGGCAAATTTCGTCTTCACATACTTCAAACAGGCTTCAGCTTCTTCACAAGTATCAAAACTGCCAATGGTGATAAACGACTGGGTAACTCCTGTTCCAGGTTCCCCAATGAGCGGTTCGCCTATTAGCTGAGTGCACTTCTTCTCTCCAATGGCACCACTACCGTTGCTTTTGGGAAGAACAACTTTGAACTTATCTGTAATTGGAGTATGCTCTAAATATCTTTTTTCCACAAAGCGAATCTCACGCTTGTTATTAAGCAGGCCCAATATCTTAACATCTTCTTTACTTGTTGGCTCATGCTTAAAAATATCGAGCTGCCGGAATATTGACGTTGTTAACCTACGCTCCCGTCCTTCACTTCCAATCATTTCTCTATAATGAGGATGGTCTTTATACAATTCCTCTAAGTTAAACCTATTTGGGCCATGCACTAATGCATCTAAGCTATCAGCATGTTGAGGTTTTCCCACCTTTTTTACTATCGAATTTAGCTCAGGGAAGGCGGTAAAGAATTCCACACTACCGAAATCCTGTGCAGAGTCGTGCATGGAAACCACCACACCACCTGTTAATGAAAGACCGGAAAAAACATCTGCACTATTCGACTTATACAAAATCGGTTTAAAATTCTTATCGGCAAGCATTTTCCTGTTCCATGCTGCAGGGGTTTTACCGGCATTGAACAAGAAACGGGCAGGTGTTATCAATATGGACTTTTCACAAATCGAGTATGCAATATCCATGAAACGATTATATATGGGCTTGTCGCTTGTATCTTTTGTTGGCTCTTGGTAGGGAGGATTGCCTACTATTGCATTAAAATTCATATCTTTTAATTTCTTTATCAGTTCATATTTGTCTTTGCGGTAGATTAAGTCGTAAGTTGTAAAGTGGGAACAGATGTTCTTCAAGGGAATACCCAACATCTTAAAAATCTTTCTCGTGCATTCGTATGTTAGTCCGGAGGTGGGAAGCGAATAAATATTGGGCAACACACCTTCACCGTATCGTTTGAACAAAGCATATTCAAACTCACCCGTTTTTCCAGCAATGTTTAGAAACTTTGACCGCGCCGTGATGCCATTAGGGAGCGCAGCTATCATTTCGTCGGCCACCCATTGTGGTGTTGTTACTTCTGAACTTGACAATCGAGAAAACCTGTGCAAGGCTGTTTGAATATCTGCATCAATGTCTCCGCTAAGGGTATCGATATTGTGGATTTTTAATTCCCATTCGTTAAGTGCAGCCGGATGTATGGTTTTCTTTATCTGTTTTAATCCTTCTATGTCAAGCTGAATATTCTTGGCAATACGAATCCCATCTTCCATACTTTCTGCATTGCTGATGATGTCTGCCAAATTCTTTTCTTCCAAGTCAGAGAGATAAGCAAACAGCAGTGTCTTGAAATAGAAAGTCTGCAATCTTTTTCGAAACGACCTCTGCTCTTCATGCTGTTCCTTCGAATCCACTGACTCCTCGTTCTTTTTTTCATTTGAATGATTGCTGCCAGTATCTACATCGTCACCATCATCCTCTTTTTTATATGGTTCAACCTTGAATATGTTCCCTGAAGCATTCATCTCCGGTTGTCGTCTTAGTATTTCTTTCAAGCTTTCATCACTAAAAACACTGTCATCAACAGGAATATCGAATGTTTCATCCATGATACTCTTATTCTTTGAGTAAGCCCTCACAGCATTAAAGATATCTGCCGGCTCCACTTGACGAAGTTTGTTGTGGTTGAGCCAGATGATGGGAGAGAAACGGAGTTCCTGTTCAAGCCGTTTATCCAGTTCGTCATTACCTCTAACATAGGAATTGATATTACCAACAAGTGCTTTCTTGCTTTGCATCACAAACATTCTTGTAGGGTCAAAATCAACAAGCAGAGTCTGAGGCTTCATATTATATACCACAGTTCTGTTTTCCTTGGCAACATTTTCATCTTTTGTGCTGATTGCCTTGACATATTGACTTTGCAGCCGGTAGATAGCCTGGTCGTACTCTTGAGGCGAAGATGCACCTCGCAGAAAAATCATGGTATCCCATTGCTTCACCGTGCTGCCAGTTAGCATCTTGCCTACGGTAAGAGTAATGGTTTTTCTATCCGCTGCTTCTAATTTCTCTATATCACTTTTAATGTTTGCAACGTATTGAGGGTTAGAACTCTCATATCTCGAAGATTGGCTTAAGCCGGAAATATTAATAATTGCATATTCATTCAGGTGATTGAACGAGTGGGTATTGATTAACTCTTCCATTGCATCGCAGGAAGCACGGAAAGGAAGAACCATTACAATATGCCGGCACATTTTTCCTTCTTGGATTTTTTCATAATCCAAAAAGCTGAATATATTATTATCGTGTTGCTTACCATCTATAGCCAAAAAGAGATCAAGCACTTCTTGTTCATAAAGGAATTTCTTATATTTTCCTTCGGCATCTTTATTTAACGATTGCGGGCGCAATAGCACATTTAGTTGATAGTCGATGCCCACGTCTTTCAACATACTCAAACGGTTTATTGAAGACTGATTCAGATTGAAGGCAAAACGAATCATCTGCGGAAAACCATAATACGGATTCTTCCATTCGTCTTCGCCAAGATGATTCTCGTACCACATTTGCTGAGCCTCCGCAATATCGGTATATTGCACAGAAGCAATAATATCCTCTTTCTGAAACTCGCCATCCATCAATATACGATAGGGTGTTCCAGACAAATGGAGTTTAACTTTGGGGTTGAACAACTTTACTGGTTCTTTCAGAGCATCCAAAGAGTCGTCATAGTCTTTCACCTCTCGTTCCACCTCTTGTTTTCCCAAAGTTCTCAACACTTTTCCAGTCTCTTCAGAACGGGCAGCAAAATGACTCTCGTCAACTATAAGAAGATCTATATCTCCTTTGTCATTATGACTAAACAGGTCTTTATGTCGTTGTTTGATGTCTTTGCCAAGTAAGTCTTGCAGGGTTAGGAATACAACAACCTTATAACCTTTGTTCATCAAATCGGAAATAGCATTGGGATTATTGTTGAGACTGGAAGCTGAAAGAAACTTGAACCCGTCAAAGATAACCGGACGCTCTACGTTCTCTTTCCACTCTTCCTTGACGGCTGTTTTGCCAGACACTACAACAACAAGCTTAGCTTTCATTTCCTTGGCACAGCAAAGAGCAGTAAAGGTTTTGCCAAATCGCATAACAGCATACATCAGCAGATTGTTCCTTCCACGAAGCCTTGCCTCTATGAAATTTTTAATAACCTCTTTCTGATTTTCTCTTGGCTTCCAAGAAGCATTCCGCACATATTCTTGTTCTGAAACAGGCAGATGGTCTTCAATATTATAAAAGGAATAACTGTTTTCTTTATTGTCAAAACTCTTTTGAATATCATCAACAGCTGATTCTACATCTTCTTTCTGTGCACCTTGGAAAAATTCGTTTGAAACATACACACCCTTCCCGAAGTCAGATTCCTCAGCCCTACGGAAACCATGCCCAATCAAATAGCGATGTACAGCATAGTCTCTATAGTATGTATCATCATTTACTTTGGCAACGTGATTGTACACACACCTAATGCCCTTATAATGTGAAGTCCACTCACTTAGCCTTACATGCACTGGGCGATAGGTATCCCCAACTTTCAAGAAAGAGGGGACTGTATCTGTTTCAAAGGCATATATCTTAGGCTCCACCCGCCCCGTGATAACTCGATCAACTATTTCGTTTCCCTCCATGATTATTATTTCTTCATTAAGTCAACAAAACGTATAGTTTTACCTAATTCTCCCGTATCAGAGTCTTTCTCTTCCCAGTCTTTAATAAGACAATAAATTCCATTATGCCGCAGATAGTTACCTTTCTCACAACCTTCACAAGATATTGTCTCTTCTGAAGACTGGAATAAATCTGAGTTAATTTTCTTCTCTTCATGGCAACTGTCTGGAACAACAAACTTCAGTCCGTCCATTTGCCAAAGATTCCAAGAAATGATATATGCAAAATGGGCTATCACGTCTTTTGCAGGAAAGTCATGAAACTTCCATTGATGATATTCAATAAATGAAACTAAAAGATTTTCACGGGCAAGAATGAGATTGTCGCCTTGCCACTCATACCCATAAATACTCTTGTAGGCAATCTCTGCATAATAAAGCCAATCGGCAACAGACTCTGTATTTTCACAAACCACTCTGAGCTTTCGGTCAAGCAATCCTATTCTTTCTTCAACAGGAATTAACACCCCTGTTGTTGTATCGTAGCGGCTCACCAAATAGGGCGCTTCTCCGCAGGTAATCTCTAATCGCCGGGCTGCTACATAATTCGTCCATGACTTGTCTTCTGGAAATTGTATAGGAGAATGAAATGTTTTCCACTTTTTATTGTCCACATCATCCTTGTTAAAAACATACCTGCGCCCAAACCATGTTTCATCAATCATATTGTTTTGGAAATTGCACAGCCATGACGGACTAAAGATTTCTGCTTTTTCAATAGTACGGCTCTTTTGCTCTGTTAAAGGCTTGGCTATTCTTGGTTGAATGACATGCCGATTTTTACCACATATCGCCTCTATGGTCATACAATCATGGAAAGAATATCCTTCACCCCAACAATTGTAATCATCAGTAGCCCAAATAATATTTCTTCCTGTGGTTCTGCAACACAAGAGATTTTCAAGTATCCCATGCCCCCATGACAACAATTCGTCTTCAAGTATGTCTATATTAAATGGCATTGCTTCTTCTAAAAAAACTTTTGTTGCTACTAATGGAATACAATAATCACTTTACAACTGCCCTTCGCGGCGGCGCTTGTCTTGGTCGACCATCTGGAAGTCTTTCTTTCTGAGCACGAAGGAGTTGGAAAGATATTTCTCGCGCACAATCTTGTTGGCTGCCAGTTCTTCGGGATTGCCGTGGAACAGTATGCGGCCTTCGAAGAGCAGATAGGCACGGTCGGTGATGGAGAGGGTTTCCTGCACATTGTGGTCGGTGATGAGAATGCCGATGTTGCGGTCTTTGAGCCGCCACACCACATGCTGAATGTCTTCAACGGCAATGGGGTCTACACCGGCAAAGGGTTCATCGAGCATGATGAACTTCGGTTCTATGGCCAGACAGCGGGCTATCTCGCAACGCCGGCGCTCACCACCCGACAGGCGGTCGCCCAAGTTTTTGCGCACATGGTTCAGGTGAAACTCTACGAGCAGGCGCTCAAGGTCTTCCAACTGTTGCTGCCGGGGCTTGCCCGTCATTTCGAGCACCGAGAGGATGTTGTCTTCAACACTCATCTTGCGGAACACCGAGGCTTCCTGCGCCAGGTAGCCGATGCCTGCCTTGGCATGCTTATAAACGGGGAAGTCGGTTACTTCCAAGTCGTGACCGTCGTTGAGGTATACATGCCCGGCATTGGGAACCACCAGTCCGGTGGTCATATAGAAAGAGGTGGTTTTGCCAGCACCGTTGGGACCGAGCAGACCCACTATCTCGCCTTGCCGCACATGAAACGAAACGCCGTTGGCCACCGTGCGCTTGCCATAAATTTTAACAAGTCCTTCGGTGCGCATCACCATACAGTCGGGCGACCCTTGCAACTCAGGTGCCAGCTCTTTGGGTTCGTCCGTGGCGGGTTCTGCCTTCGGCTTATTCTTCTTAAAAAAAGCAGTAATCTTCATAAGTTCCTATTTTTCATTGCAAAGTTACGAAAAAACGAGAGAAATGCAAAAGGAAAGCTTGCTTTTCTTTTCATTTCAGAGTGCCAGTAACTTCGGCGAAGCCAAAGTTACGAAAAACGAAAGAAATGCAAAAGAAAAGTTGGCTTTTCTTTTGCATTTCCGTTGGTTGTAAGCTATGTTCGTGTTTAAGTGTCAATTAAAAGGGCATGAAGGGTGCCCATCTGTGACCGCCACCACCAGGGCCGCCGCCACCGCCGGGGCCAAAGCCGCCGCCGCTGTTATAGTCGGAAAGGGTTACGGAAGAACCGCCGCTGGCACCGGCATAGCCATAGCCGTTCCAGAAGGTGGTGCCGCTGCCGGTAACGCCCGACTTCAGTGCGGGGGTGCTGGCTGTGTAGACGGCCATGTTGTTGCCCATGCTGCTGTTAGAGGGCACCTTGAAGGCAAAGGCAAGGGTGGAACCGTTGTAGAGGCCATACCAGGTGTTCTTTGAATACGTTGCCGATTTAGCCGTTCCGCCTGAGATGCTGGCTCCATTCTCGAAACCGCCGATGGCTACCACGTTGCCGCTCTGAATATAAAGGCTGTAGCCTCCCTCGGTGTTGGCATCGAGCCCCACCTCGGGCTGACGGGCTGCCACGGCAAACACGTTGGCTCCCTGAATATACATATTGCCGTTGGCATCGATGCCGTCGTTGCCGCTGGAGTTGGCCATTATGTAGCCGCCCTTCAGATACATGTGGCTGGCCGAGTTGATGGCATCGTCGCTGGCTGCAGCATACACATATCCGCCTGTGACGGTGAGCGTGCCTTTCGACTCTATTCCTTCGTGGGTGGAAGAAGAAGCCGTGATGGTGCCGCCCGAGATGGTCATGTTGCCATCGCTCTTGATACACTTGGCAGAGGCTGTGGCCGAACTGCTGTAACGATATTGCGAACCGGTGCTTGAGGCATTGATAGTTCCGTTGGAAATGGTGAGCGTGCCGTCGGTCTTGATGCACTTGCCGCCTGTGCCGGTGCTCTTCAGGGTGATGGTGCCGCCCGAAATGGCCATGTTGCCATCGCTCTTCAAGCCTGCGCAGCCCTTGGCATCTTTCTCGTCGCTGTCGTAGGCTCCGCTGCCAGAGGTGGTAACATCTATGGTTCCGCCACTCACTTTCAGGTCGCCGGCCGCTTTCACTCCCTTGGCGGCAGCTGCGGTGATGGTTACCTTCAGGGTTCCGTCTTCGAGATAGATGTTGCCGGAGTCTTCGTCTTCGTGGTCGGTGGTTTCGCCGGTAGAGGTGGTGCCGTCAAGGTCGCACTGAATGCCATCGTCGCCCACTCCGGAGATGGTCACGGTACCGCTCTTCATCTGGAAATAGCCATTGCAGTTGATACCGTCTTTGGTTGCCTTGGTGATGTTGAGCGTGAGGTTCTTCACCTCTATATAGTCGCCACTCTTGATGGCATGGGCGGTGTTGCCAGCCACATTGAGTGTGCCGTTGCCCTGCAGCTGAATTTGTCCCTTGCTGTAGATGCATCCTTTCTGGGCACCGTTGGCACAGTCTGTGAGGGTGTTCACCGTACCGCTCTTGGCACTCACCTGAATGCGCTTGCTGTTGGTGATGTTGATGGCGGCTCCGGAGGGGTTGGTGAGGGTGAGGCCGTTCAGAGCAACCGTGCACTTATAGGAACCGTCGAGCGAGAACTCGCCATCGGTGGTGGTTCCGGAGAGCGTGTAGGTGATTTCGTCGCCATCGATGGCATCGGTATTGGTTTGACTGATGGACACATGGGCACCAGTCACCGTGGCCGACACGTATGGTGCCACATTGCCGGCCACATATACCGTGGCTGCAGAGCCGTTGTAGCTAACCGTTACTTGATTGGCTGTAACCTCACTCTCGTCGACGTTCATGCTTGTTACATCGGCCAAAGTGAATGTGCGCCCCATGATGCTGAGGGTGGTGCCATCGGTGTATGTCATGTCGCCTGCGTCGGCTGCCGGAAACTGATACACCACACTGCCCACCTTCACGTTGAGGGTTTGTGCCCCTGCTGCTATCGTCAGCATGAGAGCAACGATGGAGAATAGTATGCGTTTCATTTTATACTGATTTTTTTAGTTCCTTTCATTGTTTTCACTACATAGATGCCACGGGGCAACTGCATTTCTAAGAGCCGGTCTGATGCCACACGTTTTCCGCTCAGGTCGAACACCTCTGCCTGAAGCTGAGATTCATCGGCACTGCCAGAAGTGTCAATCGCTTCTATGCCCGTAACGGCCTGTGAGGAAAAATACATCTTACTCAAGTTGGTGAGCGTGAAGCTCTTTGTGCCCTCGGTGTTGGTTGCCACAAGTTGCCCGTTGCTCACCGTGAGCACGAGCTGAGCCACGGCTACGGTCTGCACCGTACCATCGGCCATTTGGAAAGCCAGGTAAGGATAATCGGTAGCCTGTGCTGTGAGCGATGCGGCTACGGTAGCGAGTGTTACTAATGCTTTCTTCATATCGTTATACATTTTGGGTTGATTTCTCGCTGCAAAAGTAACAACCACAAGCAAAACACCGAAAAACTTTCTACAAAACGGATTGTTTCTTCAGCAAAAAGACAGAATAACATACCAACAAAAGAAGACATAATAACAAACTAACAAAATAATCCCTTAGGGTTATTGTTAGTATGTTACTATGTCTTTAAAGTCAGTGTGTTACTATGTCTTTAAAAGTTAGTGTGTTACTATGTCTTTAAAAGTTAGTGTGTCTTTAAACATCACTCGGGGTTATAGCCGAAGCTATTCAACTCTTTCTGGTTGTTGCGCCAGTCTTTATCCACCTTCACGAAGGTTTCCAGGTTCACATGCTTGCCAAAGAACTTCTCCAGGGCCTTGCGGCTTTCCAGTCCCACCTTCTTCAGGGCCACGCCTTGATGTCCGATGATGATTCCCTTCTGCGAATCGCGCTCAACATAGATGATGGCATGAATGTCTATGCGCTGCTCGGTTTCCTTGAAACTGTCTACGCGCACCTCCACGCTATAGGGAATCTCCTTGTCGTAATAGAGGAGTATCTTCTCGCGCACGATTTCTGAGACAAAGAAACGGGCCGGCTTGTCGGTTAGCTGGTCTTTCTCGAAATATGGGGGCGAGTCGGGCAGCAGCTCCTTGATTCGCTTGAGCAACATATCCACCCCAAACTTGTTCTTCGCCGAGATGGGCAGAATCTCTGCATTGGGGAGCAGTGCATGCCATTTCTCAACGATGGCCGCCAACAACTGCTGGGGATTTTGTTTCTTGCCTGCGGCTGCCTGCTTGCCACATCCTGCGGCCGCCAGCTTTCCGTTTCCGGCGCTCTGCAACTCATCAATCTTATTGATAAGGAGCAGCACGGGAATCTTCATCTTCTGCACCTTTGAGAGGAACTCCATGTTCTTTTCGGGGTTTTCCACCACGTCTGTAACATAGAGCAGCACGTCGGCATCGGCAAGTGCCGACTCCGAGAAAGCGAGCATCATTTCCTGCATCTTGTAGTTGGGCTTGAGCACCCCGGGAGTATCAGAGAACACAATCTGCATCTCGTCGGTATTCACAATGCCCATGATGCGGTGCCGCGTAGTTTGAGCCTTGAAGGTAGCAATAGAAATACGCTCACCAACCAACTGGTTCATGAGCGTACTTTTTCCTACATTCGGATTTCCAACAATATTTACGAATCCTGCTTTATGCATAGAGTCTGTGTTATTTATGTCCGTCGTAAGCC
This sequence comes from uncultured Prevotellaceae bacterium, assembly GCA_902767045.1. Classification (GTDB taxonomy): domain Bacteria; phylum Bacteroidota; class Bacteroidia; order Bacteroidales; family Bacteroidaceae; genus Prevotella. Next base: position 2,952 of record CACXFT010000046.1, on the reverse strand, counting down.
CACTTGAAGTAGGAAGCACCATGAGCGAAACCTGCACCGAAGGCAGTGAATACAATGTTGTCGCCTTTCTTCAGGTTAGCCTCGTGGTCCCACATGGCAAGAGGAATGGTGGCAGCACTGGTGTTTCCGTAGTGTTCAATATTAACCACAATCTTCTCCATGGGCAGATTCACGCGTTTGGCCACGGCCTCGATGATGCGGTAGTTGGCTTCGTGAGGTATCACCCAGTCAACATCTTCGTTGGTGAGTCCGTTACGTTTCAGAATTTCAGCCACATCGTCGCCCATGCTCGTAACGGCATAGCGGAACACGGTGCGCCCTTCTTGATAAACGTAGTGCAAACGGTGGTCGACCGTGAACCGCGACGGCGGACAAACGGAGCCGCCTCCCTTCATGTGCAGGAAAGGCAGTCCCTTGCCGTCGGTGCGGAAGAATGCGTCTTGGGCACCAATGCCTTCCTCTTCAGTTGCCTCCACAAGCACTGCACCGGCACCATCACCGAAGAGCACACAGGTCTGACGGTCGGTATAGTCGGTCACCGACGACATCTTGTCTGCTCCAATGACGATAATCTTCTTACAGCGCCCGCACTTAATCATCGATACTGCCAAGTCGAGGGTGTACATGAACCCTGCGCATGCGGCTGAAGTATCCATCGCAAACGCATTCTTCAGTCCCAGCTTGCCCAACACGATAGAGGCTGTGGAAGGGAACTTATAGTCTGGCGTAGTGGTAGCGAGTAGCACTGCATCGATGGTATCGGGGTCGACACCTGTTTTCTGAATGAGCTGTTTGGCAGCCTTGCGTGCCATATAGCTCGTTCCAAGACCCTCCTCGGTGAGGATGTGCCGTTCCTTGATACCAACGCGAGTTGTTATCCACTCGTCGGTAGTATCGACCATGCGCGAGAGTTCTTCGTTGTTGAGAATATACTCAGGCACATAGCCGCCTACGCCAGTGATAATCGCATTGATTTTTCCCATTGATTACTCAACAACTTCTTCCTTGACAATAGCAACCTTACCTCTGTAGTAACCACAGGTGGGGCACACGGTGTGGTATACATAGTAGGCACCGCAATTGGGGCATACTGCCAGTGTGGGGGTTACAGCCTTGTCGTGGGTTCTTCTTTTCAGTGTACGTGTTTTTGACTGTCTTCTTTTAGGATGTGCCATAATTCTATTACTTTTTAAATTTAAATTTTTATATTCTTCAGTTTTTCCCAGCGCGGGTCTATGGTTGTTTCGCTCTCCCCTTCGCTGCTTCGGGCAGCGCTGTGCTCAACGAGCATCTTACTCATCGCAGGGTTGCATTTTCCAGGTGCATGCACATGCTTGATGGGTATGGCGAGTGCTATAGACTCGTAGATGAACCATGCCGTGTCGAGTATTCCTTCGTTCTCGTCAACGGTGATGATGTCATCGTCTTCACTGTAAGAGTTTCCAAATTTCACTACTAACCGGTTTTCGGTTTCAATGGGCTGCGCCATGTCGTCGAGACACAGGTCGCAGGGTATGCACACAACCCCTTCCGTATGGAAATCGAGCGTAACGAAATGGGGGTTCTTATCAATCACCACTTCTACGGTAAGCTCTCCCTTCCTCACGTCGGGGGCATCGATTGCCTCAAAGAACTCATCGCTTATGCCGAACCGGAGCTTCGTTTGCCCATCGTTCAACTGCTTGAGGTCTATCTTAAAGGTATCTATACTACACATTGGGCTGCAAAGTTACGAACTTTTAAGCAAACGGCAAAGAAAAAGACCATGTTTTTTGTTTTTCTCAAACTTTGGAGCGTATCATTGGAACGAACTGGAATAATATATCCTTCGCCCTTTTGTGCCCCAACACGAGTGGATAGCCAAAGAGTTGTTCTTCATCTAACTCTGAAAGTCGCGGGCAAGGATATAAAGAAAAATCCGAACCGCCAAGCGATTCGGATTTCTCTTGAGTCTCAGTCGTTCTACACGCTCTAGTGCTGGAGATTATTTCACTAATAATTCCATCTGCTTTCTATTTTCTGCTTTAGCGAAACGCTTAGTCGTCCCACACACTGTTATGCTGGGGACTCATTTCTCGGGCATCGGGGTTCATAGTGCCCGCCTCGTCTACTCCTCCATAACCAATGCCAAGCTCTCTGTTTGATACTCCCAGTATGGGCGTTTCTATAGTCACATGCTTGATGCATGCCTTGGGTTGTATATATTCTTTCTTCATTGTATTCATACTGTTTGGTCACTTCACTACAACCTTCTTTCCGTTCACAATGTAGAGCCCGCGCTGCGCATTCTCCACCCGTCTCCCCTGCAAATCGAACATCTGCTTTCTGCTTTCTCCTTTCTGCTTTAGCCACTTGGCATCGCCAATGCCCGTGGTTTCATCTTCGAAGTTCAACGCAATGCGCGATGAAGCATTCTCCACATCTGTGAGCACATCTTGGAATTTGAAGTATGCACGGAATGCCTTCATCTTGGTCTGTCCGGTGGAGTACCAGAACTGGTTATCATGAAGGAACAGTACTCCGGAATCAAGTGTTGTATTAGCAGCATAAACCCCTATGAACTTATCACCATTTACCGTCACCGCAGGTTCTTCTGCAGAAATCAAGTCCACATTTTCCAAGGTGAACTCAGCAACAGGCTGTGACACCTTTATTATATAAGGACAATTGGCCTCTATATGCTCAGCTTTACAGAAGTTCACAGAAATATTCGTCACCCTGCCACCACCGTCAGTCGTACTCATGCTACCCGTAAATTCTCCCAGCTCCACATCATCGCCAAAGGCTTCTTTCACCTGACTCTCATTCATACCAAAGGGCAGACAGATGGTGCTCCACTGATTAGCATTAATAGTGCGCAGCACACGAACATCAACGATGTCCTCTACCACAGGTATCGTTATACCATTCTCGTCGAGTACCTTGCGGGTATCTATCTCTATGATTTCCTTG
>CACXFT010000045.1 GCA_902767045.1 uncultured Prevotellaceae bacterium | reverse complement strand
GCAAGAATTACGTCCACCCCTATTTATCATAAAATGTGTTATATTGAAACTTGCGTTGCAAATTTAGTGATTTTTCTTTAATTCCGTAAATTTATTTCAATCTTTTTTTCTCTTTGGTAACGTTTTATGACAGTTATTCACCAAGGGTTGGAATAACTGTAACAAATAATGTCACGCAGGTTATAGCAAAACAAAGCCGTCCGAAAGAACTTACGAAGAGTCTTTCGGACGGCTTTTATATACGGGGAATTTGTTGCAGATTACTTCTCTTCTGCTTCAGCTTCCTTGGCAGCTTTTTTACCTGCTGCTTTCTTGGTGGCAGTTCTCTTGGCAGCACGCTTGGCAGGGGCTTTCTTGGGTTCCTCTTCGGCGATAGCACCAACAGCTACACCATGAGCCTCTTCGAGCTTTTCAATCTTTGCCTGCAAACGGATAATCTCTTTCTCCTTGTTTTCAATCTCTTCGCCTTGGTTGCGAATGGTGGTGAGGAGCGACTCCAACTGCTCGTTGTCGATTTCTTCGGGATAGAGTCCGTTCACACGGTTGATGAAATCGCCGATTACATTCATGTAGTTGGTGAAAGCATCGAAAGGACTGGTATAGATGCCGCGGTCGAGACCCACATTCGAGGGTTTGGTGGTCATAAAGCGGAAGTTGTTGGAAGCCTGCAGATAGTCCCAGTCTTGATTGATGCGTGCGTCGTTGGCAATGCGCACACGGTCGGCAACGCTGTAGAGCTTGTTGAAGGCCTCGCGCTGCATGGGGTTACCCAGCCAGCAGCTGATGTCGCGCTCTTCATCTACCCACGAAAGGGTGTCGGGCACATCGAGTGAGCCCACACTCTTCATCTTCATGCAGATTTCAGTAGGTGTGGAGAAGGTGATGCCCTGTGCCTTGGCGCAAGAAGGAAGTGCATGGATGAAGTCGAGGATGTTGCTCGACAGCGGTTGGGCGATGCCCAGTGCAGAGAGTTCCATGAAGATGTTGATTACCTGTTCTTCCTCCGGCAGGCGTGCAATCTGGTTGATATATGTGTCGGCAAAGAGCGGATAGCCTTCCCATTCGCTGTTATTGAAACGCAGAGAAATATCGTCACTCAGGTTGATGTCGCGTAACAACAGCTTCAGGCCGGGAGCCATGGCACAGTTGTATACATAGTGCGGCGACTTCCAACCGAGCACATGCTTGGCACCCTCGGTGAGCATTCCCTTGAAGCCCATCTGTGCAGCCTGCATACCAATGTCGTCGCTATAGATAAGCGAAGAATTTCTCAACACCGTGGGAGTTTGTCCGAAGTATTCCTTCATCTTCTGCATCTGCTTTTTCACATCGGCAGCGAAAGTCTCTTCGTTGATGAGCGACGACAAGCCGTGAGAATAAGGTTCGGCGAGAAATTCCACGCATCCGGTTTCGTTCAGTTCTTGCAGTTTCTCCAGCACCTGAGGAGCGTGCATTTCCAGCTGTTCGATGCCCACGCCCGACAGCGAGAAAGCCACCTTGAAGTATTTTCCGTTTTCCTTGATCATGCTCAGCAGGGTGTTCAGTGCCGGCATATACGAGCGTTCAGCAATATCAGTTACGGTGCGCTCGTTTTCATAATCATCATAGTAGTAGTGGTCGGTACCGATGTCAAAGAAGCGGTAACGTCTGAGATGGATGATTTGGTGCATCTCAAAATATAAACATATTGTTTTCATATTTCAAAAATTCTTAACTCTTAATTTACTTCATCGCAAAGCGATAACTCTTAATACTAATCTCTAAATGGTTTATCATATCATCTCCAGCCGAGAGTGCGTTCATAGAGTTCCTTGATCCATGCACCCACTTTCTCCCAGGTGATTTGGTCTACCTCTTTCTTACCCTCTTCTTGCAGATAGCGGAAGAGGCTTTCGTTGTGGCAAATGCTGTAGATGGCATCAGCCATGGCATGAATGTCCCAATAGTCAACCTTGATGCAGTTGTTCAGGATTTCTGCACATCCGCTTTGCTTTGAGATAATGGTAGGTGTTCCACACTGCATGGCTTCGAGCGGCGAAATGCCGAAAGGCTCGCTCACCGAAGGCATCACATAAACATCAGAATCTTTCAGGCACTCATACACCTGTTTGCCGCGCATGAAGCCCGGGAAGTGGAACCGGTCGGCAATGCCACGCTCGGCAGCGAGATAGATCATCTGGTCCATCATGTCGCCAGAGCCTGCGAAGCAGAAACGCACGTTGCGTGTGCGATGCAGCACCATGTTGGCAGCTTCCACGAAATACTCAGGTCCCTTTTGCATGGTAATACGTCCGAGGAATGTAACCACCTTCTCCTTGCCGGTGTGATCGGGGCGGGGAATATCCTGCAATTCCTGGCGCAGGGGATACACCGCATTATGCACGGTGAAGCACTTGCGGGGGTCTTGATGATACTGGTTGATAACCGTTTGCCGGGTGAGTTCGCTCACACACATGATGCAGTCGGCATTGTCCATACCGTCTTTCTCTATACCATAGACGGTGGGATTCACTTTTCCGCGAGAGCGGTCGAAGTCAGTGGCATGCACATGAATGCAAAGAGGTTTCCCGCTCACATTCTTGGCATGGATGCCGGCGGGATAGGTGAGCCAGTCGTGGGCATGGATGATATCGAACTGTTCTGTTCGAGCCACCACACCGGCAATGATAGAATAGTTATTGATTTCTTCGTGCAGGTTGCCCGGGTATCCGCCTGCAAATTCCATGCAGCCCAGGTCATTGACATGCATATAGTTGAAATCAGCATAGATATGGTCACGATAGCGATAATAATCTTCATGGCTCATGATATTGCCCACGCGCTGCTGCACATATTCGTAATTGACATCGCGCCAGGCGATGGGCACAGCATTCATGGCCACAATCTTGCAAGCCGAGCGGTCTTCGTCGCCAAAGGGTTTCGGCAGGCAGAGAATAGTTTCAATATCCCCCTGGGCATGCAAGCCTTGAGAGATACCATAGTTGGCAGTGGCAAGACCACCGAACACATGAGGAGGATACTCCCATCCAAACATTAATACTTTCATATCGGTTCCTCCTTATTTATTTAGAATACTTATAATGTTCGAGCAGCTCGAGTGTGCGCAGCACCTCGGCAACGTTCATGGCAAACGACATGGCACCGCGCCCATGGAACGGCGGGTTGCCGTCGAAGAGTTCAGAGATGGAACCCAGGCAGTGATAGGCCATTTCGTCTTCGTAGCCCACCATTTGCCGTTCGATGAAGCTCAGTCGTGTGCGCTTATACACTTTCAGGCATGCCTCCATGTAGAAGCCTCCGAGCCAGGGCCACGCCGTTCCCTGATGATAGGCATAGTCGCGCTGCACCTGCGGCCCAACGTAGATGGGGTTATAGCCACCGCTCTTGGGTGAGAGCGAGCGCAAGCCCTTGGGTGTGAGCAGTTCTCGTGTGCAAACGTCGAGCACGCTCTTCTTCTGCTGCTGATCCAGTGGTGAATAATCGAAAGCTACGGGGAAGATCATGTTCGGGCGCACGCTCCAGTCCATCATGTTGCCATCGACATAGTCGAAAAGATAGCCATAGTCGTTGAGGAATGTGTTCACAAACGATTCCTTGCATCGCGCTGCTATCTCTTCAAGGTGTGCAACATCGGCCTCGTTATTGTCGTCGGCTGCCAGGCTTGCCGCAAATTTCAGTGCATTATACCACAGGGCATTGAATTCAACGATATAGCCAGTGCGCGGAACCACCGGGCGTCCGTTGGCGGTGGAGTTCATCCACGTTACAGCCTCGTCGCGCCCTTCGGTGCGCACCAGTCCGTTGTCGTCGAGTGTGAGGTTGGGGTGTTTATCCTCTTCGATGAAAGTGATGATGTCGCGGATGAGTTTCCCATAGCGCTGTTTGCAGCGTTCGCGTCCCAGTTTCTTGGCATACTGCTGAATAGCCCAGATAGCCCAGAGAGGCACATCGGGTTTTTCAATTTCATATATCTTTACACTCAACGGGCGCTCTTCCATAAAGTCGTAGAGTCCGCGTTGAGCCGTTTCCATCACCAGCTCAAAGTATTCGTCCTCGCCAATAGAGAGGGTCAATCCGGGCAGTGCAATAAACGTGTCGCGAGCGCGGCATTTGAACCACGGATAGCCGGCGAGCAGATAGCGGTCGTCGGTAGAATAGTAAGCCTTGGTGGAAGCGGCCGACGAATAGACTTCTTTCTCTCCTTCGGCTTTTTCCCGTTTCACGCGCACATGGAACTGGTGTGCGGCATTCACAAGACAATGGAAGAAGTTGTCGCGTGGTGGGCGATAGCCAACCTCTTCATCGAAGAGTTTCTTCAATCGGCTTGTTTTCACTTCGCTGGTTCCGGCTGCAAAAACGATGCTTTCACCCTTGCGGATGGGCATTTCGAAATATCCGGGCACATAGAGGTCTTCATTTGAAGCATAGCCACGTTCCTGTTCCTTGGGGTATTCTACACCTCTGTACCAGTCGGGTTGGAAGATGAATTCGTTTTTCTTGGAGAACTGCATGTAGAGGTCGGGATAGCCGGCATACATACAAGTTTTAATGCCATTGTCCACCTGATGATATTCGCGTGAGGCGACCGAGTTTTCGTGTGTAAACTGGCGCACGGAACGGAAAGCCAGGAACGGGCGGAAGCGCAGTGTTGTTGCGGAATGGCCGTCAACGAGCGTGTAACGAATCAGAAGGCGGTCTTCGTAGTTCTGGAACAGGAATTCTTTCTTCAGGATTACGCCACCCACGCGATAGAGGGTAGTAGGAATTTTGTCACAGTCAAACTCGCGAATGTACTTGTGACCCATAGGACTGTAGTTGTTTCCCTGATACTTATGCAGGCCCAAGTTAAACTCTGCTCCATGCTGCACAACGGTGCAGTCGAAAGAAGAGAGCAGCACATGGTTCTCGTCGTCGAGTTCAGGCACGGGCACAACGAGCAGTCCATGATACTTTCGGATGTTGCAGTCTACAATAGTTGAGCACGAATAGGCGCCCGACCGATTGGTTCGCAGCAACTCCTTAGGCAATGAATCCTGCAGATTAGTCATCAGAGCTTTCTCAAATTTCAGATAACTCATAAGTTAGCTCCTTAATAGTTTTGTATTTAATGTTTTTAGATATATACATTTAAGGCGGAGAGTTTTTGTTGGCACTTCGTCTTTGGTTGGTTCAAAGGTAACACTTTTTTGGTAGAAACCAAAATAATTAACATGCATTTTCAAGAAAAAACATACTTTTACTATTTTAAAGTATAAAACTTGTAAAAAAAGATACAACTATAAAGAAAATTTCGTACATTTGCAGGGTACAATAAAATTCACCCCTTTATAATAGTTACTCATGAATCAGCATTCTGAAATGAACAAGTCAACTGTTATTGAGCGTATATCCGGCTTATGGACATCGCTCAGTGAATCTCAAACGTTATCGCTAAAAGAACGAATTGACATTCGTGTATTCAAGCGCAACGAGTTTGTCTACCGCAGCCAGGAACCTCCATTGAACATGATGTGCCTTTTAGAAGGAAAGGTGAAAATTTTCAAGGAGGGCCTTTGCGGTGGCCGCAGTCAGATTGTGCGCGTAATCAAGCCAGTGGAGTTTTTTGGCTACCGTGCCATGTTTGCCAATGAAAATCATCAGGCTGCAGCCTCTGCATTTGAGCCATCGGTTATTGCCCTCATTCCCCGTGATGCCATCGGGCAACTCATGAAGGAGAACCCCGAGGATAGCATCTTTTTTGTCCGGCACCTGGCAAAGGAACTGGGGGTGTCTGACGAGCGCACGGTGAACCTGACACAGAAGCACATTCGTGGCAGGTTGGCCGAGGCTTTGCTTTTTCTGAGAGAGAACTATGGCACAGAAGCCGACGAGCAGACGCTGAACATCAGAATCAGCCGCGAAGACCTTGCCAACTTGTCAAACATGACCACCAGCAATGCCATTCGCACTCTTTCTGCTTTTGCCAATGAAAAGCTCATCGCCATCAGCGGCCGAAAGATTCGGCTTGCCAACATCGATGAGCTTATACAAATTTCAAAAAACGGTTAAGCATTTTCGTTTTGCCGAGGCTATGCGGGAATCAAGAAATTGATAACCTCACTCTCTACGCTCACGGTGAAAGGTCCTATGGGTGTTTTCATGAGCCGCCCGTCTATTCCCACCAGTGCATGTTGTGCCTCAACCACCTCAACCTTTCGTGTTCTATAGGGATGCACGCTGCGATGGTTCAAGAACTTTCCTCTAACGAAAAGATAGATTCCCTCAAAGAGTTGGGTCATCTCGGGGTGATACACCACCGACACGTCGAGCAGTCCGTTGTAGGGCACTGCATTGGGGGTTTGACCATAGCCCAGCGCATTGCCAATGCACACTGTCATCACCTTGCGCTTCACTTCTTCTCTGTTGATTTTGAGATGCATGCGATACTCGAGTCGCTGGAAAATCATCAAGATAAACGAAAAGAGAAACGACACGGTGCGTGCTCCTAAATAATGGCGTGTTTGGCGGCGCAGGTTCATGATGGTTGCCACCAGGCCGATGTTGATACAGTTCAGGAAATAGCGCCGGCAGTGCTCTCCTTCTTTATTGGTATAGCGAACACATCCCAGGTCTATTTTTCTAACACGTCTTGCTTTCAGCCATTTCACTGTTTGTTCCACCTCGTTTTCTTTAAAATCCCAAAAATGGGCGAAGTCGTTCATCACCCCATTGGGAATCACGCCGAGCACAATTTTCTCGCGTTTGGCAGTCTCCACCTGCATCAAGCAGTTCACAGCATCGTTAAGGGCAGAGTCGCCTCCAACAATAACAATAGTTTGATAGCCATTATTGATGAGCATTTTAACGAGCCGTTCAACGCTTCCCTGCGATTCACTCTGCACAAAATCGTAGTTAATGTCTTCGGCCTTCAGGCATTTCTGCACCCTTGCCCAATGCTTGGCAGTGGTGCCAAACAATTTGGCATGCGGACAATATAAAATTCCCCAGCGTTTATCTTCCATAAGCAATTTCCTTTATAGCATGAACTTTTTCTTCCATAGGCAGTGTTGCCTCTATCCAGTGAATGTTGAATCCTCGGCGCTCCATGCCTCGGAACCAGGTCATTTGCCGTTTGGCAAACTGGTGTATGGCAATCTGCAAGCCTTCGAACATTTCTTCTCGAGTGGTTCTGCCCAACACATACTCTGTAACATATTTATATTCAAGACCATAGTATATCAAATCTTCAGGCTTTATGCCCCGTTGAAGCAAGCCTTGAATCTCTTCAACCAAGCCATCGTTTATTCTGGCCCTCAGCCTTTGTGTAATCTTTTCTCTGCGCAGATTGCGGTCTATTTGCACACCGAAAACCACAGAGTCTATTGCCGGCAGTTCACGCAGGGGCATGGGGTGCTGCAGGTTGTAGGTTTCAATTTCAATAGCTCTGATGGCTCTCTGACACGAATCCACATCGGTTTTGTTGTGCATGGTTGAACCTGTCTGTTCTTTGAGTGCGGCAAGCATTGTTGTGAGTTCTTCAAGCGATTTTCCTTCAAGACTTTCCCGCAATGCCTGGTTTTGCGGCACAGGCGAAAGATGGTATCCTTTCAGCACAGCTTCAATGTAAAGGCCGGTGCCACCACAGAGGATGGGCACCCCTCCCCCACCTATTATATTATTATAGGCATCAAAGAAGTCTTGCTGATATTGAAAGAGGTTATATTTTGTGCCCGCTTCACAGATGTCGATAAGATGATAAGGCACTTGGTAGCCGTCTACTGTGTAGTCGGCAAGGTCTTTGCCCGTTCCGATATCCATTCCACGATACACTTGGCGCGAGTCGGCACTCAATATCTCGGCCTCTTTTCCTTCATGGTGGAGGTTGGCAGCCAGTGAAGCGGCCAGTGATGTTTTGCCGCTGGCAGTGGGTCCGAGTATGGTTATCAATTTTTCCATTTGTCTATCCTCTTCTGTTCAGTGGCACAAAGATACAAACTTTTTTCAGAAACTGGCATTCTCTTTACTATTTTTTTCCACTCGTTCCAGCCATAGGTCTTGATAAAAAAGATGGTAAGCTTTAGTTAGTTATTGATGGAAAACAGAAAAAACCGCCCGATGTTGAAATCGGGCGGTTTTTTTGAATCTGTAGCTTTGGCAGTAAGGATTACTTCAGCTCGGCGAGATACTTAATGGTGCGAACCATCTGAGAAGTGTAAGAGTTCTCATTGTCGTACCAAGCAACCACCTGAACGAGCGAGTTGCCATCACCAATCTTAGAAACCATGGTCTGGTTAGCGTCGAAGAGCGAACCGAACTTCATGCCGATGATGTCAGAAGAAACAAGTTTCTCTTCGGTGTAGCCGAACGACTCGTTGGTAGCAGCCTTCATGGCAGCGTTGATACCCTCAACGGTAACCTCGCCCTTCACAACAGCGTGCAGGATGGTGGTAGAACCAGTGGGAGTGGGAACGCGCTGAGCAGCACCGATGAGTTTGCCGTTCAGTTCAGGAATAACGAGACCGATGGCCTTGGCGGCACCAGTAGAGTTGGGCACGATGTTCTGAGCACCTGCGCGAGCGCGCTGCACATCACCCTTGCGCTGTGGGCCGTCGAGAATCATCTGGTCGCCAGTGTAAGCGTGTACAGTGGTC
>CACXFT010000044.1 GCA_902767045.1 uncultured Prevotellaceae bacterium | reverse complement strand
CTGCTCGTAGGCTCTGTTCACCAATCCGGCCATACGCATGCCGGGAGTTGTTTCTTCAGTATCGCGACCGTATGTTTTCTCCATTTCTCTCAGCAGACGTTCCAGTTCCTCCCTCACACCTTTCACAGGCATGTGTTTGGCACCGCTCAGGTCGAAGTGCAGCACGGGATATTGCTCCCATTCCTGTTCGAGTTGCATGATTTTCAGCCCCTCGAACAGTTCCTTCTCTCCTGCGAAATAGCTGTGCAGCGTTGAAGAGAGCAGCGACTTGCCAAACCTGCGCGGACGGCTCAGAAAGATAAAAGTCGCGTAGTGCGCCAGTTGCCATACCAAATCGGTTTTATCAACATAGATGTATCCGCCTCGAATAATACGTTCAAAGGTTTGAATACCTATAGGATATTTACGTTCTGTTTCCATAATACTGCTTAATTTTGGTAAAAAGATAGTAAGTTTATTTGGGGTGAGCATACAGTATGTCCTCCCCGCTTTGCAAGTGCAAACGGGTTGTAGCGTTGTGGGCGGACAGACTGCTTGCGTCACCGCTGTTGAGAACAATTCTTCTCGCAGATTTGGTTGCAACCTATGAATTCAATGTGCAAAATTACAAAAAAAAGAACGAAAAAAATGGCTTTTCTTCGTTCTTTTTCGTTTTTTATACTAAAAAAATGAGTCTTGCGAGATTTTGTGTGGCGAAGACTACCGTAGCGACCACTGCTTGGTCATCTGGCGACCACTGCTTGGTCATCCGCTGACCACTGCTTGGTCATACCCTGACCACTGCTTGGTCATCCGCTGCCCAAAATTAGGTCTTCGATGTGGTCGTATCCATACAGAATCTTGTAGCATCGAAAATATCTTTGTGACATTCTTTTTTTGGGGGAATAGCTTTAACCCAAATTCTCTTTGTCGAGCTGTTCGTAGATTGAATTGTTGCTTTTGTATTCGGGCACGATTTGCTTCATGATTCTCACCGTTTCCATGTCGTCGTATTGCTCGCTCTGCTTGATGAGGCTGTTTATGTCTTTGGCAACCTGGTCGAAGTCGTACTGCCGCACCTCGGCAATGCGAATCTTCTCGTGGAACGACGGCTTGGTGCCTTCTTGTTCGCTGAGCACCTCTTCGTAGAGTTTCTCACCGTCGCGCAATCCGGTATACTTGATTTCCACATCGTTGCGGCCGCTCAGCTTGATCATGCGCTTGGCAAGGTCGGCAATGCGCACGGGCTTGCCCATGTCGAAGACGAAAATTTCGCCGCCGTGCCCCCTGGTTCCCGCCTCGAGCACCAGTTTGCAAGCCTCGGGGATGAGCATGAAGAAGCGGATAATGTCGGGGTGGGTGACAGTGACCGGCCCACCTTTCTTGATTTGTTCCTGAAAGAGCGGAATCACCGACCCGTTAGACCCTAACACGTTGCCAAAACGGGTGGTAACAAACTGGGTGGCATTCTTGATTTCTCCCTTCTCCATTTGCTCTCGCAGGTGGTTGTTGAGTGTTTGAACGTAAATCTCGCAGATGCGTTTCGAACAACCCATCACGTTGGTGGGGTTCACGGCCTTGTCGGTGGAGATCATCACGAATTTCTTCACCCCGTACTTCACCGAGAGGTCGGCAAGCACCTTTGTTCCGTAGATGTTGTTCTGTACACTCTCCGAGGGGTTGTTCTCCATCATGGGCACATGCTTGTAGGCGGCGGCATGAAACACATAGTCGGGGCGGAACGACGAGAAGATGTCTTCCATGCGCTGTTCTTTGCAGATGCTGGTGACGATGGTTTCGCAGGGAATGTTGGGCCACTGGCGGGCCATCATCAATCGAATGTCGTGTTGTGGCGTTTCGGCCTGGTCGATGAGCACCAAGGCCGATGGCTTGTAGGGGGCAATCTGGCGCACCATCTCCGATCCGATGCTGCCAGCCGAACCCGTGATGAGGATGCGCTTGCCGGCCAGCTGTCGGCCGATGGTGAGCATGTCTACCTTAATTTCGTCGCGTGGCAACAGGTCTTCCACACTCACCTCATGCATCTGAATGGGGGAGGACGTTTTCTCGCCCGTCCATTCCTTGGCCTCCTCGGTGAGGTATATTTTTATCCCCTTGTTGATGAGCAGGTCTTGCAACGACTGGTCGGAACGGAACTCGTTGTTGCGATGTGGCGACACCAACACGGCTTTGATGCTTAGCTTGTCGATGACATGTTCCAGCTTGTCGTTCACCTGATAAACGTTCACACCCATGAGCTGGTGGTGGTCATACTGGTTGTCGTGGGTGATAAATCCCTTCAGAGTGAACTGGGCGGGGTGGTGACTGCGTATGTTCTTGGCCAGACCCACACCACCGTCTTGCACACCATAGATGAGCACGCGGGGAGCTGCCATGTCGCCGGTGGTAACCTCGTAGAGCATCTTAATGAGTATGCGCACACTCCACATGATGAGTGTGGCCAGGATATACATCACCAGAATGAAGCGCACCGAAAGAGGAACAAACACATCTTGGATTACAAGAATCATCGGATAGTGAATCATGATGACCAGTAGCATGGACACAAAGTTGGCATAGGCCACTCGTTGCAAGTCGACAAACGATGAGTAGCGGATGATGCCGGCGTAGGTGTGGAACAGTCGGAACCCGATGATGCTCACTGCGGTGTATGTACCCAGCGTGAGCAGCAGCTTCCCAAATTTGTTGGCTGCTGCCTCTATGTCGTGAAACATGGCATAGGTGAGCAGACCGGCTCCCAGAACGATGAGGCAGTCTATAAGAAGGATGCACCAATAGGGCATCGACTTCTTGCTGAAGTACCAGTTTATCAGATCTGATGCTGTCTTCATTGAATTTGATTCTTGATGGTGGATATAATCATTTCAACCTGTTCGTCGGTGACACAGGGGCCAGAGGGCAGACAGAGTCCTTTCTTAAACAACGCTTCGGAAACGCCGTTCACGTATGCCGGTGCGTTTTTATATACAGGCTGCTTGTGCATGGGTTTCCACAACGGGCGGCTTTCTATGCCGGCCTTGTCGAGAGCGATGCGCATGGCCTCTACGTTGCGGTTGGGTTCGCAGTCGGTGTGAATGCTGCCACCGCCGTGCACCACGCCGGCAGCACCGCCCACGGCACCGGTGATGGCTTCGGCATAGGCCAGCTCTTCGCCCTTCACCTTCAGGTTCTCGTCAAGTACGATGGTGTTCAGCCAGAAGTTGCTCTCGGTGCCGGGCATTTCATCGTGGAAGGTGATGCCGGGCGTGTTTTTGAAGGCCTCGCGATACATGTGGGCAATGTGGCGGTGGTGGCGGATGTGGTCGTCGAGCACTGTCATCTGTCCGCGCCCAATGCCGGCACACACGTTCGAAAGACGGTAGTTATAGCCAATCTCTTCGTGCTGATAATAGGGGTAGGCTTCGCGGGCTTGTGTGGCAAAGAACATCACGCGGCTCTTCAGCTCCTCGTTCGGACAGATGAGTGCACCGCCGCCAGAGGTGGTAATCATTTTGTTGCCGTTGAACGAAAGAATGCCAAACTCGCCGAACGTGCCGCACACCTGTCCGTGGTAGCGCGAACCGAAGCCCTCAGCGGCATCTTCTATAACAGGGATTTCGTATTTGCGGGCAATGGCCATAATCTCGTCAATCTTGGCGGGCATGCCATAGAGGTAGACCGGGATGATGGCCTTCGGTTTCTTGCCCGTTTTGGCAATGCGGTCTTTGATGGCTTCTTCGAGCAGGGTGGGGTCTATGTTCCACGAGTCGGGTTCGGAGTCTACGAGCACGGGCTGTGCCCCAACGTATGTGATGGGATGCGTGGATGCGCAGAACGTGAACGACTGCACGATGACCTCGTCGCCCGGACCAATGCCCAAGGCCACAAGTGCCAGGTGAATGGCAGCCGTGCCGGAGCACAAGGCCACCACCTGCTTATCGTTCAGCGAGCTGATGGCGGTGCGGTCTTCGCCCTTTGTAACAAACTCTTTGAGTTCCTGTTCAAACGCATTCACGTTGGGACCCAAAGGCACCACCCAGTTGGTGTCGAAGGCTTCCTGAATATACTTTTGTTCCATTCCTGTCTCGCTCATGTGAGCCAAGCACAAATAAATTCTTTTCATTTCAAATATTATATGAATAGTTTTTTTTATAATTTCTTATTTAATTATTCTGCTATTTTCCAGTCGCCGACGGTCATGGTCTCTGGCGAAAAGCTAACGCCTGCTTTCACCACCTTGCGACCGTCGGTGGCATAGGGCTTGGCATAGCCTTTTTCTTCAATCTGCCGGAGGGCATCCTCGGCTGTGCCGTTCACCTTCAGTTCCAATACATAGATGGTATCGGGCATCCACACCACCATGTCGGCTCTGCCTTTCGAACACTTCACCTGAGTGCGCACATACACGTTCAGCATCGAGAAGATAAGGTAGAGTGTGTATTCGTAGAACCCCTCGGCATTTGCTGCATCGGCAAGCTTCTTCTTGAAGCCCTCCACATACGGAATGCCGGCCATGTAAGCTTTCAGCTCTTCAAGAGCCAGGTTGATGTCG
>CACXFT010000043.1 GCA_902767045.1 uncultured Prevotellaceae bacterium | reverse complement strand
TGGGGGATTCGAACCCCCGGTACGGTAACCCGCACGGCAGTTTAGCAAACTGCTGGTTTCAGCCACTCACCCAAACTTCCTTACCGGGACGGTTCTGAGCCTTGCCGAAGCATTGTTGGTCTCAAATGCGGTGCAAAGGTACAACCTTTTTCTTAAACCGCCAAACTTTTTCTGTGTTTTTTTTAAAGAATGTTGCTTTTTATGTTTTCACTCTGCCTTTTCGCTGTGCTCTCAGTCTTCTTCGCTATGTAGGGTGGGCAGTGATATGTGATAGCGCATGGCCAGGAACCGAACCAGGCAGATGAAGAAGAAGGTGAGGGTGGCAGCCAGTCCCACGTTGATGTTCATCACCAGTAGCAGCCAATAGAGAATGCCACCGGCGATGCTGGCCATGGCGTAGATTTCTTTTTTAAAGATGAGGGCTGTGCGTGTGAGGAAGATGTCGCGAATAACGCCTCCTGCCGAACCCGTTACACATCCCATGAGAATGGCTACCCATATAGGGTGGCCGCAGTCGATGGTTTTCTGCATACCTGCAATGGTGAAAAGAGCAAGGCCGAGCGTGTCGAAGGCAAACCAGGCGTTGTCGAGCCTTTTCAGCGAACGGGCAAAGATGATAACAAACACCTGTGCCAGTGCGGTGCATACCAGATAGAAGGGCGAGGTCATCCAAAAGGGAGTAACGCCCAGCATCACATCGCGTATGGTGCCGCCGCCAATGGCTACTGCCACGCCGCATACAAACCCACCAAACCAGTCGAAATGATGGGCTGCGGCATGGCGGATGCCCGAAATGGCAAAGGCAAAGGTTCCAAGAAATTCTATCACCTGAATAACAGTGTGTACAAATTCAGGGTCGTAGGAGAGGGTATAGTTCATAGTTTATAGTTCATGGTGCATAGTTCATAGTTGGTGCTTAGGGGGTTACAACGTTCTGGGGTGTGCCATTGATAAATGCCTTCACGTTGTTTACGGCAATCTCCATAAGTCGTTGTCGTGCTTCGTGTGTGGCCCATGCAATATGGGGGGTGAGGAATGCGTTAGGTTGTGCAAAGAGCGGGTTGTTGGCCTGTGGGGGTTCGCAGCTCATCACGTCGGCACCATAGGCGGCAAGTTTGCCATTCGCTAAAGCCTCGGCCACGTCTGTTTCGTCAACAAGCTGTCCGCGCCCGGTGTTGATGAGAATGGCTCCATGCTTCATCTTGGCAATGGTGTCGCGGTTGATGAGCCGGTTGGTTTGTTCGGTGAGCGGACAATGCAGCGAAAGCACGTCGCTTACGGCGAGAAGTCCTTCGAGTGTTGTTTTCTGAATGCCGGGAGGCAGGTTGGTAGAGTTTTTCGAGGTGAGTGCAAACACGTCCATTCCAAAGTCTTTTGCGATGGTTGCTACCCGCATGCCAATGTTTCCCAGGCCCACGATGCCCATTGTTTTTCCTGCAAGTTCCATGAGTGGTGTGTCCCAGTAGCAGAAGTCGGGATTGCTGCTCCACCTTCCGTTTCGGTTTTCATTGGCATAGTGTTCCACCCGGTTGGTGATGGCGAGCAGCAGTGCGAAGGTTGTTTGTGCCACGCTGTCGGTGCTGTAGGCAGGTATGTTGGTGACCACAATTCCATGCCGGCTGGCAGCTTCAATGTCAACCACGTTGTAGCCAGTGGCAAGCACTCCAATGTATTTCAGGTGCGGAAGTTGTTGCATTACCTCTTCGGTCATCATAATTTTGTTGATGAGCACCATATCGGCATCTTTCGCCCGTTCCACCACATCGGCCGGAGCGGTGCGGTCGTATATCACCAGTTCGCCCAGTTCTCTGAGAGGTTCCCACGAAAGGTCGCCCGGATTGGCGGCATATCCGTCAAGTTCTACAATTTTCATTTCTCTTCTATAATATATAATAAGGTGTAAAAGAATTTAGCAGTGCAGTAGTTCAAACATTACCTTGGGTAATCATAACTCTTCACTCTTCACTAATCACTGTTTACTATTCTTTGAATCTGTCGCCCCAGCAACGAAGCATCCATTGGTATTGCTTTTCTTCCGACGGCGAGTGCTGGGCATGCCAGAAACGTTGTTGGCTGATTTCATCGGGCAGATATTGCTGTTCAACAAAATGTCCGGGGTAGTCGTGGCTATATTTATACCCATCGCTATAGCCTAACTGTTTCATCAGCGAAGTGGGTGCGTTACGCAGGTGTAGTGGCACGGGCAGGTTTCCTGTCTGCTTGACGGTAGATAGTGCCGAGTCGATGCCTAAGTAGGCAGAGTTACTTTTCGGACTTGTGGCCAGATATACGGCAGCTTCGGCCAAGGGGATGCGTCCCTCGGGCCATCCTATCTTCATCACTGCATCGAAGGCAGCGTTGGCCAGCAGCAGGGCATTGGGATTGGCCAGTCCCACGTCTTCGGCGGCACTGATAACCAGTCTTCGGGCAATAAATTGCGGGTCTTCGCCCCCCTCAATCATGCGTGCCATCCAATAGAGGGCAGCATCGGGGTCGCTTCCGCGTATGCTTTTGATGAATGCCGAGATAATGTCGTAGTGCATTTCGCCGTCTTTGTCGTAGGCCAGCGGATTTTGTTGCAGCAGGCTCACCACCATTTCGTCGGTAATCACCAAGTCTTTGTCGGCGGGCGATGCCTCAGTAACCAGTTGCAGGATGTTGAGCAGTTTGCGTGCATCGCCTCCGCTGTAGCGCAGCATGGCACCCGTTTCCTTCAGTTCAATATGTCGTTGGCTCAGTTCAGCGTCTTCGGTGAGAGCACGGTGCAGCAGTCCGAGCAGGTCGTCGCGTTCCAGCGGTTTGAGCACATAGAGCTGGCAGCGTGAAAGCAACGGCCTGATTACTTCAAACGATGGATTTTCTGTGGTGGCCCCAATCAGTGTTACCACTCCACGCTCCACGGCACCCAGCAGCGAGTCTTGCTGCGACTTGCTGAAACGGTGTATCTCGTCGATGAAGAGAATAGGCGATGCTGAATTGAAAAACCTGTTGTTCTTGGCTTTCTCAATCACGTCGCGCACGTCTTTCACGCCGCTCGTTACGGCACTCAAAGTATAGAACGGGATATTTAAGCGGTTGGCAATAATCTGTGCCAGGGTGGTTTTGCCCACCCCTGGCGGTCCCCATAGGATAAACGAAGAAATGCGTCCTGCGTCAATCATCTGACGTAGCACGGCACCCTCGCCAACCAAATGCCGCTGACCCACATATTGGTCAAGCGTTCGAGGTCTAAGTCTTTCTGCTAATGGTTCGCTCATTTTCAAATTGCAAAGTTACGAAAAGTCGAGAGCAATACAAAATAAACTTGTTTGTTTTTCGCCATGTTTACGAATTTATGCCACATTTGTTGTTGTTTTCACAAAAATACACTACTTTTGCAAATAATAGCAATCTATTCAAACTACAATGAAATACAAGAATCTTTTATTAGCAAGCTTGGGCCTTTTAATAGGGATGAGCATGCATGCCGCTGCAAAGAAAGGAACGGTTGCAGCCGATGTGAGAGTAGTGAACGGAATGACTGTTAGGGTAACCTATTTGTCGGATGATATTCTGCGCATAGTGAAGTTTCCCGGAGATGGACAGATGCCTGAAAAACAGAGCTTTTCTGTTATCCTGCCCGAAGGGAAAGCCCAGAACCCTCAGGTTTTTGCCGCCATCGACGACAAAACGGGATGCGTTACTTTCAGCAACCGCAATGGCAATGTGTTGCTGAAGGAAACTGCCAGCATGATGAAACAAAGAGAGGGTGATGCTGATGCAGGACACCTGCGCATTTCGCAAACATGGACTCTCGACGAGCATGAGGCCATCTATGGACTGGGGCAGTTGCGCGACACGGCCATCACTTGGCGCGGGCGCACCATGAAACTGTGGAACACCAACACCTATACGGCCATTCCCTACATTGCATCGGAGAAGGGCTACGGACTCTATTGGGACAATGCCGGACTCAGTGAGTTTCGTGACAACCAAGAGGGCATGACCTTCACCTCTGAGGTGAGCGACTTCATAGACTACTACTTCATCTACCGCGACGGAACCATGGATGGAGTGATTGCCGGCGTGCGCCAACTCTCGGGACAGGCAACCATGTTCCCGCTATGGACAATGGGGCACTGGCAGTGCCGCGAACGCTATAAGACGAGCGACGAACTTTGTGAGGTGCTCGACAGATACCGCGAACTTGAAATTCCACTCGACGGTATCGTGCAAGACTGGCAATACTGGGGTTGCGACTCCAACTGGAATGCCATGCGCTTTGAGAATCCCTATTATATTAATAAGGTGGGCGACCCCGCCTGGGACAAATTCCTGCCCAACGACCTGAAGCCGCTGGCCGATGAATATAAGGCCAAGGGACTGCAGCCGCGCATCAAGAGCCCGGAAGAGATGGCACAGTATGTTCACAACCAACATGCACACCTGATGATCAGCATTTGGGCCAACTTCGGTCCGTGGACTGAAGGCTATGCCCGCCTGAATGAGATTGGGGCCTTGCTGCCCTTTGAAACGTGGCCCATGAAAAAAGGTGTGCGACCCTATGACCCCTTCAACCCCAAGGCACGCGACATCTATTGGCAACAGCTGATGAACCTCTATCAAATTGGTTTCGACGCATGGTGGACCGACTCTACCGAACCCGACCACTTTGAGGCTGCCGGCGACAACGATTATCAAACTTATGCCGGTTCGTGGCGGGCAGTGAAGAACGCATTCCCCTTGATGACCAACCGAGGCATCTATGAGCACCAGAGGGCCGTGGAAAACATCAAGTTGAAGAAAGTGAAGAACTATCGGCCTAAACGCTCTGTACAGATGACTCGAAGCGGCGCCTTCGGACTGCAACACTATGGCACTTTCTCTTGGAGTGGAGACATTCAGGCCTCGTGGAAAGAAATGAAACAACAGATTCCATCCGGACTGAACTACACGCTCTGCGGCATTCCCTTCTGGAACACCGATATTGGCGGTTTCTTCTACTGGGACTTCAACAATAATCCCAAGAATCCTGCTCTGCAGGAACTGAAGGTGCGCTGGATGCAGTGGGCAACGTTCTTGCCCTTGATGCGCAACCACTGCTCAGGGCCCATGGTGAGCGAAATCTATCAATTCGGACAAAAGGGCGACTGGGCCTATGATGCCATGGTTGAAGCCGTGAGACTGCGCTACCGGCTGTTGCCCTACATCTACTCGATGGCAGGCGAAGTGGTGCAGCACAGCGGCATGATGATGCGACCACTGGTGATGGACTTCGCCGGCGACAAAAAGGCCATTCACCTGAACAATGAATATATGTTTGGCCACGCCCTGCTCGTGAAACCCGTTACTGACCCACTATACACATGGATGGACGAACACAAGAAAGGGCATGAGACTTATCCCGATATTGACAAGGCGAAAGCCCCATACAGCGTCTATCTGCCGGCCGGCACCCAGTGGTACGACTTCTTTACCGGCGAAAAGCACGAAGGCGGGCGCTCCCTTTTGAGGCCCACCCCCATCACAGACATGCCCGTTTATGTGCGTGCGGGAAGCATACTACCTTTCGGCCCCGACGTGCAGTATTCCTCAGAGAAGGCATGGGATAACTTAGAGATTCACGTCTATCCAGGAGCAGACGGAACTTTTACGCTCTATGAAGACGAAGGCGACGGGTATAACTACGAACGTGGCCAGTTCACTGAAATCACCTTCACCTGGAACGATGCTCTAAGAACGCTCACCATCGGCAATCGACAAGGAAAGTTTAAAGGAATGTTGAACGAACGCCAGTTCAGGATAGTCCTACCAGACGGAACCATAAAAACCACCAACTACAACGGTGAACCAGTGACCGTGACTTTGTGAGCGGGGGCGTTTTATTAAAACAATGAATTTTTCCGACAAATTTATGTCGGCAAAAATATGCAAAAGAGAATTGAATAAACGTCACAAAAGGTAAAGAAACGTTAAAAACCGCACACTCGAAAGCGCTTCTTCAAGTGTGCGGTTGCAAAAGCTTAGGTTTGGGCTCGCCAAACCTAAGCTTTCATAGGGGTTAAAGCTTAGCTTTCGGAAGCTCAAAGCATAGCTTTCGGGGTCTCAAAGCTTAGCTTTGGCAAGGCCGAAAAACAGCTGTTTTTCTAACAGCTTGAATAACAGTGAGTTATAAAACTCTTCATTTTTTCGTTATTTGCAACCTTCATCAATCTTGCTCAGAATAATGAAAATATGAAGGCCCAAAACAATAATTTTTTTTGAGCAAAAGTTTGTAGATTCACTTGAAAGTATATACTTTTGCAGCTAAGAAAAGAACAGAAAGTATATGAAGCAAATCAATCCGAAATCATTAACATTGAAAACCCTTAACAAGGGAAACGTTTGGGAAGTGCAGGAAAACGACATCTTCCGCATGTGGGAGGCTGCAGAAAAAGATGCTGAGCTGAAGGACAATATGCGCCACTATCAAGATATCATTCGCAGCGCATTTGAAACAGAAGAAGTGAAGGTAGACCGCCCGGAGGTTATTCAGAAATATAAAGACAGAGGTTTTCAGGTAGCCAACATTCGAATAGATGAAAACCGCAGCATGCTGTGGGCCATCAAAAAGCGCCCCATCATGCGTGTTACCGACCTCACTTATGAAAACATTCGCCACATCACAGCTGCAAAGCTTATAGAAGTGCTTGGCCGCAACTTTGGCGGGGGCTGGGAATCGCTTTCACAGAGCATACGCGACATTATTGAGAGCGGATTCGACATCAGCACCACCACGCTTCCACAGGTAAGGCTTCACAAGCCAGGGGGAATGTATGAGAAGAAGGTGAACGATGGTTTTCAGGTGCTTGAAATTCCAAAGGGTACATGGGTTGAGGCTATCTTTGCCAAAGAGAAACCCGAAGTGGAGAAGCCGCGCATGAAGTATGAAAACGAAAAAGCTCTCCTCGATGACGAGCTTGACGATGACGAAGACCTCCCCGAAATGGATGAAAAATATGAAGATGACGAGGATGAGTTCGATGATGACAAGCTCACAGAGGAGAGCTACAGAACAACCTTCGATGCAGAAGAGGATTTAGACCTCGATGCTGCCGATGTGGTTGACGACGAGGACTATTGATTTTTATGGATGCTGATACTTCGTGCCGGTAGACTTGATGAGTTCACGGGCGAAGGGAAGAGGATATCCCGGGCGTTTCACGCGTGCACCAAGCCCTGTGGCAGTGCGAGTGAAGCGCCCGTTTTCTTCAGGCTTCACAATCATGTCGTTGTATTTTACAATCAGGTATGTGGCGAGTTGCTTCCATCTGGCAAGCATCTCGCCTGCTTTTTGATTGCTGTATTCATTGAGGAAGCTAACAGCCGATTCCGGGTTGCTGTTGTAGAGTTGCTGAGCCTGCTGTTCCACTGCCTGCTGTTGGGCAAAATAACTTGCCTCGAGCGAATCGCGCACGGCCTTGAGTGATGGGAACATCTGGCTGTAGCGCGGATAAACCATGTTCGACACCCAGTTGCACACCCAATAGGCATTGCGGTCAGAGAAAGTCAGGGCATCGGCTCCGGGTGTGTTGTAGCATTCGGGTTGTGTGGTGTTGCCGCAGTAGATGGGGGTGTAGGCAACCATATTGCCGTCGTCGTTGCCAAACCAGAGCACACCCCCTATTTGCCGGGGAAGCCACGAGCGCATTTGTGCCACGTATGTGAAGCCGGTTTGCTGGGTAGAGGTGGGGCGTTCGTTGAAGTATTTCTTTCCGTCAACAGTGAACGAGAGTGGGGTGGGGCGATAGGGCATCTGCCAGATGCCGCCGCCAATGCTGGTGCTGTCTATGGCAAGGGGCGTTCCCTCGTAGTGGTCGCGCATGCAAGCCTCCACATCTTGAACGCTGAGCTTGCGGTTTGGCACTATCCACAGGGGCATGTCTTCGGCATTGGGGTCGGTGCCTAAGGCCCAGGGCAGGTAGCGGTCGAAGCCTTCATCAAAATGGCGGAAGAAAGCCCACACGCGTGCATCGCAATAGCGGCGGCCGTCGAAGTCGGGTGCTGCATAGGCCTGCTTCCACGAAAATTCGTCGTCGCTCCCGGTAAACCATCCCTGCTGGCGGGCATAGGCCACCACGTCGCGCGAATAGTAGAGGTCGGCAGTGCGGGCCTTGGCAGCCTCTTTCTTGTTCATTTTCTCGTGTTCGGGGTAGATGCCCTTTGCATTGATTTTTGCTCCCGCCTTCAAGAATTTTCCAATGCGGCTTTGGTTGGCATGTGCACAGATGGCATCGTCTGGTATGCGCATGGCCACCCACACCACACGGTTCAGTTTGGTGCGCTGGCTGCCAGTGCCCATCATTTCCATCATCCATGCTTCGTTGGGGTCGCAGATGGTGAAGGTTTCACCCTCAGAACAATAGCCGTATGTTTCGGCCAGGTTGGTCATGATGCCAATGGCCTCGCGTGCGGTGCGGGCACGCTGCAGTGTGATGTAAATGAGCGAACCATAGTCGAGAATGCCCGTTGTGTCTACCATTTCTTCGCGGCCGCCATAGGTGGTTTCGCCAATGGTAACCTGAAACTCGTTGATGTTCCCAATCACATTGTAGGTGACGGGTGCTTCGGGAATGCGGCCGTGGTATTCGTGGGTGTCCCAATCGAACACTTCGCGCATGTCGCCTTTGGCATGGCGAGCAGCGGGATAGTGGCAAAGGCCAATGAACATGCCGTAGTCGTCGGCATTGTAGGAACACATCACCGACCCATCGACCGAGGCACGCTTACCCACGATGAAGTTGGTGCAGGCTAAGGTTTCATATCCCACCATAGCCAGGGTTAAAAGAGTCAATAATTTCTTCATTTTCAGTTGTTTTAATGTGTTATTTTGTGGAGGATGTTGTCAGTAGATGAACTGCGTGTGATATTCACTTCGATTGTTGCGCTTGTCGGTTGCTACCACTCGCAGTGAATGGCTCGTGTGCGTTGGCTTGAGCGGACTATCAACGAGTCTACATACCACCATGTTGCTCTTGGCCACAGGCTCCAGCAACAGAAAGGTTCCGTCAACGTATGCCTCATAGTGGTCGATTCCGCTTTCCGAGTCGTTGATGCTCAACCGCAACTGCCTGGATGCAGTCCAGTTGTTTTCTCCTACCGGCCTTATCGACGGACTCACGTTGTCGTAAGCCAGTCGAAGCGGAATTCCAAGGTCACGCACTTGTCCGGTAATCCATCCGCCGGAGCTGCATGTTCCACCGGCATAGCGTTTGTTTCCCCATGCCATTTCCACATAGAGCTTGGTGCTGTCTGGAACACTGTGTTTCAGTTGTATGGAAACGGGTGCACAGTTATAGAGCGGAAATGAGGTGGGCGAAAGCTGGTATTCGTTAGAAAGGGCTCCTGCCAAGTGTTTGATGTGTGGCTGAAGCACCTTGGTTCCAGCCATCGTGTTAGGTTTCACCACCAGCTGCAGCCCGGGAAGTTGTATGTTGTTGGTGCGGTTCCATGCCAGGGTGTAGAGACTGCGGCGCAAGGTTTCGTTTTTTGCAGGAGTGTTTTTGGCAAGTTGGGCAGGTGTTCCCCTCACGGTGAACTCGTAGCGGCTTTCGTTGCCTTTGAAGTCGGAGAGCACATAGGTCAGGTGATAGTCGCGCTTTTCGCAAAAGTTGATGATGCCGCCTTCATCGTGAAGCATAGGGAGCGTAACCCCGGGCAATACAAAAGAACGCATATACCAGACATGGCTGCGCAGATAGTGCTCGTAGTCGCCCCAGGTGTTCACTTGCAGGTTTTGGGCCACCGGAATGTTGTTGACATCACTCTCGAAGACAAGCCGGTTATCAACGAAGAGCTGAGTTTTTCTGATGCCATAGTGATTGTATGTTTGTTCCATGTAGTCGTTGGCCCACAATGCAAATCCCACCTTCCCCCAAGCGGTAAATTCGCGCGAAAGCCGATGTTGTGTGAAACCAAACGTTTGCTTGTTTTCGCTTCCGCAAAACACGCCTTCGCCTTTCAGGGGCTGAGCCATGAAAGCATGAGCTGTTGGTGGGGTGGTGTCGGCAAGAAGATGCCCCAAGAAGTTGAGCGGGTCTACCATGTCCCATGTGCGCGAGTCGTGTATTTCGAGGTGAAGATGTGGGGCTTGCGACGATCCCGTGTTGCCGCTCACCGCAATCAGCTGACCTTGAGCGACCGGCAAGTCGGTGGGTCGGAATTTCATTACACCTTCTGCTCGGTGGTGTGCATATTGCCATTTCCTCACCATGGCTTGAATCTGTGGGGTGAACTTCTTCAGGTGGCAATAAACACTGGTGTAGCCTTCGGGGTGGTGAACATACACGGCATTGCCAAACCCCGCAACACCAATGCTCACTTGCGACACATAGCCATCGCCGATAGAAAAGATGGGCTTCCCTTCAACGCCATCAGTCTTAATGTCTATTCCACCATGGAAGTGATTGGGGCGGGGTTCACCAAAATTGCCCGCCAACATAATTTCGTAGTTGACGGGCGAACCATATTCAAAGGCCGAAGCCCCTGTTGCTGTCAGCACCAACAGCATGAACAAAAGAAATCTTAACATGCTTTGAAGCTCATGTCGAGACCTTTCACAGAATGGGTGAGTGCACCTACAGAAATGAAGTCGACACCCGCTTCGGCATAGTCGCGGAGCGTGTCGATGGTGATGCCGCCTGACGATTCTGTTTCGTATTTGCCGGCAATAAGTTCAACGGCTTTCTTGGTGTCGGCCACGCTGAAGTTGTCGAGCATGATGCGGTGCACACCTCCGTGGTCGAGCACCTGCTGCAGCTCGTTGAAGTTGCGAACCTCAATTTCAATCTTCAGGTCGAGGCCTTTCTCTTTCAGGTAGGCATGGCAGCGGTCTATGGCATTTTCAATGCCTCCGGCAAAGTCAACATGGTTGTCTTTCAGCAAAATCATGTCGAAAAGTCCGATGCGGTGGTTCATGCCACCTCCAATCTTCACGGCCTGTTTCTCAAGCATGCGCAAGCCGGGGGTTGTTTTCCGGGTGTCGAGCACATGCGTCTTCGTGCCCTTCAGTTTCTCTACATAGCGGTGGGTGGTGGTGGCAATGCCGCTCATGCGTTGCATGATGTTGAGCATGAGTCGCTCGGTTTGTAGCAATGAGCGCACCTTGCCGCTCACAACCATGGCAATGTCGCCCACTTTCACGGGTTGTCCGTCGTTGATGAGCACTTCAACCTGCATCGTTGGGTCGAAGCGGTTAAACACGCGCTTGGCCACTTCTATGCCGGCCAAAATGCCATCTTCTTTGATGAGCAGATGTGAACGACCCATGGCATCTTCGGGAATGCAGCAAAGGGTGGTGTGGTCGCCGTCGCCTATGTCCTCAGAGAATGCGAGGTCAATCAGGCGGTCTTCAAGTTCGTTTACGCTTAACATGGTTATCTGTTGTTTTGGGGTTATACTTTAAATAATGTGATATTTTTTTGTTCGTGTGGGAGTTATTTTGCAGGAGGCAGCGGTGTTACCAGTTTCTTTTGCGGTGCAGCGTGCAGTTTCAGCTCGCGTGTGGTGGGCTGCGCAGGTGTTTGAGGCATCTGGGTGGGCTTCACCGTGGAGGTTGGCCTCACTGCTTGGGCTGGCGGTGCAGCTGCCGAATCGGTTTTTACACTGTCTGCCGGTAGTTGCTGCTCGGGTTGAGGTTCAGGCTCGGGTGTGTGCATTTTGATAAGCGAAAGGTTCGAGAGCACCAACATGCGCAGCGAAGCACTCTTCACTTCAGCCTCGTCGCTCATGTTCCGGGCCAGGAAAATGTAGCCGCTCACGCTCTTCACTCCCAGTCGGTCTGTGTCGGCATATTCAAGCTTGTGGCGCATGGTTGACGACATGTGGCAGGTGCGGGTAACAATGCTGTCGTTGCCCAGACGCACGGCAAGAAGCATAACGGCATTGCGCGAACCGTCTTTGAACACAAACTGTGCGTCGCATGAGAAAATGAATCGGTCGCCGGCATGGTAGGAGGTGTCGGCCTTGAGTTCGAAGGCATAGAGGTTGAACGCCGGTTGTTGTGAAAGAATCATGGTGCGCTCGCCGGGCCAGATGTTGGTGGTGTCGCCAGAGGCCGACAGCGAACCAACATTGAAATCTGAAGAGGCAACACCCATGGCATCGGCTTCACTTTCTATGCGTTTTTCCAGCGACTCGTAAATCTTGTGCATCAGCTCGGCATGGCGGATGTAATAGGCCATCGACGAATCGAACTGCTGTTCGGTGTAACCATGTTTGGCCAGCACCGACTTTTTGAAGATGTTCATCTGCAGGGTGTCGTCGTGGTGCCCCATCACGGCACTCACACCATCGGCAATGTGATAGTCGTAGAGTATATCTTCCAGGTCGTCGGGCTGAATATATTTGCCGGGAATGGTTGGCTTGCATGCCACAAGCAACAGGGCGGCAAGCAAAAGAAAGAGGGTAGGGCGGCAACTATTCATTTGCGACCTCCTTTCTCATCGTGCTCTTCTGCAACTTCGTTGCTGTTGGTTTCGTGGGTAGTGGGTTTCTCCCAGGGGGTGCCTTTCCAAAAGACGGTGTTCACGTTCTCAAGTTCCTTGCGACAGAACAGCAACAACGCTATCACGCCCACGCTCACGCAAGCATCGGCGAAATTAAACACGGGAGAGAAAAAGACAAAATGGTTTCCTCCTACGAACGGCATC
Organism: uncultured Prevotellaceae bacterium; assembly: GCA_902767045.1. GTDB lineage: Bacteria > Bacteroidota > Bacteroidia > Bacteroidales > Bacteroidaceae > Prevotella. The sequence goes on along the minus strand of CACXFT010000043.1, from coordinate 7,239 downwards.
CAGTCGGGCCATGTTGAAACAATGAGCGGGAAGTAGAACATGTCTACCACCTTGCCCATCAGGAATGGAGCATAGCCCGTGCCGAAAGGTACAAAATAAGAGACGTAGAAGGGTGAAGAGGCATTGAAAATGAGGCCATAGAACATGGAGTCGACCATGTTGCCTATGGCACCGGCTAAAATCAAAGAGAGGCAAACCATAGCCAAACGACTGTGTTTCTCCTTGATGAAACGCGAAATATACCACGATAGGGCAGCAATGGCAGCTATGCGAAACAAACTAAGAATCAGTTTGTTGAAGAAAGTCATTCCAAAAGCCATTCCATTGTTCTCGATGAAGTCGATATAGAACCAGTTAGTGATTCTAATCGACTCACCGAGAAACATATTTGTCTTGACCTCAATCTTGATGATTTGGTCTATGACAATGAGTACTGCAACCAAGAGGCAGACAATTCTGCCCTCTGAAAAGAGTTGATGTTTGTTGTTGCCCATTCCTACTTGCTGCGTGCATTCTTTGAAGCTACACTCAGAGTGGCATGCGGAACAGCGCGAAGTCGTTCCTTCGGTATCAGCTCTCCGGTGATACGGTCTATACCATAGGTTTTGTTCTGAATGCGAATGAGGGCGGCCTCCAGTCCCTGAATGAACTTCAGTTGGCGGTTGGCCATTTGAACCAGCTCTTCCTTGGTTTGTGTGGAACTGCCTTCTTCCAGAGCCTTGTAGGTTGGAGAGGTGTCGTCAACATCGTTGCCGTCGGCATTCATCAGCTGGCGCATCATTGATTCATAGTCGCGCCGAGCCAGTCTGATTTTCTCGTTGATGATTTCCTTGAACTCTTCAAGTTCCTCATCTGAGTAGCGTTTCTTCTCAGCCATAGTGTTTTGGAATTAAAAAGGTTTTTGTGTATATTGATTAATTACTGTTTCTCTATCAGAATGTTCAGCTTGAACTCGTCAAATTCGCTCTCCACTCCGTTGTTTGGCGCAATGGCAATCTCATCGGCGAGCACCTGCCCCTTGATGTAGTCGGCAAACGATGCTATGGCTGCTTCTATCTGTTCATTGGGAGCCAGCGTAACCTTCACATGGTCGGTGATTTCCAGTCCGCTTTCCTTACGGATGTTCTGCACGCGGTTGATAATTTCGCGAGCCATGCCCTCGTTGCGTAGCTCGTCGGTGAGTTCCACCTCAAGTGCCACCGTAAGATTTCCCTCGTTGGCAACGAGCCATCCGGGAATGTCTTCACTGATAATTTCCACATCGGCAGCTTCCACCGAAAGCATCTGTCCGTCAACGTTGATGGCGATGGTTCCCTTTTGTTCCAGTTCGCCAATTTGTTCTTGTGAGAGCTCGGCCATGGCAGCGGCAACGCCTTTCATCAGCTTGCCGAATTTCTTACCCATGGTGCGGAAGTTACATTTCACCTTCTTCACCAGAATGCCGGTTCCTTCAACAAACTTCAGCTCCTTCACGTTCACCTCGCTCATAATCAGGTTCTTCACAGCTTCTATGTGTTTGCGCTGTGTGTCGTCTACGGCTGGAATCATGATTGACTGTAGGGGTTGGCGTACCTTGATGTTTACTTTGCGGCGCAGTGCCAACACCATAGAGGTTATTTTCTGCGACATCTGCATGCGAGCCTCCAAGTCTTTGTCGATGAGCTGTTCGTTGGCCACGGGATACTGGTCGAGATGCACAGAATCGAGCTTCCCGCCTAAGTCTTTGTAGAGCTGGTCGGCATAGAACGGGGCAAAGGGAGCCAGCAGTTTCGATACTGTCATCAAGCAGGTGTAGAGGGTCTGATAAGCCGAAAGCTTGTCTTCGCTCATTTCCTTTCCCCAGAAACGTTTGCGGTTCAGGCGCACATACCAGTTCGAAAGGTCGTCGTTTACAAAAGCATCAATGAGTCGGCCGGCGCGTGTGGGGTCGAAATTCTCCAGTTCGGCTTCCACACCCTTGATGAGTGTGTTCAGGCACGAGATAATCCATCGGTCAATTTCCGGCCGTTTGGCCCATTCCACCTGCGGTGCTTCCACATCAAAGCTATCCACGTTGGCATAAAGGGCAAAGAAGCTATATGTGTTATATAAGGTGCCGAAGAATTTGCGGCGCACCTCGTCTACTCCCTCTGGGTCGAACTTCAGGTTGTCCCAAGGTTCTGAGTTGGTCATCATGTAGAGGCGAACAGGGTCGGAACCATATTTATCGATCATCTCGAACGGGTTCACCACGTTGCCCACATGTTTCGACATCTTGTTACCCTTGGCATCGAGCACCAATCCGCTCGAAATCACATTCTTGAATGCTACTGAATCGAAAATCATGGTAGCGATGGCATGCAAGGTGAAGAACCATCCGCGAGTCTGGTCTACCCCTTCGTTGATGAAATCGGCAGGGAAAGCCAGTTTCTTGTCAATAGCATCGCTGTTTTCGAAGGGGTAGTGAATCTGAGCATAAGGCATTGAACCCGAATCGAACCACACATCGATAAGGTCGGTTTCGCGTTTCATGGGCTTGCCCGTGGGCGAAACCAGCTGAATGTAGTCTACGTATGGGCGGTGCATGTCTATCTTGTCGTAATTTTCCTGCGAGTAGTCGCCTGGCACGAATCCCTTTTCTTTGAGCGGGTTCTTCTGCATCACGCCTGCTGCCACTGCTTTCTCTATTTCATCGTAGAGTTCTTGCAGTGAGCCTATACAGATTTCTTCGCCATCCTCTGAACGCCAGATGGGCAGCGGGGTGCCCCAGAAGCGCGAACGTGAAAGATTCCAGTCGTTGAGGTTTTCCAGCCAGTTTCCAAAGCGTCCGGTGCCCGTAGACTCCGGTTGCCAGTTGATGGTTTTGTTCAGTTCAGCCATGCGTTCTTTCTTCGCGGTGCTCTTGATAAACCACGAGTCGAGCGGATAGTAGAGCACAGGCTTGTCGGTGCGCCAGCAGTGGGGATAGTTGTGAACATGCTTTTCAATTTTAAACACCTTGTTCTGCTGTTTCAGGTCCATGCAGATGGAAATGTCGAGGGTTTCGTCTTTGTCGGTGAGTGTTTCGTCGTAGGCATTCTTCACATAGCGACCGGCAAATTTATTCCATTCTTCCACGTTCACATGTTGCTTCACAAAGTCGGCATCAAGGTCGTCTATCACGAAATATTTACCTTGCAGGTCTACAACGGGTCGTTCTGCTCCCTTTTTGTCGATGAGCACAATGGGGGGCACGCCGGCTTTCTTGGCCACGAAAGCATCGTCGGCACCGAAGTTGGGTGCAATGTGCACGATACCCGTACCGTCTTCGGTGGTTACATAGTCGCCCTGAATAACACGGAAAGCCCCTCCGGTGAGCGGACTGATGGCTGGCATGAGCTGTTCATACTCCATGCCCACAAGGTCTGTGCCTTTATAACGGGCTATCACCTTCCAGGGAATCACCTTGTCGCCGGCTTTGTATGCCTGCATGTCGGCATTTTCGCCTTCAGCCTTGAAATAAGCAGAAAGACGTGCTTCTGCCATCACCACGGTGATGGGTGCAGCCGTATAGGGGTTATAGGTTTGCACGGCAACATAGTCTATTTTCGGCCCCACGCAGAGTGCCGAGTTGGCAGCCAAGGTCCACGGTGTGGTGGTCCATGCTAAGAAATAGGGAGCTCCCCATTCCGCCATTTCGGGCTTGGGGTTTTTCATTTTGAACTGTGCAGTGCAGGTGGTATCTTTCACGTCGCGGTAGCAGCCGGGCTGGTTCAGTTCGTGACTCGAAAGACCTGTTCCGGCAGCCGGACTGTAGGGCTGTATGGTGTAGCCTTTATAGAGCAGTCCCTTGTTATAGAACTGCTTGAGCAGCCACCACAGGGTTTCAATGTATTTGTTGTCGTAGGTGATGTAGGGGTGATCGAGGTCTACAAAGTAGCCCATCTTTTCGGTAAGCTCGCGCCACTCCTGGGTATACATCATCACATTCTCGCGGCACTTTAAGTTATATTCCTCGGTAGAGATATATTTCTCCGATTCGCGGTTGTCGATGTCGGCCTTGGTGATGCCCAGTTCTTTCTCAACTCCCAGTTCCACGGGCAGTCCGTGGGTGTCCCATCCGGCTTTGCGGTGCACTTGGAATCCCTTCATCGTTTTGTATCGGTTGAAGGTGTCTTTAATGGTGCGGGCAAGCACGTGGTGAATGCCGGGATGACCGTTTGCCGAGGGTGGTCCCTCAAAGAATACAAACTGCGGGCAGCCCTCGCGCTCATCAATACTGCGGTGGAAAATATCGTGCTGTTCCCACGCTTTGAGAATCTGGTTGTTTACTTCGGTCAGATTCAAACCTTTGTGTTCGGCGAATTTCTTTGCCATCGTTTTTATGTCTATTTTTTACTTGTTTTCGAATAATGGCTGCAAAGGTAGAAAAAAATCCCCATCCACCAAAATATTAAATATATTTTAAGTGTTATGGGAAATAGCCACCCCTTCGTATAAGCTTGTCTTCGAGTCCTTTAATCATTTGCTCGGTTTGGGCCATGCGTGCTTGGTTGCCCTCTTTGGGGAATTGTTTGTAGTATAGCAAAGCCGATTTGAATTGCTCATAGGCTGTATCGATGTCGTGGTTGAGCATGTGGCAGAATCCCAGCCGATAGTGTGAGTCGCCCCGCTCGTTGGGAAAACAAACGGTGAGGTGGCGTTCATACATGGGGATGGCTTCTTCGTATTGACTGAGGTTGAAATGACTCTCGGCCGAGACGAAGTAATAGAGTGAACGCTCGTGCGGGGCAAACACTTCAAGCTGTGGAAGCACAGAATCGATACGGGCAATGGCTTGTTCGTATTCCCATTCATAATAGTGGCACACCCCGATGTAGGCTTGAAACCTCGGGTTGAGGTGGTAGCGCTTGTCGAGCTTACTAAACAGTCCCAATGCCTCATGGTATTTGCCTCCCTGAAAATAGTCGATGGCACGCCCTAAAAGTTCACTATCGCTGTTCTTCTCTTGTGCCGATACTGATAGCGAAAGCAACAATGTAGTTATCCAAACAAACTGTCGAATAATTTGTTTCATCTTTCTGAATATCATCTAATAAGCCTCGCTCCCCCGCACCTCCTTACCCTCGCACTCCCTTACCCTCTCACTCCCTCGTACCTTCGCCCCCTCGTCATTCAGTATAGAAGTTGATAAGACGTTCAATAGCTCTTTGACAAACTGGACAGAACTCGGGGTTTTCGTTGGTACGCATGCGGCAGTCTTCACAGGGTCGATAGATTCCCTTCATGCTGTAGCCTGCTCCCTCGTAGAGACCAATCTTGCTGTCAGGTTCACCGTCGGTCATGTCTTTCCACTTACTGTTGAAGTCCACCAACGTGGTGATGTTGGGTTCCCAAGGTTCAATGTCGTGGGGGTACATGGGAATATCCTCGTGTGGGTAGGCATACTCATCGGCAAGTCCGGCAAAGCTGTGTCCGAATTCATGCACCACCACAGGGCGGAACTTGGGATGGTGGGCCATCGACAAGTTGTAAGAATTAAGAATGCCCCCGCCACCGTATGTATCGGTGTTCACCAGCACGATGATGTGCTCGTAGGGAATGCCGGCGAGCCAGTCGTGCATGTCTTTCAGGTGAAGCGTTGTGAGGTAGCGGTCGCTGTAGAAAGTATCGAAGTGTGAGCTGAGCGCCGTTTTCTTCCATATACCCTTTCTGGGTGTGCTGGTTCCGCTATCTGTCGATGGAGCCTTCACCGCCACCACCTGAAAGCGGTCTTTCATCGAACGGAACGGTTCGTGGGCAAAAAGCGCCTCACATGCAATGTTCACATCGTTCAGGAAGGTAGGCATCTCTTCTTGCTGATACCCTTCAGCAATGAAAGCAATGCGAATGCAGCGTGTGGAGTCTTTGGGTTGCTGAACAATGTCGTATGGGGTTATATGGTGTTCGCCGATGTGACGTATCAGAATGTCGGAAGGCACCACCTGATGGGTGAGGGAAGTGGTGACGGTTCGCCGGTTGTCGAAGAGTGCAACCGTAACGTCAACCGTGTCGAGCGGCATAGGCACCAGAAAAACATTCTCAAACGATTGACTTTTATTCTCCGATTCGGGATAGCTGAGCCACTCCTGGAAAAGTGTGGAAAAAGAGTGACGGTAGATAACCTGCTGTGTGCGATGGTCTTTCACCACTATTTGTCCATAACCTTCTACCGGCACATCAGCCAGTCGTTGACGTTTGCCATACCACCCCGGACTCACGTTCAGTTGATCCACAGCAATCTGCTGCTTGTTTCGGTCGCCACAGAACGTATAGTCTATGCGCAGTGTCTTGTTGGTAAAGAAATCTTCAAACCTTTGTGCCTGAGCCGTCAATTCCATCAACAGCATGATGGCAATGCTCGTTATTCCAAATCTTATTCTCATTTTTACCTATATTATATATAATGTATAATGTTCATTTATCATTTGTCCATAACCATTCGGTCTTCTCTTTTTTGCAAAGGTAAGCAGTTTTGCGGAAACCCACAAAAAAATCAAAAAGAATTTGGCTGCACAAGAACTCCCACCAACGCAAGCCGCGCCTGCCGGGAATAATCCAGACAGGCGCGGCTTTCTGCTTTCTCAGTCTTAGGCGCTACAAATCCGACTGCCAAAAATACTTCCTGACATTTGTCTGACATTTGCATTGAAAGCGATGATGAGGGTGATGAAGTATCGCTTTATTTCTTCTTCGGCTGCTTGTTCAAACGGTATTGCACATGGAAGAGGGCGTACTGCGGGAGTACGTTGCGGCGGATTTCGGTGCGGCCTTGACCGTTGAGGGTGTAGGTGACGTTGGAGAGCTGACCGAGGATGTCAAAGCCGTCGAGCATGAAGATGAGGTTGCCCTTCATGGCGGTGTATGACAAGCGGGCGTTCCACACAAGGTCATCGGTGTTGAGTGCGGAGTCGTGGTAGCCCCGGCGCGAGAACATGGTGAGGTCGGTGGAGAGTTGGAAATGGAGGGGCAGCTGGAAGGTGGCGGTGAGGCCGTAGTCGTAGTTCCAGATGTTGAGGTTGGTGAAGTCGTCGCGGCGGCTGTTCACATAGCGCCATCCGCCGTCGAACTTTGCGCTGATTGCGTGCTGGCCTATGCGGTAGTCGAGTTTCAGCATCTGGTCTAAGCCTTCGGTCTTGACGGTACTACGGACTGCGTCACCCGTGTTTACGCCGACGAGGTCTGCGCTCTGGCGGTGGTTGGCTCCCGTGATGGAGGTGAGGCGCAGACGCTTCTGCTTGT
>CACXFT010000042.1 GCA_902767045.1 uncultured Prevotellaceae bacterium | reverse complement strand
CTCGTTAATCTGCGTTTTCTGCTCGTTAATCTGCGTTTTCTGCTCGTTAATCTGCGTTTTCTGCTCGTTAATCTGCGTTTTCTGCTCAGCAATTTTATGGTCTCTGGCAAGAATTTCTGTGTCGCGCTTTTCAATGGCACTGAAATACTCGTCCTCTACGTTCATCTTATGGCGCATGCTGGCATCGGCGGCCGCCATCGACAGTCGATGGAGTATGCGCTCCATTTCGGCATCATCGCGGTAGGCATCGTCGTTAAAGCGAAGTATGCGCCCATCGTTCTTATCCTTGCGTGTTTGGTCAAAAATGCTCAACACCTCGTCTAAACGGTTGTTGATTCGGCCGTGCAAACGAGGAATCTGCACAATGATGCTGTCGTGCGTAAGACTTTCAACAAACGGGTTGGGCAGTCCTTTGGTCACAATATTGTCGTCGTAGTCGCACGACTTATGGCTCACATATAGCACAGGCTCCTCGATGTCGCCCACCTTGTGGCCCAGCAAATACACAGCAACCATGGGCAGCGCATAACTTTCGTCTGTCATGTTTTTGGGGTTGGAATAGTGTATGCCAAGATACTGGCGGAAGCGCAGGGTCTCCGTTTCTAACCATGTTTTCTGCAATTCTATCAGGATGAGTCGGGTTTGTCCGTCCTTTTCGCGGATAGTTGCACCAAAATCGATGCGGAACACAGAGAGAGAGTCCCGGCTGTTGTCGCTATACTCGTGGGGGCGCAATTCCACGGCCACCACATCTTTCTTCAGCAAGGCCGAGAGGATGGTGCGGGCAATGCGCTCGTCTTCCATCAGAAACTTGAATACGGTATCGTAAATCGGGTTGGCAATCTGCATAACTTAAATCTCCTTACTTTAATTCTCTAACGCTGCAAAGTTACGCTTTTTTTTGAATAATGAACAATCTGAACAACAGTTTTTATGTAAAACAGCACTTTTTACCTTTCGGTTCGGCAAGATGCAGGATTAGAAGCGTGCAAACGATTACATCTGCTTTTCTAAATTTTATACAGATTGGAAAGGCATGATAAAGAAAAAATTCGTACTTTTACCGAGAAAACAATTGAACAAACAATAACCTACATCTATGAATATCTTCTTTCATGTGGACTACCGGACCGTGTTTGGCGAAGAACTGGTCCTGAATGTGATTGCAGACAATGGCTCATCGGACGAGCAAGTCAACAAGTACCGAATGCACACTGCCGATGGTGAGCGGTGGACATGCGAAATGCAATGCTCCACTCTCAACCCTCCACTCTCCACCCTCCACTATTATTACAGTGTGGAAACCGAGGGAAAGGAAAAACGCCACGAATGGCTCATGCAACCCCATCGGTTGGAACTCAGCGAAAATAAACGATGCTATGTTGTCTTCGACCGTTGGATTGATATTCCCGAAGACTCCTATCTGTATAGTTCGGCTTTCACCGAATGTGTGAACAAAAGAAAAGCAGAAAGCGGAAAGCAGCAAGCAGCAGGCAGAGGGCAGCAAGCAGAGGGTGAGCCTTCGCATGTGCTGCGGTTGGTGGTGCGTGCCCCGCAGCTGCGTGGCAACCAGCGCTTGGTGGTTTGTGGCAGTGAGAAGGCTTTGGGTTCGTGGAACCCGCAACACGCCCTGCCCATGGAAGAACATGTGCCCAACGAGTGGACGGTAGACGTGGATGTAGACCAGTTGGAAAAATCCACCGTGGAGCTGAAGTTCGTTGCCCTGAACAGCGAGCAGGAGTTTGTGCCCATGTGGGAAGATGGCGAGAACCGCAAGCTCACCATTCCGCAGGTCGACGACCAGCATGTGGTGGTCTTCACCCTCGACCAAGCCTTCTTTGCCCTGCCCAACCGGCGTGTGGCTGGAACACTCGTTCCCGTGTTCTCGCTGCGCAGTAAGGACAGCTTCGGTGTGGGCGACTTCGGCGACCTGAAGAAGATGATAGAGTGGGTGGCCAAAACCGGACAACGGCTGTTGCAGGTGTTGCCCATCAACGACACCACCACCACCCACACCTGGACCGACTCCTATCCCTATTCGTGCATTTCTATCTTTGCCTTGCATCCGCAGTATGTAGACCTCAACCAACTGCCCGAGCTGAAAGACGAGAAACAGCGCACCTATTTCGAGAAACTGCGCAAGGAACTGAATGTGTTGCCGCAGATTGACTATGAGCGGGTGAACAATGCCAAGGCCGAATATATGCGCGCCTTGTTCGAACAGGAGGGAACGCAGATGATGAAGACCCAAGCCTACAAGGATTTCTTCAGTCAGGCACAGCAGTGGCTGGTTCCATACGCGCAGTATTGTATGTTACGCGATACATACGGACATGTTGACTTTACCCGTTGGACGGGGCATGAGCAGTGGAACGAAGCCGACCGCCGAACCCTCTCCAACCCGCGGCAGAAAGCCTATCGCGAAGTGGCTTTCTATTATTTCACCCAGTTTGTGTTAGACCAGCAGATGCAGGCTGCACATGCCTGTGCCCGCGAGCATGGGGTGATTCTGAAAGGCGACATCCCCATTGGTGTGAGCCGCTACGGATGCGACGTGTGGATGGAACCTAACTACTTCAACATGAACGGACAGGCCGGGGCACCGCCCGATGCTTTCTCGGTCAACGGTCAGAACTGGGGCTTCCCCACCTATAACTGGGATGCCATGATTGCCGACGGCTGTAAGTGGTGGGTGCGCCGATTCCAAAACATGAGCAAATATTTCGATGCCTACCGCATAGACCATGTGCTCGGCTTCTTCCGCATTTGGGAAATTCCCATCGAAAGCGTGCACGGACTGCTCGGACAGTTCTCGCCAGCTTTGGGCATGAGTCCCGAGGAAATAGAAGCTTATGGATTGCACTTCCAAGAAGAACTCTTCACCCAACCTTTCATTGCCGACTGGACACTCGAACGCACATTCGGTGTGCGGGCCGCCATGGTGAAGGAGAAGTTCCTCTACCGCACACGCGAAGGTCGCTGGGCTCTTCGACCCGAGTTTGACACGCAACGAAAGATTGAAGCCTGGTTCGAACAGCAGCATGCAACATCGCAGGAAGACTGTAACCTGCGCGACGGGCTCTACTCGCTGGTGAGCTGTGTGCTCTTTGTGCGCGACCGCAAACAGAAGAACCGCTTCCATCCTCGTATCTCGGCACAGCTCGACTTCGCCTACGAACAACTGTGGGACAACGATAAAGATGCCTTCAACCGGCTTTACAACGACTACTACTATCGTCGCAATAACCAGTTCTGGTATAGCGAGGCCATGAAAAAGCTGCCCCGGCTGGTGCAGGCTACCCGCATGCTGGTGTGTGCCGAAGACCTTGGCATGGTGCCACAGTGTGTGCAATGGGTGATGGACGAACTGCGCATTCTTTCGCTCGAACTGCAGTCGATGCCCAAAGACCCGTCGGTGCGCTTCGGCGTCATTGAACAATATCCCTATCGCTCGGTTTGCACCATCTCCAGTCACGATATGCCCACACTGCGCATGTGGTGGGACGAGGACTACGCTCAGGCACAAGACTTCTATAACAATGTGCTGCACCGTGGAGGCACCGCCCCGCATCCCATGCCCGACTGGCTTGCCAACGACATTGTGTCGCGCAACCTGCAGGCACCCTCCATGCTCTGTGTGCTTGCCCTGCAAGACTGGCTGGCCTGCGACGAGCGCATCCGCTTGGCCGATGCCAATGCCGAACGCGTGAACATTCCTGCCAACCCGCGCCACTATTGGCGCTACCGCATGCACCTCAACCTGGAAGACCTGCTCACCAACCGCAACTTCACCAAACTGGTTTCGGAACTGGTGAACATCAGCGGAAGAGGCGCTTCGCTTCGCTAAATGATAAATGATAAATGATAAATGATAAATGTAATGAACAGACTACTATTGTTAATTGCTGCAGCTCTCATACCACTGCTTGCCTCGGCCGAGAGCGTGAAGTCGCCAAACGGCAACGTGGCACTGAACTTTCAGGTTGCTGAAGGGGGCGTGCCCATCTATGAAATATTTTACAAGGAACAACCCGTGGTGTTGCCTTCGCGGTTGGGACTCCAACTGGCCAAGGATAAACATGCTTCTCGTGGAATGGATGAAACCGACCTGATGGACGGGTTCAGTCTTGCCGACTCCAAAACCACCACGTTCTATGAAACGTGGGAACCGGTGTGGGGCGAATCGGCCTACATCGTGAACCACTACAACGAGCTGGCGGTAACGCTCAAACAGAAACCCTTCGTGGATGCTGCCGGAAAGAAAAGGGATGGTCGCCGCATCATCGTGCGCTTCCGTGTTTACGACGACGGGGTGGGCTTCCGCTACGAATTTCCTCAGCAAGAAGACCTCAACTACTTCCTCATCAAGGAAGAGCGCACCGAGTTCGGCTTAACCGGCGACCATACGGCATGGTGGCAGGCCGGCGACTACGACACACAGGAATATCCCATGCAAACCTCGCGCCTTTCGGAGGTGGAACCCCGCATCCGCGCAGCCATTGCCGCCAAGGGAACGGGCAAGCAAGACAATATGCGCGATGCCATCATCTGGGGCAACGCCTCGCAAACCCCCATTCCCAATGGTGTGCAAACGGCATTGCAGATGAAAACCGACGGCGGACTCTACATCAACATCCACGAGGCTGCATGCATCAACTATGCCACCATGCACCTCGAAGTAACGGGAACAAAGGAAGTGGGAACAGTGGGAATACAGCCAACGCTGGTCTCGCACCTCACACCCGATGCCACCGGGTTGAAAGGGTGCATGCAAACACCTTGTCAGACCCCCTGGCGAACAGTGATGGTGAGCGACGATGCACGCGACATGCTCTCGTCGAATCTCATTCTGAACCTCAACGAGCCGTGTGCTCTTGACGATGTTTCGTGGATTCATCCCACCAAATACTGTGGCGTGTGGTGGGAGATGATTGTGGGCAAGAGCCGGTGGAACTATACCGATGAGTTCCCCTCTATCTATCTCGACAACATCGACTGGCAGAAGGCCAAACCCAACGGACTGCATGCCGCCAACAACGAGAAGGTGCGCCGCTACATCGACTTTGCTGCCGACAACGGACTCGACCAGGTGCTTGTGGAAGGATGGAACGTGGGCTGGGAAGACTGGGCCAACATGTGGAAACGCGATGTGTTCGACTTTACCACGCCCTATCCCGACTTCGACTTGCAGGCACTCAACGACTATGCTCACCAGCGAGGGGTGAAACTGCTCATGCACCACGAAACGTCATCTTCAACCCAGAACTACGAACGCCATCTCGAAGCCGCCTACTCGCTGATGAACCGCTATGGCTACGATGCCGTGAAGAGCGGATATGTGGGCGACATCATTCCCCGCGGCGACCACCACTATTCGCAGTCGATGAACGACCACTACCTCTATTGCATCAAAGAGGCTGCCAAACACCACATCATGGTGAATGCCCACGAAGCCACTCGTCCCACCGGACTCTGCCGTACCTACCCCAACCTGGTGGGCAACGAAAGTGCACGCGGCACGGAGTATGAAGCTTTTGGCGGCTCGAACCCCGACCACACCGTTATCCTTCCCTTCACCCGCTTGCAGGGCGGACCCATGGACTACACCCCGGGTGTTCTTGAAACACAGCTCAACACCTGGAGCGACAACCAGAACTTCGTTCACACCACGCTCGTGGGTCAGCTCGCCCTGTATGTAACCATGTACTCGCCCCTGCAGATGGCTGCCGACCTGCCCGAGAACTATGCCAAGTATATGGATGCCTTCCAGTTTATACGCGATGTGGCATGCGACTGGAGCGAGTCGCGCTACCTCGAAGCCGAACCCGGCGACTACATCACCGTGGCACGCAAGGCCAAGGGTTCCGACAACTGGTTTGTGGGCGGCAAGTGCGACGAGCAGGGACACCGTTCGGTGGTGAAACTCGACTTCCTCGACAAGGGGCGCAAATATGAATGCACCATCTATGCCGATGCCAAAGATGCCGACTACGAAACCAATCCCAAAGCCTACGTCATTTCTAAGAAGACGGTGAAGCAGGGCGATGTGCTCAAGCTCAACGAGGCACGCGGCGGAGGCTTCGCCTTGAGTCTGAAGCCGGTGCAGTAGTCTGAAATTGAAATTAAGCCAAAAACCAATCACCCCAGAGTTATGAAAAAAGAAGTGTTACTGGGCCTTGCGGCCTTCATGATGTTTACTGAGATGAAAGCTCAGCCAACGGTTTTCAATGAGATGAACTATGTGACGGGTGCTTCCACGGTGGAATTCAGCTTGAAAGCTCCCCCGGGCAATCCCGTCACGCTGAGGCTCTATGGAAGGGCCGATGCGGTGGACCCAATCAAGAGTATTCCCCTGTTCTACGATGCTCAGCGCGATGAGTGGTGGGGAAAGGTGGAAGGCAGTCTCGAGGGCATGTATTATGCTTTCGAGGCGGGTAGGGGCGAAACCCCGGGCTTGTTTGCCAAGGCTGTAAGCGTGAACGGCAAGCGCGGTGCCATCGTCGACCTTGCTAAAACCAATCCTGTGGGATGGGCTGCCGACCAGCGACCGCCGTTGCGCTCGCCCGCCGACCTGGTGATCTACGAACTGCACCACCGCGATTTCTCCATCGACCCCTCGTCGGGGATTGTCAATAAGGGGAAGTTTCTCGCACTCACCGAACCGCGAGCCATCAACCATCTGAGGTCGCTCGGGGTGAATGCGGTGCATCTGCTTCCCTCTTACGATTTCGGTTCTATTGATGAAACCCGGCTCGATATGGCGCAGTATAACTGGGGCTACGATCCGGTGAACTACAATGTGCCCGAGGGCTCGTACAGCACCAACCCCTACGATCCCGCTTGTCGCATCCGTGAGTTCAAGCAGATGGTGCAGGCTCTTCACCGGGCGGGCATTCGCGTCATTCTCGACGTGGTGTATAACCATACCTACGACATCGCTCACTCTAACTTCCAGCGCGTGCGCCCCAACTATTTCTATCGCCAAACTGCCGATGGGAGATTTTCCAACGGGTCGGGCTGTGGCAACGAAACGGCATCGGAACGTGAGCTCATGCGCCAGTTTATGATTGAGAGCGTGCTCTATTGGATTAAGGAATACCATATCGACGGATTCCGCTTCGACCTGATGGGTGTTCACGACATTGAAACAATGAATGCCATACGCGCAGCCGTAGACCAGATAGACCCCACCATATTTATATATGGCGAGGGATGGAGTGCCGGCACTTGTGCCTATCCTGCCGAACAACTGGCAACCAAGGCCAACGTGCTTCATCTCAACCGCATTGCTGCCTTCAGCGATGAACTGCGCGATGCCCTGCGCGGGCCGTTCAACAACGACAGCAAAGGCGCTTTTCTCATTGGCTTGCCCGGCGAGGAGGAAAGCGTGAAGTTCGGCATCGCGGGGTGCATCAGTCATCCGCAGGTAGACATGACCAAGGTTAACTACTCGCGGCAGGCATGGGCAGCTCAGCCCACACAGATGATTAGCTATGTGAGCTGTCACGACGACATGTGCCTTGTAGACCGGTTGAAGGCCACCCTCGGGCCCACCCCCAACCCCTCCCCGGGGAGGGGAGATAACGCTCAACCCTCCACGCTCAACGCTCAACTAATCAGGCTCGACCTGCTGGCACAAACCGCTGTGTTCACTTCGCAGGGCGTGCCCTTCTTGCTGAGTGGCGAAGAGATGTTGCGCGACAAGAAAGGTGTTCACAACAGCTATAATTCGCCCGACAATATCAACCGGCTCGACTGGAACAACCTTCAACGCTACCCGCATGTGTTCGACTACTACCGCCGGCTTATCGCCCTGCGTGCCCATCATCCCGCCTTCCGCTTGGGACAGGCCGACCTGGTGCGCCGACATCTGGAGTTTCTGCCTTCGGGTAACTGTCTGGTGGCCTTCCGACTGAAAGACCATGCCGGGGGCGATGCGTGGGGCAACATTGTGGTGGTGCTCAATGCCAATGCAAACCCACAGGTGGTTTCGGTTCCCAAAGCACGCTATACCGTGGTGTGCTGCGATGGACGTATCGACGAAAACGGACTCGGAGAGGTTACCGGCAGCCGCATCCTGGTGCCGGCACAGTCGGCACTCATCCTCCACGATTAGGGAGCCCACCCCCAACCCCTCCCTGGGGAGAAAGCCCACCCCCAACCCCTCCCTGGGGAGAAAGCCCACCCCCAACCCCTCCCTGGGGAGGGGGGCTATAGGCTATAGTATCTATAGTTTCTATAGTTTCTATAGTTTCTATAGTTTCTATAGTATCTATAGTTTCTATAGTATCTACGCTCTCAACTCTCAACACTCCACTCTAAACCCTCAACTCTCTCTCAGTTGTATGAAAAAGCTAACTTTCTACCTGTGTGCCCTTGCAGGGCTGATGTCGGGTTGCAACTCACGCCATGTGAATGTGAAGACACTCGACGAACTAACCGACGAAGATGTGCAAATCTCGCGCATCGACCCCACCGACTGGTATGCCGACCTGAAAGACCATTCGCTCCAACTGATGGTCTATGGCCCGGGCATACGCGATGCCAAAGTGAGTGTGAGCAATGCAAAGCTCGACTCTGTGGTGCGACTGCAGTCGCCTAACTACCTGCTTGTTTATGTGAACGTGAACCATTCAGAACCGGGCATGATGCCCCTCACCTTCCAACTGAACGGGAAAACTACTACCATTGCCTATCAGCTGAAGAAACGCGAAATGAAAGGCAAGGAACGCAAGGGCTTCACTAATGCCGATGTGCTCTATATGCTCATGCCCGACCGCTTTGCCAAAGCCGCCGATTCTCTCAACGCTCAACCCTCCACGCTCAACGCTTACCAAGAAGACCGCACGCAGCCATCACTGCGCCACGGCGGAAACTTGGAGGGCATTCGCCAGCATCTCGACTATTTCAAGGAACTCGGGGTTACGGCCCTGTGGTTTACACCCGTGCTGGAAAATAATTCGCCCGACACCGACAATGGCTTCTCTACCTACCACGGCTATGCCACTACCGACTATTATCGGGTAGACCCCCGCTTCGGCACCAACGAAGAGTATCGCCGGCTTATCGATGAGGCTCACCGGCAGGGACTGAAGGTGGTGATGGATATGATTTTCAACCACTGCGGGTTCGAACATCCCTGGGTGGCCGATATGCCTTCGGCCGACTGGTTCAACCTGCCCGAGTGGTTGCAGGACTCTAAAGGCACCAGCAACCCCGAGGGCACCCGGTTCCAGCAAACCAGCTATAAGCTCACGCCGGTGATGGACCCCTATGCCTCGAAGGTTGACATGCGGGAAACCGTTGACGGATGGTTTGTGCCCACCATGCCCGACCTGAACCAACGCAACCCCCATGTGATGCGCTACCTCATTCAGAACTCCATCTGGTGGATTGAAACGGTGGGCATCGATGGCATTCGCATGGACACCTATCCATACGCCGACCGCAAAGGCATGGCCGAGTGGATGCGCGTGCTCGACCGCGAATATCCCAACTTCAACACCGTGGGTGAAACCTGGGTTACCGAACCTGCCTATACCGCTGCTTGGCAAAAGGGGTCGCGCTTGTCTAACACCAATTCTTATTTGAAAACGGTGATGGACTTCTCGTTCTTCGACAAGCTCTCGCAGGCCAAGAACGAAGAAACCGATGGCTGGTGGCAGGGCTATAACCGCATCTACAACTCGCTTGTCTACGACTATCTCTATGAAGAGCCCAGCAATGTGATGGCCTTCATCGAGAACCACGATACCGACCGCTTCTTGGGCAACGGCTGCGATACGCTTGCGCTGAAGCAGGCACTGGCATTGTTGCTCACCATCAACCGCACACCCCAGCTATACTATGGAACCGAGGTGCTGATGAACGGAACGAAGGAAGTGACAGACGGAAACGTGCGCTGCGACTTTCCTGGTGGTTTTCCCGGCGATGCCCACAACTGCTTTTTGCCGGCGGGAAGCAAGAAACTAGCTGCCGGGCAGACGGGTCGCACACAGGCCGAAGAGAACATGTTCCAGTGGCTTAGCCGACTGCTCCACTGGCGGCAGGGAAACGATGTGATTGTGAAAGGCAAGCAAACGCAGTTTATTCCGTGGAAGGGCGTTTATGTGATTGCCCGCCAGTTTGATGGGCGCACCTCGCTCACCATCCTCAACGGCACCAGCAAGCCGGCGCAGTTCGAGGTTGAGCGCTATGCCGAAGTGATTGACCATGTGAAGCAAGCAAAGAATGTGATAACCGGTGCGGCAGTGAACCTGAGCAAGAATGTGGACCTCACTGCACGTGAAACCCTCATTGTGGAGTTTTAAGCTTCATGATGTTGGCAGGTGGCCGCCGATGTGCCAGTTCGTTAGCCATGAACTGCATGTCGGCGGCAACGTGTGTAAAGAACTGCCTATAGCCCGTGCACAGGTAGTTGAGATAGGGTTCGCCGTAGCAGTCGCGGGTGAACCGGTTCTTGGGGCACTCGCCGTGGCAGGCAAAGAGGAATTGACATTCGCGGCATTGGCGGGGCAGCCTTTGCGTTTTCATTTGTGCAAAGGCCCTTTGCTGTGGGCCATACATCATGGCAGTGATGGTTTGCCGGGCGATGTTGCCCAGTAAGTATTCTGGGTAGACGAAGTGGTCGCAGCTATAGAGGTTGCCGTTGGCTTCAAGCGCAGCGGCATGTCCACACGAAGCCGACATGGTGCAGAGTCCCGGCGACATGCCCACCCAGTTGGCCAGGGTTGCATCGAAGAGTTGCACATAGATGCGCCCCACGTCTTGCCGCACCCATTCGTCGTATACTTCGCAAAGAAAGCGTCCCCATTGTTTGGGTGTGACGGAGAAAGAGGCCAGTTCGCCTTCTTCGCACATGCCCGGTGCCAGGGTGAGCCCATCGGGTCGCTGTGTATGCCGTTCCACTACAGGGGTGAACTGCAGGAACTGGCATCCTATAGAGCGGAAGAAGCGGTAGAACTCCCGTGGCTGTTCAGCATTCAATCGGTTCACCACCGCCATGGCATTCCAGTCCACCCCATGTTTGTTGAGCAGGCAAATGCCGCGCATCACCCTTTCAAAGGTAGGCTGATTGTTTCGAGTGCGCCGGTAGTGGTCGTGCATCTGTTGTGTTCCGTCGATGGAGATGCCAATGAGAAAGTGGTGTTGGCGGAAGAACCGGCACCACTCATCGTTAAGCAGCGTGCCGTTTGTTTGCAGCGAGTTGCTGATGCTGTGCCCGCCTGCGTGTTTCTGTTGCAGGTGCAGCATCTCGCGGTAGAAGCTGATGGGTTTCAGCAGCGGTTCTCCCCCGTGCCAGATGAAGAGCACCTCATGTTGTGTCTGCGCTTCTATATACTGCTTTATAAAAGTTTCCTCCACAGTAAAATCCTCTGCTTTCTGCTTTCTTCTTTCTGCTTTTTCTAGATAGTAGCAGTATTCGCAGGCGAGGTTGCATGCTGCGCCTGCGGGTTTCATCATGATATACAGCGGGTGGGAGAAAGGCGAATAGTCCATTTTTTTTTCTGTTTGTTTCTACTCCAGTCGTGGCCAGTCGTCGGTCCAGTCGATGAAGCGTTTCACCAAAATCGACTGTCCGCCATGTTCTATGCTGTAACCATGACAAAGGAAGAGTGTTTTGTTTTCTTTCTGAAGGTTATAGACCGAGCAGTGGCCGGCAGCCTCAAACACTTTCTTGTCGCCCTCGATAACCAGGGTGCCGCCTCCCTTGGCCATGTCGCGCCCCTCGCGGTCGAAATAAGGCCCCTGCACATTGCGGCTGCGTCCCACCACCACGTTGTAGGAACTCTTCTCGCCTCGGCAGCAGTAGTCCCAGCTCACAAAGAGATAGTACCACCCGTTGTGGCGGAAGATGAAGGGGGCCTCAATGGCATTGGTGCCTGCAAATTTCGAAGTGGGGTTCACCAGGTCGGTGCGTTTCTCGCCATAGCGCCGTGCGATGGTTTGGGGGTGGCATTCCGGGGCTATGTGCATGGTGGAATCGAGCTGCACCAGCTGTATGCCGTCCCAGAACGAGCCGAACGAGAGCCACGGCTGGTCGTTTTCGTCGATGACGATGTTCGGGTCTATGGCATTGTAGTTGGTATAGGCATGCACGGCTGTGTTCTCCTTGCCATGACTTGTAACCACGCAGCCTAAGTCTTTCCACTCAGGGTTGGCGAGCGATGGCGATGAAAGCAGCCCTATGGCCGAGGTGTTCTTGCCGAAGGTAGAACACGAATACATCATCCACCAGCGGTTGTGCCAGCGAATCACGTCGGGTGCCCAGATGTGGCTTTTGAACCCGGGCACACTGTCGCGTGTCCATTCGGGAATCTCAGTGAGCATCCCTCCGCGGTGCCATTTCCAGTTCTCCAGGTCGGCAGAGGTCATCTGCTGTATGCCGTGCCCGGTGCTGAAGAGATAGAACGTGTCGTTTTCCTGAGCCATCACAGGGTCGTGAACCATAGGTGTGCGGAATGTGCGTTCGGGGTTGGGTTGTGCCAGCAGAACCATGCCTGTTAGCAACAGGCCGGCGAGAGTTGAAGTTCTTTTTGTTTCCATGTTTGTGTAGTTTGAAGCGGTTTTTGCGTAAAGATGCGGCAAATTTACATTTTTTTTTCCATTTATGACTTTTTCTAAACAATTATTTGTATCTTTGTGCACTCATTCTAACTAAAAATCCTTACATCATGAAAAAGTCATTCAACTTCTTTTACCTTATTATGTTGTATGCGCTTCTGTTATTCATTCCCAAGAACGATGTGCAAGGTGCAGGCTCAGGCGATGGCGAAGCCCCTGCACAGGTATTGCCGGTGCCCGAACCCAAACAGGTGCGGTGGCAGCAGATGGAAACATACGCCTTCATTCACTATGGGCTGAACACCTACAACGATATGGAGTGGGGCTATGGCGATGCGTCGCCCCGGCTTTTCAATCCCTCCCATCTCGACACCGACCAGTGGGTGCGCACGCTCAAGGCCGCCGGCATGAAAGGTGTTATCTTCACTGCCAAGCACCACGACGGGTTCTGCCTGTGGCCCTCGCAGTATTCCGACTACACCATTGCGCAGTCGCCCTATCGCGGCGGCAAGGGCGATGTGGTGGGCGAGCTGGCAGCTTCGTGCCGGAAGTATGGATTGAAGTTGGGCCTTTACCTCTCGCCCTGGGATCGCCATCAGGCCTCTTACGGCACAGCCGCCTATGTAGACTACTACCACCTCCAGCTCGCCGAGCTGCTCAAGCGCTACGGTCCGCTTTTCGAAGTGTGGTTCGATGGTGCCAATGGTGGCGACGGATGGTATGGCGGAGCCAACGAACGGCGCAGCATAGACCAGCGCACCTACTACGATTTTCCCCGTGCCTATGACACATTGGCGCGGCTCTCGCCCGAAACCATCGTCTTTTCCGATGGCGGCCCCGGTTGCCGGTGGGTGGGCAACGAACGTGGCGAGGCCGATGCCACCAACTGGTCGATGTTGCGCCATGGTGAGGTGCATGCAGGCTTTCCGCGTCCCAAGGAACTCAGCACGGGCCATGCCGACGGCGACGAGTGGGTACCTGCCGAGTGTGACGTGTCGATACGTCCCGGCTGGTTCTGGCACGAAAAAGAAAACAGTCAGGTGAAAACGCCCCGCCAGTTGCTCGATATTTATTACAAGAGTGTGGGGCGCAATGCCACCTTC
The DNA here is from genome assembly GCA_902767045.1 of uncultured Prevotellaceae bacterium. GTDB lineage: Bacteria > Bacteroidota > Bacteroidia > Bacteroidales > Bacteroidaceae > Prevotella. The sequence goes on along the minus strand of CACXFT010000042.1, from coordinate 576 downwards.
CTGCTCAATGTGCCCGTGGCCGCCGACGGGCGCATCCACCCGGCCGACTCTTCAAGTCTGGTGGGGTTTCGTGAGTTGCTGGAGCAGGAGTTTGCTTGCAACCTGGTGAAGGAAGCTCACCTCTCGGCCAATGCACAGTATGGTCAGCGATATGCTGTGGCGAATGTTGCCGATGGCAGCTTCGACAGCTTTTGGACCTGTGCCGACGATGGCGGCGAGAGCTGGCTGCAGGTGTCGTTTCAAAAACCCACTGCCGTGAGCCGACTGATGTTGCAGGAATATATTCCGCTGGGTCAGCGTGTGTGTCGTTTCGTGGTAGAATGTCGGTTAGAGGAACAAGCCGAGTGGCTGCCGGTAGACTGCGGCGAGCCCACCACCACCATTGGCTACAAGCGTTTGCTGCGCTTCACCCCTGTTGAAGCAAAGGAACTGCGCATCCGTTTCACAGATGTGCGTGCCTGTGCATGCATCAGCGAGTTGGGTGTCTATTAAACCCAAACCCATATAAAGGATTCTCCCTTACACCAGTAGAATAAAAACGCTACCATTTATAGAGGAAATCGGTCATTAGGGTGT
>CACXFT010000041.1 GCA_902767045.1 uncultured Prevotellaceae bacterium | reverse complement strand
TTGCCGGTTCAGGTAATTCATGCGGCAAAGGTAATGAAAATTAGGTTCATCAGCAAATGCTTTCTTAGAAACAATAGGTTCCACATAAAAGAAAAGCCCTGTTGTAGGTTGAGGTTTTATAGAACTTGTCGGTAAGCTTGACGAATCCCTTTTCATAGGAAACGGGGCTTTCGTTTTCCTCGATTAGAAAACATAGAAAGGCGGTGGAGCGCAAAGCTCCACCGCCTTTCTATGTTTTATTGCCCTGAGGGGGAACCTGACAGGCAGGGTTATGAGTATCTGATAATCTGCCCCGGGCGGATTCTCTTCTTTTTGCTGATGCCGTTCAGCTTGCAAAGCTTTTCTACCGTGGTGCCACGCTTGCGGGCAATGCTTGCCAGCGTGTCGCCCTTCTTCACCTTATGATATTGCTTAGCTCTGCCCGAGCTTCTCTTAGAAGAACTGCTGGAAGCCTGTTCGTTGGCTGGATTGAAAGCGGGAGCATCGTCGCCATACACCATTTCGCGGGTGTAGCCGCCGTTGCCCATCTTACCGCGCAGGCGGGTAGCCTCGGCCGACTCAGCATGATATGTATCGGAGTTCACCACATAGAAGTCGCCCGTTACGTCTTGATTGCGGAAGTCGAAGAGCAAGGCGGGGTTGATGGGCACACCGTTGAGAAGAGTTTCGAAGTGCAGATGCGACCCTTGGCTGCGACCCGTGTTGCCACCCAGTCCGATGGGTTCACCGGCACGCACTTGCTGATCTTCTACAACAAGTTGTTTAGAAAGGTGCCCGTATACTGTTTCCAGTCCATTCTTATGGCGGATAACAACATACTTACCATATCCACGTCCGTCCCATTTAACGATGCGCACCTTTCCGCTGAATGCCGAGCGGATGGTATCGCCAGTGTAGACCTTGATGTCGAGCCCTTCGTGGGTGCGCCCCCAGCGGGGACCATAGTTGCTGGTAACCACACGGCTGGGTGTGGGCATGTAAAAGTCGCGCAAGTCGATGCGGAAGTTCGCGGGCAGCGAGTTGTTGCGCAAGTGAACACGGTCGTTGTTCCAGTCGGCATAGAGTTCAGCAGCGGGCGATTCGAAATTCTCCTTATTTATAATACGACGTAGAGCCAGTGTATCCACCTTTTTCATCTTGCGGTCTACCGGAGCCTGTCGAGCCAACAAGTCTTGGGCAGCAGCGGGTTGGGCAGCCACAGTGAAAAACGCAGAAAACACCAATGTCTTAAAAATCTTTCTAAATTTCATTATTCATTTTTTTGGGGATGGCATAGATTGCTGTCTGCCATCTGTTCGTTTGACAAAGTCGTTGTAAAAGGTAATAGTTTGCAACAACGATTAAAAAAGCGCTGCAAAGATAAGCATTTATTTCCGTAATTGGTTCATGCTTAACAGTTTTTGTTATCTTTTTAACACTTTTCTTCAAGTTTTGAGCTACAATAGAAAAAAAATATGTACATTTGCATTCATTAATGCAATTGAATGATATGGCTAAAGCGTATGTTTTTCTTGCCAACGGCTTCGAAGATATCGAGGCTTTGGCTCCTGTTGATATCCTGCGCCGCTCAGGTGTGGAAGTGGTAACGGTGAGCATCAGCGAGGGTCGCGAGGTGGAGAGTGCCCATGCCGTGACGGTGCTGGCCGACGTGGTGTTCAACCAAGCCGGCGACTTTTCAGATGCCGACATTCTGATGTTGCCCGGCGGCATGCCAGGTGCTGCTAACCTCGACATGCACGAAGGTGTGCGCACGGCTCTGCTCAAGCAGAACGAGCGCCACGGACTGATTGGGGCCATCTGTGCGGCTCCGTTTGTGCTGGGCAAGCTCGGGCTGCTTCGCGGAAAGCGGGCCACCTGCTACCCAGGCTTTGAAACCTACCTGGAGGGTGCCGAATACACGGCCGAGATGGTTACCTGCTGCGACAACTTCATTACCGGGCGCGGACCGGGTGCCGCCATGCCCTACGGCTATGCCATCCTGCGCCAGTTAGGACTGGGCGATGCTGCCGACAAACTGCAAGAAGGAATGATTTACAACCAGCTATGGACTATGTGATTGTTGTGGCCGGAGGCAAGGGACTGCGCATGGGGGGCGATGTGCCCAAGCAGTTTCTGCCCCTTGCAGGGCGGCCGGTGCTGATGCACACCCTGGAGCGTTTCCGTGCCTACTCTGAACAGCTGGGCATTATTCTTGTGCTGCCCCACGAACAGCAAGCCTACTGGTACGAACTCTGTGAGCAGCATCAGTTCCGGGTGAACCACACCGTTGTTGACGGGGGCGAAACACGCTACCACTCGTCGATGAACGGACTGGCTGCCATCCCCGACGACGAAGAGGGGGTGGTGGGCATTCACGACGGTGTGCGCCCGTTCGTTTCGGTTGAGGTTATAGACCGCTGCTTCGAAACAGCCCGCGACGAGTATGCCTGCATTCCGGTGATGCCCGTCACCGACACGTTGCGCTACATCGACCAGCATGGCGGGGGAAAGAATGTGAACCGTGCCGACTACCGGATTGTGCAAACGCCGCAGGTGTTCGACATTCAACTGCTGAAGCACGCCTTCGCCCTAACATCGCAGACAACCGCCGACCCCGCAACGGCATTCACCGACGATGCCTCGGTGGTGGAGAGCATGGGATGCCAGGTGCACATGGTGCAGGGAAACCGCGAAAACATCAAGCTCACCACACCTTTCGACCTGCAACTGGCAGAGTGGCTGGTGCGGGGGTGAGAGGGTGCAAGGGTGAGAGGGTGAGAGAGTGCTATGAACTATGAACTATGAATTATGAACTGCTCAGCCAGGACATCATGTTCCTGCCAGGCATGGGGCCGCGCCGCAAAGAGATATTCAACAAAGAACTGGATATCCGCACATGGGGCGACCTGCTGCAATACTTTCCCTATAAATATGTAGACCGCAGCCGCATCTACCGAATCAGCGAGCTGCAGGCCGACATGCCGTTTGTGCAATTGCGTGGGCGCATTCTCAGCTTCGAAGAATACAGCATGGGCGCACGCAAGAAACGCATTGTGGCTCATTTCACCGACGGACAGGGTATTGCAGACCTGGTGTGGTTCAACGGCACCAAGTATGTGTATGACCATTACAAGGTGGGGCAAGACTATATCGTGTTCGGCAAACCGGGCATCTATGGGGGCAGGTTCCAGATAACCCACCCCGACATCGACAAGGCTTCGGAACTGCAACTCTCGGAAATGGGCATGCAACCCTACTACACCACCACCGACAAAATGAAGCAGAGCGGACTGCAAAGCCGGGGGGTGGAGAAAATCATGAAGGCACTGCTCGACAAGCTGACTCAGCCGCTCCCCGAAACGCTACCGCCCTACATCACCGGACCGCTGCACCTTTGCTCGCGCGACCAGGCGCTGCGCTGGATTCACTATCCACATAACACCGACGAGATGCAACGGGCCCGAACCCGACTGAAGTTCGAAGAGCTTTTCTATGTGCAGCTGAACATTCTGCGCTATGCCTCTGACCACCGGCGAAAGTTCGGGGGATATGTGTTTGCACGCATCGGCGAACACTTCAACAACTTCTATCACCACCACCTGCCCTTCTCGCTCACCGGAGCACAGAAAAGGGTGATGCACGAGATTCGCGCCGACATGAACACCGGCCGGCAGATGAACCGCCTGCTGCAGGGCGACGTGGGCAGCGGAAAAACACTGGTGGCGCTGATGTCGATGCTCATTGCCATCGACAACGGATTCCAAGCCTGCATGATGGCTCCCACCGAGATTCTGGCCGAACAGCACCTGCAAACCATTCGCAACTTCCTGGGCGACATGCCGCTGCGGGTGGAACTGCTCACGGGCATAGTGAAGGGAAAGAAACGCGAACAGATTCTCAACAGCCTGCTCTTGGGCGAAATAGACATTCTTGTGGGCACGCATGCGCTCATCGAAGACCCCGTGCAGTTTAAACGCCTGGGCATGGCGGTTATCGACGAACAGCACCGCTTTGGCGTGGCACAACGGGCCAAGCTGTGGACGAAAAGCGAAAAACCGCCGCACATGCTGGTGATGACGGCCACACCCATTCCGCGCACCTTGGCCATGACCATCTATGGCGACCTCGACGTGAGCGTGATCGACGAACTGCCTCCGGGGCGCAAACCCATTCAAACCATTCACCGGTTCGACACGCAAACAACCAGTCTCTACGACGGCATACGCAAGCAGATTCGACAGGGCAGACAGGTATACATCGTGTTCCCCCTGATCAAGGAAAGCGAGAAGAGCGACCTGAAAAACCTGGAAGAGGGGTATGTGGCACTTTGCGACGTGTTTCCGGAATTCAAGCTGAGCAAGGTGCACGGCAAGATGAAACCACAAGAGAAAGACGAAGAGATGCAACGCTTTGCCCGTGGCGAAACCAACATCCTTGTTGCCACCACGGTGATAGAGGTGGGGGTGAACGTGCCCAACGCCTCGGTGATGGTGATTCTGGATGCACAGCGGTTCGGCCTTTCACAACTGCACCAGCTGCGCGGACGTGTGGGCCGCGGGGCCGACCAGTCGTATTGCATCCTTGTCACCACCTATAAGCTGTCAAAAGAGACCAGCCGGCGCATCGACATCATGTGCCAAACCAACGATGGCTTTGAAATTGCCGAGGCCGACCTGAAGCTGCGCGGCCCCGGCGACCTGGAGGGCACACAGCAGAGCGGCATCGCCTTCGACCTGAAGATTGCCGACATTGCACGCGACGGCCAGCTGGTTCAACTGGCTCGCGAAGAAGCACAGAAGATTATCAATGTAGACCCCACCTGCGAGAAACAAGAGTATGCCCTGCTCTGGAACCGACTGAAAGAACTAAGGAAAACAAACATCAACTGGGCAGCAATCAGTTGAGGAAAGTAATAAGTAATTCAACTTTCGCAAGTGAATATTCTCTACATGGTTATGATGATGCCATAGGCATCAGATAGGGGTAGCCAGCCATTCTTATGGC
>CACXFT010000040.1 GCA_902767045.1 uncultured Prevotellaceae bacterium | reverse complement strand
GCTGTGCACTTGTTAGAGACCACAGTCCGGGGGTGCTCGCTACGCTCGTACCCCCGGTTACTAAGAGTGGACGCTTTCAGCGTCCGTACCCTCGGTTACTAAGAGTGGACGCTTTCAGCGTCCGTACCCCCGGTTACTAAGAGTGGACGCTTTCAGCGTCCGTTCCCCCGGAGACTTTTGGCGCGTCATATTCTAATGACCGAGTTGGGTATAATCAGTAGGAGCAAACTGTGTGTGTGCCTTTTTGGGGTGTTCATGGAGCGAAATGTCAGAATTCGCTGGTGAAGTGGAAGCGGATGTGCTTGAAGTCTTCCTGTGCCATGGAGAGCACATAGCCTGAGTCGGCAAGGAACACATCGCGGCCTTCGCGATCCTTGGCCATGTATTGGTATTTGCGTTTTTTGAAGTTTTCAAGTTCTTTTTCGTCGTCGGCTTCCACCCAGCAGGCTTTGTAGAGGTGAACAGGTTCCCAGCGGCAGCGAGCGTTATACTCGTTCTCTAACCGGTATTGAATCACTTCGAACTGCAGCTGTCCCACGGTGCCGATGATTTTGCGGCCGTTGAACTGGTTGACAAACAGCTGGGCAACACCTTCGTCCATGAGTTGGTTGATGCCCTTTTCCAGCTGTTTCGATTTCATGGGGTCGTCGTTCTCGATGTATTTAAACATCTCGGGCGAGAAAGAAGGAAGTCCGCGGAAGTGAAGCTTCTCGCCTTCGGTGAGTGTATCGCCGATTTTGAAAGTGCCGTTATCGGGCAGTCCCACAATATCGCCCGCCCAGGCCTCGTCGATGGTAGACTTGCGCTGGGCCATGAACTGTGTGGGTGATGAAAAGCGCAACGTTTTGCCCTGCCGCACATACAGATAGGGTTGGTTGCGAACAAACCGGCCGGAGCAAACCTTGCAGAAGGCGATGCACGAGCGGTGGTTGGGGTCGATGTTGGCTGTAATCTTAAAGATGAAACCGGTAAACTTCGGTTCGTCGGGCGTTACCTCACGCTCTTCGGCCTTGGTGGGACGGGGAGAGGGGGCAATCTGCACAAAGCAGTTGAGCAGTTCCTGCACACCGAAGTTGTTGAGTGCCGAGCCGAAGAAAACAGGTGCTACTTCGGCCGAACGGTAGGTGTCGACGTTGAACTCTGGGTAAACGCCATCCACAAGTTCAAGGTCGTCGCGCAGTTGCTGGGCATCGCGCTCGCCAACATGCTCGTCAAGAGCGTGGCTGTTCACATCCACTTCAACCTTCTCCGTTACACGTTGCTTGTCGGGGGTGAAAAGGTCGAGTTTCTGTTCGTAGATATTGTAAACCCCTTTGAATTTGGCCCCTTGGTTGATGGGCCATGAAAGCGGGCGCACCTTGATTTGCAGTTCTTGTTCCAGTTCGTCGAGCAGGTCGAAAGGGTCGCGCCCTTCGCGGTCCATTTTGTTGATGAAGATGATAACCGGCGTTGAACGCATGCGGCACACCTCCATCAGCTTGCGCGTTTGTGTTTCCACGCCTTTGGCACCGTCCACCACAATGATGGCCGAGTCAACGGCGGTGAGCGTTCGATAGGTGTCTTCGGCAAAGTCTTGGTGACCCGGGGTGTCAAGGATGTTCACTTTATATTCCACGTCGGAACCCTCGGGAGTATAGTCGAATTCCATCACCGATGTTGAAACCGAGATGCCGCGTTGTTTCTCTATTTCCATCCAGTCGGAGGTGGCAGTTTTGCGTATCTTGTTACTCTTCACGGCACCTGCCACCTGAATCTGTCCGCCAAAGAGCAGGAACTTCTCGGTGAGTGTGGTCTTACCTGCGTCGGGGTGCGAGATAATGGCAAATGTGCGTCGTCTTTCTATTTCTTGATTCATATCGTGTTTTTTATCTTTCTGCTTTCTACTTTCTACTTTCTACTTTCTGCTTTCTGCTTTTAACTTTCAAACTCCAGCCCTTCTTCTTTGTCTTTCTTGTAGTAATCGGAGAGCATGCCTATGAAAGTGGTGATTTCTTGAATGGCATGAGCCGTGTTGGGCGTGATCTCTTTATGTTGCAGGCGCAGCAGCATGGTGCCATACAGGGCATTGAGGCATGTTTCAATTTCCCCGTTGTTGGTTCCGCCCTTTTGTCGGAGTTCCACGATGAATGGCAACACCTTGTAGTATTCGGCATTGTAGAATGGAAACTTGGTGCTGCCGAGCAGTTGTGCATTCAGCTCGCTGAGCTGCTGCAGCACAATTTGGTTGATTTGCAGATGTCCCTGTTCGCGTTTGCCCTCTTGGTTCATCATGTTGATGAGGTTGCCATACCAGTCGGTCATTTCCTCCTTCTGCTCGTCGGTGTAGTCGAAGTGGGCAATGTATTCACGTCGAAGGCGGGTGAGCGAACACCCGTATGCGCGGATGATGTCTTCTACCTGCCACATGTAGAGCAGGTATTCTGCAATGTTTTCTTTTCTGAGACTTTGAGCTATATACATTATTTAATTAAAAGAAGCGATAAAGATTGGTAACCGTTCCGAACAATACGATAACTGAAACGATGATGACCACTGCCCCGATAATTTGGTTGATAACCTTGATGCCCTCATCATCGAAGATGGTGCGCACCTTGTCGACCAGCCATGTGAGGCCGAACCACCAGATGAGAGCCCCCGCCACAATGCTGAGGAAGCCTACAAACATTTCGAACGGCCGGTTGGGAATGACGAAGGCGAACTGGGCAAAAAGGCCCAGGAAGAGAAAGATGATGAGCGGATTGCTGAGTGTTACAAGGAACGCTGTAACTGCGTTGTGGGTGAGCGTGCCTTTCTGGTGGCCTGAGTGGTGCATGTTGCGAGTGGGGTCGCTGCGCCAGGTGAAGATGCCGAAGGCCAGCAGCATGGCACTGCCAATGATTTGCAGATAGAAACGGTTTTGCTCGTTGTTGACAAAGTCCATCACAAACGACATGCCAAAGCCCGTGATGGCGGCATAGATGATGTCGCTCACAGCAGCGCCAATGCCTGTTACAAAACCATACCAGCGCCCCTTGTTGAGTGTGCGCTGAACGCATAACACCCCCACAGGGCCCATCGGGGCTGAAGCAATCATGCCAATGAGCATGCCCTTCAGTATCAGGTCTACTATGTTTATATGAATTGGAAACGGCATAGTGGGTGCAAAGGTACAAAGAAAAGTTGAGAGTTGGAGAGAAGAGAGCAAAGAGAAGTAGCTCGTAATAGTTAAAAAAGTGTAATTCCGAGCACAAAAAGAGCGTTCAGCTCGCTCTTCTCTTAACAATTTCTTACCTTTGCGTAATGTTCTGAATGGCTTTTCCGGTTATTCCGCGTGTATACACATTATATAATAATATAAACTAATACATGACATATATGAACGAGCAAGCAACGCTGAAACCGTATGTGATCGGTTTGGATTTGGGCGGCACCAATTCTGTGTTTGGAATTGTTGACAGCCGCGGAGAGATTAAAGCTACAACAGCAATCAAGACACAAGGTTATGGCAACGTGGAGGCTTACGTTGACGCTTGTGTGGAGGCTCTGCAAGTGATTATTGAACAGGTGGGAGGTATCGACACCATCAAGGCGATGGGTATTGGTGCTCCCAACGGCAACTATTATAGCGGTACCATTGAGTTTGCACCAAACCTGGAATGGGCGCACGATGGTGTGGTGCCACTGGCCAAACTCTTCTCTGACCGTTTGGGCATTCCCGTGGCTCTCACCAACGATGCCAATGCTGCTGCCATTGGCGAAATGATTTACGGAGTGGCCCGTGGCATGAAGAACTTCATCATGATTACACTGGGTACGGGTGTTGGCTCGGGCATCGTTATCAACGGACAGATGGTATATGGCTCCGACGGCTTTGCCGGTGAGCTGGGCCATGTGATTATGCGCCGCGACGGAAGACTGTGTGGCTGCGGCCGCAAGGGATGCTTAGAGTGTTACTGCTCGGCCACGGGTGTGGCCCGCACAGCGCGTGAGCTGTTGGAGTCTACAGACCAGCCTTCGCTGCTGCGCGAATTAGACCCGAAGAAGATAACAAGTCTTGACGTGAGCATTGCTGCCGGCAAAGGCGACAAGCTGGCCAACGAGATTTATCAGTTTACCGGCCACATGCTCGGTGAGGCTTGTGCCGATTTCGCAGCCTTCTGTTCGCCGGAAGCGTTCATCTTCTTTGGCGGAATGGCCAAAGCCGGCGACCTGATTATGAATCCCATCAAGGAAGCCTACGAACAGAATGTGCTGAAGATATATAAAGGCAAGGCCAAATTCTTGGTGAGTGGTCTTGACGGAGCTTCGGCTGCCGTGCTGGGTGCCAGTGCCGTGGGATGGGACATTTAGACGGCACGGCGTGCCGTGCCTAAATGATAAATGAGGCGCTTCGCTAAATGATAAATGAGGCGCGGCGCTTCGCTAAATGATAAATGATAAATGATAAATGATAAATAATCTTTATCAATGACTTTTCAGGAAGACATTCAAAATGCTATAAACGTGATGCGGAAGGGTGGGGTGATACTCTACCCAACCGACACGATTTGGGGAATAGGTTGCGATGCCACTAATGCCGAGGCGGTGGCGCGGGTTTACGAAATTAAGAAACGGAGCGATTCAAAAGCTCTTATTTGCTTGGTAGATAGCGATGGACGGTTGCAGCGCTATGTGCGCAACGTGCCTGATGTGGCCTGGCAGCTTATTGATGCAGTGGTGAAACCCACCACCATTATCTTCGACAATGCAGTGAACCTGGCTCCCAACTTAGTGGCCGAAGATGGCAGCATTGCCATGCGCATCACACAGGAGAAATTTTCACACGAACTCTGTTTCCGCTTTCAGAAACCAATTGTGAGCACCAGTGCCAACGTGAGCGGAGAGCCTGCCGCACAGAACTACCGCGATATTAGTCAGGAGATTCTTGATGCAGTTGACTATGTGTGCTGGACTCGCCGGCAGGAACACCTGCCACACGAAGCCAGCACCATTATCAAGCTGAGCGGCGATGGAGAAGTAAAAATCATCAGAAAGTAAATGGCCGAAGCAGAACAGAATACTGGTTGGTTTTCAAAGGTGCTGCAGTGGCGCACAAAGCATGTTCCCGAACGCGAGATGATGCTCATTCTCGCTTTCTTTATTGGGTTGTTTGCTTCGGTGGCGGCCTATGTGCTGCACGGACTTATCAGACAAATACAACGATTGCTTACGGCGGGCTTCACCATCACTTCGGCCAACTGGCTCTATCTGGTGTTTCCCGTGGTGGGCATATTAATCACTTCGCTCTTCGTGCGCTATGTGGTGAAGGATAACATCTCGCACGGCATCACCCGTATCTTGTATGCCATCTCCACGAAACGCTCAAGGTTGAAAGGGCATAACTGCTGGTCGTCGGTTATCGCTTCGGCCATCACCATTGGCTTTGGTGGTTCGGTGGGTGCCGAGGCTCCTATCGTGCTCACAGGGTCGGCCATCGGCTCAAACCTCGGACAGCTTTTCAACATGGACAAGAAAACGCTCATGCTCCTTGTGGGGTGTGGGGCTTCGGCAGCCATTGCCGGAATCTTCAAAGCACCAATAGCAGGACTTGTGTTCACACTCGAGGTGCTGATGGTTGACTTGTCGATGGCTTCGCTCATGCCCATTCTGGTTTCGAGCGTTACCGCCACCTGCTTTGCCTACATCTTCATGGGCACTGATGCGCTTTTCATGTTCCAGCTCGACGAGGCTTGGAACATCTCGCGGGTGCCGGCTTGCATTGGACTGGGAATCTTCTGCGCTCTTATCAGTCTCTACTTCATTCGCATGATGAATGCCTGCGAAGGGGTGTTTGCACGGTTGCGCAAGCGTCCTTACATGAAGTTCGCACTGGGCGGAGTGATGCTCAGCTCGCTCATCTTCCTCTTTCCGGCTCTCTATGGCGAAGGCTATCAGGCACTCAACGTGCTGCTGAACGGACGAACAGAGGCCGACTGGAACACCATTCTGAACAACTCGCTCTTCTATGGGCATGGCGACATGCTGGTAATTTACATTGCACTGGTGTTGCTCACCAAGGTGTTTGCAACGTCGGCTACCAATGGCGGCGGCGGATGCGGTGGCACGTTTGCTCCCTCTTTGTTCATAGGTGGCTTCGGCGGGTTCTTGTTTGCGCGTGTGCTCAACATGTACAACATTGGTGTTTATCTGCCCGAAAAGAATTTCACGCTGCTTGGCATGGGGGGCGTGATGGCAGGGGTGATGCATGCACCGCTCACGGGAATCTTTCTGATTGCCGAAATCACAGGAGGCTATCAGCTCTTCATCCCGCTCATCATCGTGAGTGTGGTGTCGGTGATGGTGATCAGTCTCTTCGAACCACACAGCATCTATGCCACACGGTTGGCGCGCGAAGGTAAACTCGTGACCCACCATACCGACCACTCCATACTCACACTCATGAGCGTGGAGAGCGTCATAGACCGTGAATATACAAGTGTAACGGAAGATCTACCCCTTGGAAAACTCGTTCATGTAATCAGCCAGAGCCGTTCGGAGTTTATCCCGGTGCTCGACAGCGGGGGGAAATTGCGCGGCGAGGTGGACATGGCCAAAATCCGGCATGTGGTGTTCCGAACCGAACTCTACAGCAAGTTTGTGGTGCGCAACGTGATGACTCCCGTTCCGGCCCAGGTGGGTTACAACGACCCCATGGAAGAGGTGATGCATAAGTTTGAAATGACTAACGCCAACACGCTGCCTGTGGTGGATGTGAACGGAATATTGATAGGATTCCTTGCCAGAACGCGTGTGTATAGTCTCTACCGAAAGTTCGTGGCCGATTTCTCGGCAGAATAGGCGCTGCGCTGCGCTGCGCTTCGCTAAATGATAAATGAGGCGCTTCGCTAAATGATAAATGATAAATAGGCGCGAGAAACCTCCAGCTCGTAGTCCCCTCCTTTCATAAAGGAGGGGTTAGGGGTGGTTCGTGTAATCTCACGCTGCGCTAAATGATAAATGAAAAATGATCAATAAAGAAGATTTGCGTATTGTTTTTATGGGCACACCGGAATTTGCGGTGGAAACCCTGAAGGCTCTTGTAGAAGGAGGATATCATGTGGTGGCTGTGGTAACACAACCCGATAAACCGGTGGGACGCCATGGTTCGGTGCTTCGTGCTCCAGCTGTGAAAGAGTATGCCCTTTCGAAAGGGTTGCCTGTGCTTCAGCCAGAAAAAATGAAGGACGAGGCTTTTCTTAGTGAGCTGCGTGCTTACAAAGCCGACCTTCAGGTGGTGGTGGCCTTCCGTATGCTGCCCGAAGTGGTGTGGGCCATGCCGCGTTTTGGTACGTTCAACGTGCATGCAGCCTTGCTTCCGCTCTATCGGGGCGCGGCACCCATCAACTGGGCTATCATCAACGGAGAAACTAAAACGGGTGTTACAACTTTCTTCCTCGATCACGATATTGATACGGGAAGAATCATCATGCAGAAGGAATATCCTATTCCCGACAACGCGGATGTGGAATATGTTTACGATGGTTTGATGAAGTTAGGGGCCGGAATTGCCATTGAAACAATTGAAAAAATTCTTGCCGGTGACGGTAAGGTGGAAAGTATGCCGCAAGTTGTTTCCACCGAGTGTGAACTGCCGCACGCTCCCAAGATTTTCAAGGAAACTTGTCAAATCAATTGGAATCAACCAGCCAAACGCATCTACGATTTCGTGCGTGGGTTGAGTCCTGTGCCTGCAGCATGGACAATGCTTCATGAGGAAAGCGGAGAAACTGGCGTGATGATGAAAGTATATCAGACTGCTAAAACGGGGAAACCTGTAGGAACTGCTCTGCCCGGTACCATACAAAAAGCACAAAACTGTTTGCTGGTTGCTACCGCCGATGAGTGGATAGAACTCAAAAGCATTCAACTGGCAGGAAAGAAACGCATGGAGGTCCGTGACTTTCTTAACGGCTTTCACAACATTGAAATCTATTCCTTTGCAGCCGTTTGATATAATGACCAACCCTTGGTCATGTGCTGACCAGCCCTTGGTCATGTGGTGACCAGCCTTTGGTCACCGGCTGACCAGCCTTTGGTCATGTGCTGACCAGCCTTTGGTCATGTGCCGACCAGTCTTTGGTCATGTGCCGATAACCAGCTCTTGGTCATGTGCCGATAACCCCCTGGCACACTCCCTTTTATTTTATTCAACTTTCGCAAGTTATAAAACTCGTGCTCAGCAATGCCCCAGCGGGGCATGATAGGGGTAGCCAGCCATTCCTAATGCCCCAGCGGGGCATGATAGGGGTAGCCAGCCATTC
>CACXFT010000039.1 GCA_902767045.1 uncultured Prevotellaceae bacterium | reverse complement strand
CCGCCTGTTCCCCAGTGTTGCGTACCTAAAGGCACGCCGTGAATGGTAGATCCATTTCCTCCAGCCATAGGAATGGCTGGCTACCCCTATCATGCCCCGCTGGGGCATTGCTGAGCACGAGTTTTATAACTTGCGAAAGTTGAAGACATAATAACAAACTAACGTTTTAGACATAATAACATACTAACAAAGCTCGCCCTGAAAGGGCAAAAGCTCTCAGCCCAGGGTAACACCCTGGGAATGGATGCTACTATCAACGTCGCCCTGAAAGGGCAAAAGCAAAATACAAATTTGCTTTTGCCCTTTCAGGGCGCTGATTTGATGGTGTTCGCTTACCCCGGGTGTTACCCTGGGCTGAGAGCTTTTGCCCTTTCAGGGCGCTGATTTGATGGATTTCGCTTCCCCAGGGTGTTACCCTGGGCTGAGAGCTTTTGCCCTTTCAGGGCGCAACAAATGGATTTTCTTTTTTTGTTACTTTGTTACTATGTTTGTTAGTATGTTACTATGTCTAAAAACGTTAGTATGTTATTATGTCTAAACCCGTTACTTTGTTACTATTTTTGTTAGTATGTTATTATGTCTTAAAACCGTTATTATGTCTAAAAATGTTAGTATGTTATTATGTCTTAAACCCGTTATTATGTCTTCAAAACCTGTTATCCCTGGTTCGCGTGTCCAAACCGGGCGGCTTGCTCGTTGATGAGCTCCACGTCGTTGAAGTAGTCGATGCGCATGGCGCGTCGCACCTCGTCCATGGTCTGCATGGCCACCTCGCGTGCGCTTGCCGTGCCGCGTTGCAGAATGTTATATATCTCGGGAATGTCTTTCTCGAACTCGTGGCGTCGTTCGCGCATGGGTGTGAGGAATCGTTCCAGCACCTGATAGAGGAACTTCTTGCACTTCATGTCGCCCAGTCCGCCGCGGCGGTAGTGAGCCTTCAGTTCTGCCAGGTTTTGGTAGTCGGGCCAGAAGTCGGCAAAGTCCTGGTCGGTAGAGAACGCATCGAGATAGGTGAACACCGCGTTGCCCTCCACATGTCCCGGGTCGTTGAGGTTCACATGTTCCGGGTCGGTATACATCGAGCGCACCTTCTGCCACACCTCGTCGGCCGAGTCGCTCAGGTAGATGCAGTTTCCAAGGCTTTTCGACATCTTCTCTTTTCCGTCGGTGCCCGGCAGTCGTCGTGCTGTCAGGTTCTCCGACAGCAGGATATCGGGTTCCACCAGCACCGGTGCGTAGGTAGCGTTGAATCGGCGCACCAGTTCGCGTGTCACCTCCAGCATCGGTTCCTGGTCTTCGCCTGCCGGCACGGTGTTAGCCTTGAACAGGGTGCTGTCGGCTGCCTGCGAAACCGGGTAGCAGAAGAAGCCCAGCGGTATGTTCGCTTCGAAGTTGCGCATTTTAATTTCCGTTTTCACCGTTGGGTTTCGTTGCACGCGGCTCACGGTGATGAGGTTCATCAGGTAGGTGGTGAGCTCGGCCAGTTCCGGAATCTGACTCTGTATGAACAGTGTGCACCGCTGCGGGTCGAGTCCGGCAGCCAAGTAGTCGAGTGCCACCTCAATAATGTTCTGCCGGATTTTCTCCGGGTTGTCGGCATTGTCGGTCAGTGCCTGCACGTCGGCCATAAACACGAACATGCGGTCGAAGTCGCCCGCGTTTTGCAGTTCAACCCGTCTGCGCAGTGAGCCAACGTAGTGGCCCAGGTGTAGGCGACCCGTCGGGCGGTCGCCGGTTAGAATAGTTTTTCCCATTGTTTCAGTTTATATTGTTGTTATTACTTTTCTGGCCGCAAAGTTACAATATTTTTTTCAGAAACTCAGCTGTTGGGGTTCTTTTACTAAAAAAACGTAATAAAGTGGGCGCAACCATGTTTAATTAAATAATAATGTGTACCTTTGCACCCGATTTTCGAAAACGACATTTATTTTAGCTGTTATATAAAGACAATAAGTAATTTTTTTTAGATGAACGTAATTACCAAAAGTGTTCAATTGCCTGATGGAAGAACCATCACAATTGAAACCGGGAAAGTGGCAAAGCAGGCCGACGGAAGTGTTGTGCTGCGAATGGGCAACACCGTGCTTCTGGCCACTGTTTGTGCCGCAAAGGATGCCGTTCCCGGAACCGATTTCATGCCTCTGCAGGTCGACTACAGAGAACAGTATTCAGCCGCTGGCCGTTTTCCGGGCGGATTCACCAAGCGCGAAGGCAAGGCCGGCGACAACGAAATTCTCACCAGCCGACTGGTTGACCGCGTGCTGCGCCCCCTCTTCCCGAGCAACTACCATGCCGAGGTGTTTGTGAATGTGATGCTGCTTTCAGCCGATGGCGTAGACCAGCCCGATGCCCTTGCCGGCTTCGCTGCCTCTGCTGCCCTGGCTTGTTCAGATATTCCCTTCGAGTGCCCCATCAGTGAGGTGCGTGTGGCCCGTGTGAACGGAGAGTATGTGATCGACCCCACCTTCGAACAGATGAAGCAGGCCGACATGGACATCATGGTGGGTGCTTCGGCCGAGAACATCATGATGGTGGAAGGCGAGATGAAGGAAGTTTCGGAGCAAGACCTGCTCGGAGCCCTGAAAGCTGCCATGGAAGCCATCAAGCCCATGTGCGAACTGCAAACAGAACTTTCAAAGGAACTGGGCAAGGATGTGAAGCGCGAATACTGCCACGAGGTGAACGACGAGGCCCTGCGCGAACAGATCAATAAGGAGTGCTACCAGCCCGCCTACGACATCACCAAGCAGGCACTCGACAAGCAGGCTCGTGCCGAGGCTTTCGAGAAAGTGCTCGAAGATTTCAAAGAGAAGTTCTTTGCCGAACACCCCGAGATTACAGAAACACCGGGTGCAACCGGAGAAAACGGAGAACCCGCCCTCACCAAAGAAGACTACGAAGCACTCATGGAACGCTACTACCACGATGTGGAGCGCGATGCCATGCGCCGCTGCATCCTCGATGAGGGCATCCGCTTGGATGGCCGCAAGACCGATGAGATTCGTCCCATCTGGTGCGAGGTGTCGCCCCTGCCCATGCCTCACGGAAGCTCTATCTTCACCCGTGGTGAAACACAGAGCCTTTCTACCTGTACTTTGGGAACCAAGCTCGACGAGAAACTCGTTGACGATGTGCTCGACAAGAGCTACATGCGCTTCCTGCTCCACTATAACTTCCCCCCGTTCTGCACGGGAGAGGCCAAGGCACAGCGTGGTGTGGGACGCCGCGAGATTGGTCACGGCCACTTAGCATGGCGCGCCCTGAAGGATATGATTCCCGAAGACTTCCCCTATACCGTGCGTCTGGTGAGCCAGATCTTAGAGTCGAACGGCTCTTCGTCGATGGCTACCGTCTGCGCCGGAACCCTGGCACTGATGGATGCCGGCGTGCCCATGAAGAAACCCGTGAGCGGTATTGCCATGGGACTTATCAAAAACCCGGGCGAAGAGAAATATGCCGTGCTCAGTGACATCCTTGGCGACGAGGACCACTTGGGCGATATGGACTTCAAAACCACCGGCACGAAAGACGGACTCACTGCCACACAGATGGATATCAAGTGCGACGGACTCTCGTTCGAGATTCTCGAGAAAGCACTCATGCAGGCCAAGGCCGGTCGTGAGTACATCCTCGGAAAGCTGGTGGAAACCATTGCCGAACCGCGCCCCGAACTGAAACCCCATGTGCCTCGCATCGAACAGTTCGATATTCCCAAAGACTTCATCGGAGCCGTGATTGGCCCGGGCGGAAAGATTATACAGCAGATGCAGGAAGAAACCGGCACCACCATCACCATCGACGAGGTTGATGGCGTGGGCAAGGTGCAGGTGTCGGCTCCCAACAAAGAGAGCATCGATGCTGCCATCCGCAAGATCAAGGCCATCGTGGCCGTGCCCGAGGTGGGCGAGGTGTACGAGGGAACGGTGCGCAGCATCATGCCCTACGGATGCTTCGTGGAGATTATGCCAGGCAAAGACGGACTGCTCCACATCTCAGAGATTGACTGGAAACGCCTGGAGACCGTAGAGGAAGCCGGACTGAAGGAAGGCGACAAGATTACCGTGAAGCTGCTGGAGATAGACCCCAAGACAGGCAAGTATAAGCTCTCGCACCGTGTGCTCATTCCCAAACCCGAGGGATATGTAGAGCGCGAACGCCGGCCCCGCGGCGAGCGTGGCGAACGCCGCCCCCGCAACGAACGCAATGAACGCTCCGAACGCTCCGACCGCTCCGATCGTTCCGATCGTTCCGAACGTTCCGATCGTTCCGAACGTTCCGAACGTTCCGAACGAAATGAACGTCGCCAGCGCCCCGAGCACCACGCCGGCAACCACGAACCCCGCTTCACCGAAGACTATCACGACCCCATGGCCAACCACGAGCCCAAGGACTTCAGTGATGCGCTCGACCACGACGATTTCTAAGCAAGAAGCGAACAATAACCCATCACAAACGGGAAAATAGAACGAAAACAAAAGAAAAAGAGCCAAACATTTTGGCAGTTCAAGAATTTTTCGTACTTTTGCACCGTTCAGAGGAATGAGGGACTCCACAGAGAGTTCCTCATTTTTATTTTAATTTTAAAATATGATAGACAAAAACGTCGTAAGAAGTATTGTTGACGAGTGGTTGGAGGGAAAAGACTATTTCCTGGTAGACGTGGAAATAAGCAGCGACAACCGCATTGTTGTAGAAATTGACCACGCAGATGGCGTTTGGATTGAAGATTGCGTAGAGTTGAGCAAGTTCATCGAAGAACACCTCAATCGCGATGAAGAAGACTTCGAGCTCGAAGTGGGTTCGGCCGGACTCGGGCAGCCTTTCAAGGTACCCCAGCAGTATGTGAACTTCGTGGGTAAGGAGGTGGAAGTGCTCGATGCCGACGGCAAGAAGGTGCAAGGCACACTCAAACAGGTTGAAGGAAACAATTTCACCGTTGCAGTGAAAGAAAAAGTGCATGTGGAAGGCAAGAAACGACCGGTGATGCAAGACGTAGACCACACCTACACCATGGACGGGGTGAAATACACCAAATATCTGATTAATTTTAAATAAATCATAATGGCTAAGAAAGAAGAAACAGTAAGCATGATCGATACGTTCAAGGAATTCAAAGAAACCAAGAACATCGACCGCACTACACTGGTGAGCGTGCTGGAGGAAAGTTTCCGCAACGTGCTGGTGAAGATTTTCGGCAGTGACGAAAACTTCGACGTGATTGTGAACCCCGACAAGGGCGACTTCGAGATATACCGCAACCGCATAGTGGTGGCCAACGGAGAGGTGGCCGACGAGAACAAACAAATCTCACTCGCCGACGCACAGAAAATTGAACCCGACTATGAGGTGGGCGAAGAGGTGAGCGAACGCGTAGACTTCGCCAGGTTCGGAAGGCGCGCCATCCTGAACCTGCGACAGACGCTGGCTTCGAAGATTCTTGAGCTGGAACACGACTCGCTCTATAATAAATATAAGGATCGCGTGGGACAGATTATCTCGGGCGAGGTGTACCAGACGTGGAAACGGGAAGTGCTCATCGTTGACGACGAGAACAACGAACTCATCCTTCCCAAGGCCGAACAGATTCCCAACGACCAGTATCGAAAGGGGGAAACCATCCGCGCCGTCATTCACCAGGTGACCAACGACAACAACAACCCCAAGATCATCCTCTCGCGCACCAGCCCGGTGTTCCTGCAGCGACTGCTCGAAGCCGAAGTGCCCGAAATCAACGACGGACTCATCTCGGTGAAGAAGATTGCACGCATGCCCGGTGAACGTGCCAAGATTGCTGTTGAAAGCTACGACGAACGCATCGACCCCGTGGGAGCCTGCGTAGGCGTGAAGGGTAGCCGCGTGCATGGCATCGTGCGAGAACTGTGCAACGAAAACATCGATGTCATCAACTACACTTCCAACATCAAGCTCTTCATACAGCGTGCACTCTCGCCCGCCAAGGTGTCGAGCATCAACATCGATGAAGAGAACCGCAAGGCCGACGTGTTCCTCAAACCCGAAGAGGTGAGCCTGGCTATCGGCCGCGGCGGACTGAACATCAAGCTGGCATCGCTGCTCACCGAATACACCATCGACGTGTTCCGCGAAGTGTCGGAAAGCGAAGCCGACGAAGACATCTACCTCGACGAGTTCTCCGATGAAATAGACCAGTGGATCATCGACTCTATCAAGGCCATCGGGCTCGACACCGCCAAGGCTGTTATCAACGCTCCGCGCGAAATGCTCATCGAGAAGGCCGACCTGGAGGAAGAAACCGTCGACCATGTGCTCGAAGTGCTGAAGGCAGAGTTTGAGTAAGAAGAAACAAGAATATCAAGTAACCACAAACAGAATGAGCATCAGATTAAATAAAGCAATCAGAGAACTGAACATAGGATTCCAAACGGCAGTGGAATTCCTCGCCAAGAGAAGCGACCTCGGCGACGAGAAACTGGAACTGGCATCGAAAATCAGCGATGAGCAGTATCAGGCACTGGTGGAGGCGTTCCATCAGGATAAGGAGGTGCGCTCGCAGGCTGCACAGCTGCTTCAGCGGAAGAGCAAAGACAAGAAGGCTACCGACCAGAAAGACAACCGCGCCGAAAGCCTGCTCAAGTCGTCAGCCACGCAGCAGTATAAGCCGTTGGGGAAGATAGACCTCAACAACCTGGGCAAGAAACCCGCAACAGTACCAACAGAAACCAAACCGGCTCAGTCTGTTGCTCCTGAAACAGCGGTGAAGAGTGATAAACCGGCTGACGAGGCTGTTGCCGTGAGCCCCCAGCCGCAAGTGGAAAAACCGGCACAACCGGAAAAGGTGGAAACCCCGAAAGCCCCGGAAATCCCTGAAGCCCCGAAAGCTCAGGAAGCCCCAAAACCCCAGGAGCCCCAAAAACCCAAAAAAGCCCAAGAACCCCCAAAACCCCAAAAAAACCAGGAAGCCCAAGAGCCCCCAAAACCCCAAGAGCCCCAAAAACCCCAAACACCCCAAAAACCCCAAAAAGCCCAAAAAGCCCCAAAAACCCAGGAACCCCAGGACCCCCAAACACCCCACCCCCCCCAGGAACCCCAGCAAGCTCCGGCAGCTCCCTCCAAGCCCGAGGTTTTCCAGCTGAAGAGCGAGCGAAAGATGCTGAACAATGCTCCGCAGCTGAAAATTCAGGGAAAGATAGACCTCGATGCCCTGAACCAAAACACGCGTCCGAAGAAGAAATCGAAGGAAGAAAAGCGCAAGGAGCGCGAAGAGAAAGCACAGCAGCAGCGGGGCGAAGGAAAGAAGAAACGCGTGCGCATTGGCAAGGAGCGCGTCGACATCAACGATGCTGCCAACCAGGTTTCTTCTGAAGCTGCCAAGAAAAAAGAGGGTGGCAGCAACAACAAGAAAAAGAAAAAGAACAAGGTGGTGAAACCTCTTGAAGTGAACGAAGAGGATGTGGCACGTCAGGTGAAGGAAACACTGGCTCGCCTCACCAGCAAGCAGAGTCAGAACAAGAAGGGTGCGAAGTATCGCAAAGAGAAACGCGATGCTGCCCAGGAACGACTCAACGAGGAACTTTCGGCCGAGCGCGCAGAGAGCAAGGTGCTCAAGCTCACCGAGTTTGTGACCGTGAGCGAACTGGCCACCATGATGAATATCAATGTCACACAGGTCATCTCCACCCTCATGTCGGTGGGCATCATGGTGTCTATCAACCAGCGACTCGATGCCGAAACCATCAACCTGGTGGCCGATGAGTTCGGCTTCAAGACCGAATATGTGAGTGCCGAGGTGCAGGAGGCTGTGAGCGAAGAGGCTGACGACGAGAACGACCTCATCGCACGCTCGCCCATCGTTACCGTGATGGGACATGTTGACCACGGTAAGACTTCGCTGCTCGACTACATCCGCAAAACCAATGTGATTGCGGGAGAGGCCGGCGGCATCACACAGCACATCGGTGCCTACAACGTGAAGCTCGAAGACGGGCGCCGCATCACCTTCCTCGACACCCCGGGCCATGAGGCGTTCACTGCCATGCGT
>CACXFT010000038.1 GCA_902767045.1 uncultured Prevotellaceae bacterium | reverse complement strand
CCAGCATGTCGCAGTTATTTTAGCGGGTGAAAATATGCTTGGTGCTCCTTCTCCTTTTGGAGAAGGATGGGATGAGGCTGTTCATCGTCAGTTCTTCATCCCCAAGGGCTTTGCCCACGGCTTTGCCGTCCTCTCTGAAACGGCAGTCTTCCAATATAAATGTGATGAGTTCTATCATCCTGAGGCAGATGGTGGCATCAGTATCTTGGATGATTCCCTTGGTATTGACTGGAGAATACCTACCGAGCATGCCGTCCTCAGCGAGAAAGATACGAAGCACCCATTGCTAAAGGACTTTGACAGCCCATTCTGACACTCCTTGTAAATCCTATGAATCCTTAGGAACTACAACATGAACCTATGTTCATCCGTCCACGAACCTATGTTCATGAAAAGTGGCAAAATAAGACACACACAAACTTTCATTTCTTGCTCTATATATTCATGGCGAACGAGGTTATAGTATATCTAGATGACTATAAATATAGTGGCGATGGGAATTTTGACACAATGTATCTTGATTTCCGTACAAGTGGTGACTATGACGTTTTCATCCAACAAACAGGAGAAGTGCGTACAAAGGGCTCCTATATTTAGATAGACAATTACCGTTCTCCACGCAGGTTGAGGAGGGGGTGCTATTATGCCTTGAATATCAACATGCTGAGGAAAGTTCAGGCAGAATACAACTTCGAGTCATACCTTATAGGTCGCACCTACAATTTCAGTTGGTACGATGGTGATAATGACAAGTATACTCATCTTCTGATGACTCATCAGCCTTTAGATGCATCTCAGTTGAGTTCACACCATCATAACCGTCTTGTTTTGATGGAGCGACTTAATTCAACAAATAACCTGGAGTTCAGAGTCAATGATGTCAGTCAAGGGAACTGGAATGAAATCCGGCAAAATGGGAAAGTCAGGCTGGTTTATGACATAGGTGCACCGATAACAGCCTCTAATGCAGAACTCCAGCATTATATCAGCCAATATTCATCACAGTATGCTGTTGATCATCCTAATTTGATTCTGTCACATTGGGATATGGACCACTATCACTGTTTGATGCAGATGACTGATGCTGAGTTACGTAACTTTTCAAAGTTCATATGTGTTGACAAGATGAAGTCACTGACTTCAAAAAGCCTCTATAACAGGATGGAGCAGGTGCTTGGCAGTCACAACATCATCTGTTTTGCGCCAAGACGGAGGACTCCGCAAACCGCCTTTCCCCAAATGCACGAGCTGTTTCAGAACGAGTCGGTCAGTGTCTATGTTGGTGAAAATAGCGGCACCACAAACTATTCAGGAATCATGCTTTTTGTAAGGGGTGATAAAAACCATGTGTTCTTTACAGGCGACAGTCTGCCATGTCAGGCTAATCAGGTTCTACATCATCAGGCATCTCTTCAGCGGCTTACCCCAGGACACTATCTTGTTGTCCCTCATCATGGAGGAGATTTCAAGAAAGCGATAAGATTTATAATTTGGTTGCAGGTATCCAAGCAATAGAAGCAATCATATCTGTAGATCAAGGAAACAATACTTATCGCCATCCCAAAGTTAGCATGCTTAATTGGCTTGCTTCAATCGCCAACTGGTCTGTTGAGAGGACTGACCAGTCCGGGACGATGGTAAGAAGTTTGTAGTTATGTATATTCTGAACGATAATCTCAAGATACGATAATGAAATTTATTATAAATAGATCAAGGTATATTATAGCATCATGAAAGCAGTAATATTAGCAGCAGGATTGGGTAGCAGATTACGCCCGATTACGAATGAAGTCCCAAAGTGTATGGTTCCTGTAAATGGAATACGTATTATAGACAAGCAGATTGATAATCTGTTGCGGAATGGTATAACGGAGATATATGTTGTGGATGGGTATAAGGCAGAGATTCTATCAGACCACCTTAAGCAGGTGTATTCGCAGGTTCATATAGTATCCAACCCGCGGTATGCTGAGACGAATAATATGTATTCGCTTTATCTGACTTCGCAATATGTGAAGGGTGAGGAGTTCCTGTTGATGAACTCTGATGTTTACTATGATGCCAATATCATTGAAGGTATGCTAGATGGTGAAAATCAAAGCAAGATAGCCTGTGACAAGTCAGGTTATATGGAGGAGTCGATGAAAATTACCTTAGAGAAGGATGGAAGTAAGATAAATCATATCAGTAAGAAAATAACATCCGAGGAACATTATGCAGTTTCTATTGATGTCTATCGGATTTCAGCAGAAGATTCCAAAACTCTGTTTATGGAGATAGAAGATACTATTGTTACCCGTAAAGATGAGAATAGTTGGACAGAGGTTGCACTTGATAATATCTTTAAAGACTGCAATTTCCAACCATACGTGATAAAAGGACGTTGGTTTGAGATAGACAATCATGATGACCTGCATCGTGCAGAGGAAATTTTTAAAGGTGACAAGTTATGCAAGATCTGAAATCCATCCAGCTGTTCATGCTGGACATGGATGGAACAATCTACAACGAAGACACACTCATTCCAGGTGCATCAGAATTCTTTAACTTACTTAATGAGCAGGGAAAGGAGTATGTGTTTATGACAAACAACAGCTCGAAGGGAAAGTTATCATACATGGAAAAACTTAACCGACTTGGAATCAAAGCTACTGAGCGTAACATTGCATCGTCTGTAAATGCTACGGTGATGTATCTCAATGAACATAAACCAAAGGCTAAGCTCTATCTGGTTGGAACAGAATCGTTGAAGGTTGAACTTCTTCAGGAGGGTTTTGAAGTAGTGCCAGTTGACTATCGTGGCTCAGATGTTGATTATGTACTGTTAGGTTTTGATACCGAGCTGAACTATGAAAAGGTGCGTGGTGCCTGTTTCTATGTGAGCCGTGACTATCCATACATCGCAACCAATTGTGATCTGAAATGTCCTGTCCTTGACAATAAGTTCATTCCAGACTGCGGGGCTATTGCCAAATTGATAGAGTTGGCAACAAACCGTATGCCTCAATTCCTCGGAAAGCCTGAGCGAACAATGATTGATGCAGTATCGAAGCAGTGGAATACTCCAGTCGATTTGATAGCTTGCGTAGGCGACAGACTCTATACAGATATTGCGGTAGGTATTAATGCTGGCGCTACCAGCATTTGTGTGTTAACAGGCGAAGCGACAAAAGAGGAGATTGCTACATCTGTGTTCAAACCTGACTATTGCTTTGATTCAATAAAAGAACTTTACAAAGCACTATTGTAATGTATTATAACGAATTCAAATCGCCTGCCATCATCAAGACTGGCAACAATATTCTTGGGCGTATTGACGTCCTTCTGAAGAACGCACATCTTTACTTCCCAAGAAAGATTCTGGTAACTCAGGAATACCTTTACGACATATATCACGAAGAACTCTGCAAAAATGAGTTTTACAAAGTATTATTTGTAAAAGGTGGAATAGTTGACGAGGCTGTAGATGTTATCAGTAAGATAAAGGATACTGATGCCATCATTCTTGCCTTCGGCGGTGGTAGCGTGCTTGACATCGTAAAGTATTGTGCCACCAAGTGTGATGCTCCTTACATCACAGTTCCTTCAACACTGTCGAATGACGCCATCTATTCATGTGTGGCCAGACTTTCGGAAAATGGCAAAAAGAAGAGTTTCGGCGTACAGCCCCCTACTGGTATCATCGTTGACCTTGATGTCATCAAGAAGTCGCCCAAGGATCTGCTGCTTGCCGGAGTAGCCGACCTAATGTCAAACCTCTCTGCCCTTGAAGACTGGAAGCTGGCCTATAAGAACATCGGCGAACCTATCAACGAGCTGGCCTTTATGCTATCCAAGGAGTCGGTTATGCCATTGTTCAATTATAGTTCAGAAGGAGACCTTATGACGGATGATTTTCTCTTTGATCTGACAAACGGCCTGATTACGTCTGGTCTTTCCATGATAGTGTGTGGAACGACGAGGGTATCGAGTGGTGCCGAACATCTGATAAGCCACGCGATTGACGAATACTACCCGGAGCGTTCAACTATTCATGGCCTGCAAGTGGGTTGGGCACACCTGATAGTCGAGAGAGATATCAGAAAGAATCAGTCCGCATATAACAAGCTTTATACATTATATCACGATATAGGCCTGACAGATGCTATTCAGCGCAATATCAAATTTGCTGATGACGAACTGACATCCTTGATACCACAGGCTATGACCATGCGTAACAGATACACAATTTTTAATACTATAGATTAGATGAAACATAACGATAAAACATGAAAAACTCAGAATAGAGAGAAGAGGAACTAATAGATAATACTGAATGAAAGACGGAGCCACACAGCTTTACATATTCACTGATAGTGTAGATTAATACATAATATCACCAATAGTAGTGTCTGATACCAACAATAAGCGGATAGCTCGGAATACGCTTTTCTTGTATGTTAGGATGCTGCTGGTAATGGCAGTATCCTTATATACGAGTCGTATAATTCTGGCAGCATTGGGTGTAACTGACTTCGGCATCTATAATGTCGTTGGTGGAGTTGTTGCGTTCCTTGGTTTTTTGAATAGCAGCATGTCGAATGCTGTTCAAAGGTTTTTATCCTTTGAATTAGGACGCAATGATGGTGCGAAGACAAACCATGTTTTTTGTTCGGCTCTCATAGCCCATTTTTCTATTGCAGTTTTTATCGTTATAGTTCTGGAACTTGTTGGTTCGTGGTTTATATCAAATCAACTAAATATTCCTCCGAACAGACTTTGTGCCGCGAAATGGGTTTTCCAGTGTTCCGTGATAACTTCTTTCTTCTCCATTTTGCAAGTACCCTATAACGCTATAATCATAGCTAAAGAACGTATGGGCGTTTATGCTTATTTAAGCATCTTAGAGGTGTTGTTCAAACTGGTCATTGTCTATTTTCTTTTGATAATCTCTTATGATCGTCTTATAACTTATGCGGTATTGCATGCAATTGTTACTATAGGCGTTCTTCAATTTTATCGTATATATTGCTCAAAGAAATTTATTGAAGCAAAGTTTCGACTTGTTCGTGACTACTCTACCTTGAAGGAGATAGGTAGCTTTGCTGTTTGGAATCTAATAGGTGAGTTTGCATGGTCAGTTACTAATCAGGGTGTTTCATTTGTAATTAACGTTTTTGTAGGACCTGTTGTGAATGCAGCACAAGGTGTTTCGGTTCAAGTAAATACGGCAGTAATGCGTTTTGTCAGCAATTTCCAGACTGCATTGAATCCTCAAATCATCAAGTCGTATTCTTCATCAGCATTAGAAGATATGTCGAAATTGATCAGTAGAGGTTCACGACTCTCTTTCTTTTTATTATTGCTCTTGTCATTACCCTTAATATTCGAAATGGATTATGTATTACATCTCTGGTTGAAAGAGGTTCCTGATTACGCGAGAGAGTTCTGTCAGATGATGTTGATATGTTCTTTGGTTATGACAGCGACAAATCTACTTGTAACAATCATAAGGGCGACAGGAAATATTCGTGAATATCAGTTTGTAACAGCAATACTGTTACTCTTCAATTTTCCTCTTTCTTGGTTCGTACTGAAAATCGGGATGCCTCCATATACGGTGATTATTAGCTTGACATTGGTTCAAATTATAAATGGATGTATAAGGTTGTATTATGTAAAAAAACTCGTTAATTACCCTATAAGGAGTTTCGTTTGTTTCGATTTGGCCAAGATGATAGTCGTGCTGTTAATATCTTCCACTCCATTCATCATATTGAAACAATTCTGTATGCAGGGTACTTATAGGTTTGTTTTGTCAGTACTGTTTACAGGCATGGTCGTTATACTTTCGTCATACATGTTTGGACTGGAGAGAAAAGAGAAAATAGAGATTTATAATGCCTTTGTTAGAAAATGGAACCATTTCAGGAAATAATAAATGTTGTATGAGGAGATTGCGTTATTTATTCTTTGAGATATGTTACTTTTTGTGTAGGTTGATCCTGCCAATAAAAGAAAAACTTGTTGTTTTTGAAAGTGATGAGGACTTTTGTGATAACAGCTGGGTGTTGTTTGATTATATGCAGAATCATACATCAGGCTATCAATATATATGGTTAGTACATAAAACACAAAATGTGCAGATCCTTTCCTTGAACACAAAGTCTGTTTATCATCATTATGTATTGCACTCTCTGAAAGACATATTGGTGTTGTCAAGAGCGAAATACTTCTTTTACACGCATGGATTTGGTCAATGCTTCAAACCAAGAGACAATCAGATGGTGATGAATCTGTGGCATGGAATACCGGTTAAAGCTTTGAAGGGAGGTAGCGGCAAACCTAATTCTAAGCCTGTTTTTAACTATTTGCTCTGTTTAGGTGAGCCAAATGCTCCTTTAATAGCCAAAATGTTAAGTTGTGATGTCAAATATACAATTCCCTTAGGATATCCACGAAATGATTTGCTAGTGAGGAATATGGATAAAGGAATCTGTAACCCGTTTGCGCCAGAGAATTTCAAGGGGAAGGTAATTATTTGGATGCCTACTTTCAGAAAATCTACTGATAAACGTCTTTCTGAAGAATCCTGCGACAACGAAACAGGACTGCCACTTCTGGAGAATAGTTCGCTCATCAAAAAATTCAATCAGTTTTTGAGTACAATTAACGTTTGTGTACTTGTAAAAATTCATCATCTGCAGGCATATAAGGAAACATTCAAACATGATTTGTCTAATATCGTATTTGTAACTAATGCGGACATTAAAGAGAAGGGGCTTCAATTATATCAGATACTGGCAAAAACAGATGCTCTTATCACTGATTATTCTTCGGTTTTCTTCGATTATCTATTGTTAGATCGACCTATCGGTTTTATATTAGATGATATGGAGAAATATCAGAAGAGTCGTGGAGAGTTTCTATACAATCCGGTAACAGACTTGTTGGCTGGAAAGCATATCTTCAATCTTCAACAATTATCCGATTTCTGTAGTGAGGTGTATAATGAGATAGATAGCACTTGTGAGGTACGCAGAAGGATTGCTGATAAGATGATTAAATATCGTGATGCTGATAGTTGTAAGCGAATTGTTGACTTTCTTGAGCTTTAGAAATTATCACACGAATTAAAAAATTTCGTATCACCAGCAGCTACTAATGCTGCGATTATATTCAGCAATCAAATGATATCCAACCCAAAATTAAGACGGTGAGAGAGTAATTATTTGAAAGATGGTAAGTAACGTGTAATGAACGAAAATTATGGAGATACCCAAATTTATACATTATTGCTGGTTTGGAAGAAATCCTCTTCCAGAATTAGCTCAGAAATGCATTGCATCGTGGCGTAAGTATCTACCCGACTACGAAATCAAAGAATGGAATGAAGATAACTTTGACGTGAACATCATTCCTTATACAGCAGAGGCTTATAAAGCAAAGAAGTATGCTTTCGTGAGTGACTATGCCCGTTTTTGGATTCTATACAATTATGGTGGCTTGTACTTCGATACTGATGTGGAAATTATCAAGCCAATGAACGATATTATTGCACGTGGCCCGTTTATGGGATGCGAGAATGAGGCAGGAAAAGGGGCGACGACATTAGGAGTCGCCCCCGGCCTCGGCCTCGGGGTAAACCCCGGCCTCGGCCTGATAAAAGAACTGCTGGATGAATATGGTACAATGCACTTTCTTGACGAAAATGGGCATATAATAGAAAACGATACTATTGTTACTCATACTACCAATTCCCTTGTGAAGAGCGGTCTAAAAGACATTTATGAAATACAGCAAGTAGCAGGGGTGTTAATATACCCTAAAGAGTATTTTTGTCCCAAAGATTACAATACAGGAAAATTACATATTACCAAAAGGACAGTTTCAATTCATCATTATGATGCTTCATGGATACCTTGGGAGCAAAAAGTAGAAATGAGATTTTGGAAAAAGCTTGGTGTTAAGCCTCATAGAATTTCATGGCATATTGATTACTGGTTGAGAAAGTATTTAAACATAATTAGATAAATGGCTGCTAATACACTTCTTTCAATCATAATTCCCGTATATCAGGTCGAGAATTATTTACACCAATGTCTTGATAGTATTATTTCTGGATGTGATAAGGGTATTGAAGTAATTATAGTTGATGATGGATCTACAGATAATAGCCCGTCTATTTGTGATGAGTATGCGGGAAGATATGATAACATTCAAGTAATTCATAAACAAAATGAAGGACTGTCAATAGCAAGAAACACTGGTTTAGGCATGGCCTCAGGACAATATGTGTGGTTTGTTGACAGTGATGATTTCTTACTGCACGGTGCTATTGATGAAGTTTTAGCTCTTATTTTAAAATATCCTGACGTTGATGTATTCTCTACCATGCTAACTCATTATTGGCCTGAATCTGAAACATATAAAGTGAGCAGATTTAAGCGATATAATGATGTCATAAATGGAAGAGCCTATCTAAAAGAAGGCCTCCCGCAGGGAGCATCACAGCGATTCATATTAAAACGAGAGTTTCTACAGATAAACAACCTTTCTTTCTGCCCAGGAATATTACACGAAGATGCTTTGTTTGGGTATATAATGCTATATAAGGCTAAGAAGGTACTTACGTTAGAAGAATCTCTTTATGCCTATCGAATCAGACAAGAATCATCAATTATGTCTAATGTGAAAGTGAAGAATCTCGAAGATTTGATATCTATACATAAACAGTTAGTGAACTTCTGTGAAAATGATGTTGCCAAATCGGATAGGCGGTGGTTTAGGTACAGGATATTTAAAGTAATTGTAAGTGTATTTAGGTTTTCTACTAAAATGCATGAAACATCAGAATACAAGAAGTTCAGACAAAACAACATCTGGTATATTCGTAAGGAGGCTCTTTATATCTGTAGTAGTCTGAAAGGCTTGCTATGGGCTATACCTGTTCTCATTGCTCCTAAATATCTTTTGAATAAAAGATAGTCAACAAATTTGTTAATGTGCTATGATTAACAATAAATTCTGCTTTCTGAAAGAGGCTTTGCCAAGAAAAATTCTTCTGTTAGGTTACAAACCATTGAATATTGAAGAAGCTAATACAATTCGTATTTCTAAAGCATCGGTTTCATATTTTACGTTGTCATTTAATAATATCAAAATAATCAATGTTGATGGTAAACTCATGTTCTTTCGTGAGTGTATGAAGCATGATCCTTTTCCTGTGTTTTTTCAAAAACTTCTGGATGAATTCTGTGTAATAGCGAAACAGGGGATGCGGCTTGAAAACTTCGAACAGACTCCTCCTTTTCGAACAAAGTATGAGGCAAGCGAAATACTGTCCTTTAGGGATTATATTGCCAAATGTGTGTCGCAAAAGGAATTCTATAAACAAGTGAGGGGGGGAAATGTAGCTCTAAAAAAAGCAAACTTTGCTCCTTGGAAAGGCAGATTAGTGGTGGAGGACAAGTTGGCTTTGGAAATAGGATTTCTTCCATGGAAAGAAAAAAACATAGAGTTGATGTCATATTTTTACTCATTCATAAAGAGCAGCATTACTAACTATCAATTTCACGATTTTGTGAGTGGTGGTGGATTTGAAACTTATTTTGCCTCACGCCAATTAGCCTCATACGAACTTGCAAAATTGCTTGGGATGCAAAGGCTTATTACAAGTTCTGAACTTGTGTGTTTGGATATAGAAGGAGAAAAACACTTTGGTGTTTTAAGTAATAGAGCACCAGGTAAAAGAGGCTTGGATTGTAAAGAGTATCTGACCCCTCAGATGCAACGCGAATTGACCAATCTCAAGGTTATTGACACGTTAAGTTACCAAATAGACCATTTCGCAAACAATTATAACGTAATCTATGATGAAAGAAACAAACCAATATCAGTTTGTGCATTTGACAAT
This sequence comes from uncultured Prevotellaceae bacterium, assembly GCA_902767045.1. GTDB lineage: Bacteria > Bacteroidota > Bacteroidia > Bacteroidales > Bacteroidaceae > Prevotella. The sequence continues at coordinate 27,544 of CACXFT010000038.1, read as the reverse complement.
GATGCTAACAGAACTTTTTGGATATCGCCTTCTGTAAGGTTTAAAGCAAACCACAACTGTAGTGAGTTGATAAGTAAGGCGGGAGAATATGCCTATCCCTATTTGGATAAGAATGTTGCAAAAACCTTAATGGGTATAGATTATCACCTGCTTTATTCTACTATGAGTAAGTATCTGAACCAATTGCAGTTGTGGGCATTGCGTAAGCGCTTTGAAAAACTGCAAGGTGCATTAAGAAAAAGACAAAGTCATGACAAAGGTTTTCTCTTAGATGATGACGAATGGAATAAGACTACGATTGAGGAAGAACTTTCGGGGCGATATGGTGTAACATATTCTGTACAATATGTGCATAGAATAGACATACGCGATGGTGTATTTGAGAGCAATATAAGATGATAAGGTCCCTTTTGAGATTTTTAGTCAAGAGTATACAATATTCATTGGTTCTAATCAGCAATATTTATTCTACGCAATTGTTCAGATTTCTGCTTTGGCTGAATTGTGTGGAAGCCGGAAATGGTATTAGAGCCGTAAAGAGCATTCCTTCACTTATTATCAGCAGGAGAGCAAGACGGGTGTTAATTGGCAATGGAACAGTTTTCAATAGTTACGGTGACCATAGCTGGTATTGTAAATGCTCATTGTGGGTGCGGGAAGAAGCAACACTAATTATTGGCGATAATGTTGGTATGAATGGCGTGATGATTTACGCATCTGATCGTGTCGAAATTCATGATAATGTAAAAATTGGTGGTGGAACACGGATATCTGACTCAAATCATCATTCTCTTGATTATATGGAGAGACGCTGTGCTATTACCGACAAAGGTAAGACAGCCCCTGTCATTATCGAACAGGATGTGTTTATCGGTGCAAATTGCACTATTATGAAAGGGGTTACAATTGGAGCACGTAGTATTATTGCTGCTGGCAGCGTTATCGTAAAAAGTGTCCCTGCTGGCAGCATTGCAGGAGGAAATCCTGGAAAAATTATAAAGTCGATTTCGTATGAACATGAATGTTAGGTCTTGGGTGTTGTTTGTTATATTGACTGTCTTTGCATTTATTTTGAGAGATTTACACAGTCCGTCAAACAAAGCTATATATTATCCACAACTCATTGTTGAAACTTTAAGTTTGGTATCACTACCTTTTGTAATTAGAAAAATAAGGCGTTATGAAATACTTTTTTTCTTACTCATTTTATTAATGCTATCTCAATATATTTTCCATCATCAATCTTTTAGAATCTCTACAGTGTTATATACGATGCTTTTGGGGAGTTCTTTCTTGTTTTTTTCAAGATTGTTTAAATATGAAACAATAAAAGTTGCTCAGTTTAGAGGCTTTATTAAATGGATGATTATCGTGCTTGCACTCGTCCTGTTCATACAGCAAGTTCAGACAGTTATTGGAATAGAGGTTTTTAACTTGGTATCGGATGGTAGTTCTAAATTTAAACTAAATTCACTTGCAAAAGAATCTTCAAAATTGGCATTAATGGTGCCTCTTCTTCTATATACTTATATTACTTTACGAGAGATAGAATTGAATCACAAATATGTTATTAAGAAAGAAATCTTTCATGATAGAAACGTCTGGCTCTTAGCAATTTATACAGGTTTTACATGCGGTAGCATGACAGCCTTTATAGCATTTCCTTTTTTTTTTATAAGATTTTTGAATTTTAGAAATACTAATTTGTTTAGTATTGTATTATTCTTTATTCTATTTATTCTATTTGTGCCTTTTTTGGGAGAATATGACATAATTCGCATGGATAGAATTATAGAACTGTTTTCTGCTTTATCTACAGGTGACATAAAAATTGTAATTGACGAAGATCCCAGTGCTGCTTGTAGAATTGTACCTACATGGCTATTCTTTAATTCTTTTAGTATTTTTGATTTCTCTACATGGTTGGGACATGGGATAGATGCTTCAAAAGACATATGCACATTTATGATTACTGATCGTGAAGAGGTGGATATAGGAGCAATGAATATATTTTCTTTGTTTTATGATTATGGTTTAGTCGCAGGGATAATTTGGATTCAATTCGTAAAAAGTATTATTTCTCAAAAATGGGTTTCGTATGAAATGTTTATCTATGTAGGTCTCTTTTATAGTGTTACAATTAATCATCACTTAATATGGCTTTTCTTAATGTTAATGTATGTGTTGAAACAATTTAGAATGAGTTCATATAATATCAACAATAAATAATACATGGTAGAATTATCAATAATAATCGCAACATATAATTCAGGTAAAACGCTTAAATCTTGTTTAGATAGTATTGTTACTCAACTTGGAAACGACGGCGAGATTCTAGTAATAGATGGAGGTTCTGTTGATAATACAATTAATATTGTGGAGTCTTATGGGTCGAAGATTGCCTATTGTGTTTCCGAACCAGACAGAGGTGTTTACGATGCGTGGAACAAAGGGATAGAGAAAGCACAAGGGGAATGGATTACTTTTATCGGTTCTGATGACGAGATGCTACCAAATACACTTAATCTTTATCGTGAAGCTATTAAAAAATATCCTGACAGGGATATTATCTCAGGAAAACTTCATTTCTGTAAACAAGATGGGTCGGTTATTAGAGATGTAGGGGAACCCTGGAATTGGAACAAATTTATTCACCGAAAGATGAGCCTTGCTCATCCTGGCATGTTGCATAATAAAAAGTGTTTTGAAAGAGTTGGTCTGTTTGATACGCGTTATCGTATATGTGCAGACTCAGATTTCCTACAGCGTCTCGGACCTCATACGAAGGCTGCGTTTATTGACGAATTTTTGGTGAATATGAGCGAGGGCGGCATCAGTGATTCTATGGAAGCTTTAAAGGAAGGGTATCTGTCAAGAAAGCGAAACAAAGTGTTATCGCCTATAGAAAATTATTTTTATTATATATCAATCATATTGAGAATGAAGTTGGGTAAAATAAGAAATTATGTCAGAATGCATTAAACAAATAATATCTTGGCTGTTAAGTCTGATACCAACAACCAATATCATAGTCTTTAATAGCTTTCCAGACTATACGGATAACGCTTATGCAATGTTGCGCTATTTAGTAATTAATGGATTCGCTACGAAATACAAGTTGTATTGGCTGACCAATGAAAAGGCCAAAGTCTGCGAGGTGCAAGAAAAAATTGATGAAGAGGGATTTCAGTGTAAAGTGGTTTATAAAATGTCTCTCATGGGCCTTTTCTATCTTCTCCGTTCACGCTATTGTTTTTACACGCATGGGATTTTGGAGTCTTTTAAGATAGTTCAGCATGATAATAAAATGATAAACATGTGGCATGGAATGCCTTTGAAACGTATAGGGTTGTTAGACAACAAGGGTGTGGGATATATGCATAATGCTAACTTGCTGTTGGCAAGTGGTAGCCTCTATCAGAGTGTTTTGGCAGAATGCTTTGGCATAGATAGAAAGATAATTCTTCCTATAGGGCAGCCGAGATGTGATTTACTTTTTGAGTCAACAGATTTCTTTGAGAAAAATGAAATAAATAGGAACAGCTACGATAAAGTTGGCATGTGGCTGCCAACATATCGTAAATCAACTGTTGGTGATGTTAGATCTGACGGTGAATATACACCAGGAAAGATTGCTTTCTTAGACGAGGATGGGTTGTCGAATCTTGATGGTCTGCTCCAGAGTCTCAATCATTTGTTGATAATTAAACTTCATCCTATGGATGTTTTGCAGGATTATGAATTTCGCTCTTATTCAAATATCCTAATTATAAAGCAATCGCAATTTAGCTCACAGTTGTATCCATTGCTTGGGAGTTGTGACTATCTTCTGACGGACTTCTCTTCGGTATGTATAGATTTCGATTTATGCAAGAAACCAATGGGCTTTGTTATTGATGACTATGCAAGTTATGAAGATTCACGTGGCTTCATCTTTGACAACATACTTGATAAACTTCCTGGTGCTATAATTTCAGACTATGAGCAGCTTAAGGCTTTTTTATACAACCCAGTATATAAGCCATCTCCTCTTATCCTCAATGACTTTCAGGATGCCAAGGCTGCTGAGAGGCTGACAGCCTATCTAAATTTATAGATGATGAAACTATTAATAGATGCCCACGTCTTTGACGGAAAATTTCAAGGTACAAGGACGTATTTGGAGGGTCTGTATTCCCACATGGTGAACCATGAGGATATAGAGTTCTATTTTGCTGCTTGTGACATTCATAAGCTTAGAGGCATATTTGGAATGGTACGGAATATCCACTATGTCAAATTGCCACGTTGTGGGAGTTTTAGAAGGTTGCTGACAGTCTATCCCAGGATAATCGAGAAATATGAGATAGACTATGCCCATTTTCAATATGTTTCGCCGTTGTGCAAGAAATAGTTGCGGCTGGTGCTGTGGTAAAGGGGCATTTCCCTGATAACGTAATTATCGGTGGTGTTCCTGCTAAGGTTATTAAACACAGATGAGAATTGTTCATTACACTTTAGGATTGTATCCCAAAAGAGTGGGAGGCTTGAACCGTTATGCTACTGATTTGCTGAAAGAACAGAGTTGGAAACATGATGTGTCGATAATTGTGCCCGGAAGATGGAATATGTGGTCCAAAAGATGTTCCATTAGTGTTGCAAAGACGGATGATGGTGTATCATGCTATCATTTGAACAATGCCTTGCCTCTGCCGTTACTCTATGGTATAAGAAAGCCTAGATGTTTTTTTGAAAAAAAAATTTCAAGAAAGAGTTTTGAACAATTTTGGACGAATGTAAGGCCAGAGGTTCTCCATTTGCATACGTTGATGGGGATGCCAGAAGACGCTTTGCGATTTTTTAAGGAGAAAGGAGTGAAAGTTGTTTATACATCACATGATTATTTTGGAATCTGTCCAAAGGTTAACCTTATTAATGAAAATGGAAATCTGTGCGAAGGTCCACATGTAAAAAGATGTGCAGTGTGCAATGCAAAAGCTCCATCTATTATGTTCTTAAGGTGGCGCAATAGTCGTTTAATATTTGTGCTAAGGGATACTGTCAGATGGCTCAAGAATACAATCAACTGTTAGCAGTTTATCGCCGAATGTTCGGGATGATAGATGCTTTCCACTTCAACAGCCAGAATACGGCTGATGTCTATGCAAGGTATTTGTCGGTTCCTGCTGAGTCGAAAGTCATACCTATTACGCATAGCGGAATCAAAGACCATCGAAGAATAAAGGTGTTTGATGGCGATGTACTGAGGTTGGGCTTCATTGGCAGCGAAGCTCCATATAAGGGACTTCCACTCTTGAGGAAAGTGATAGGAGAATTTAATCAAGAAGGCTTTAAGGATGCTCTTTCCTTAGTGGTTTATGGAGGAAGGACTGGTGAGGATAAAGAGCACAAGAATATATATTACAAAGGGCATTTCACATCGGCCATGATGGAGGATGTTTTCAGTAAGATGGATTTGCTGCTTGTTCCCTCAATATGGAATGAAACGTTTAGTTTGGTTGCGTTGGAGGCAATCTCTTATGGGACACCCGTGCTGGTATCTGATAAGGTGGGGGCGAAGGACATCGTGGAGGGGTATGATGTCTCTTTTGTGTATCATACCGAAGATGAACTGAGAGCGAAACTGGAAAAACTTGTAAGTGACAAGTCGGAGCTTATAGAATATAACAGACGTATATTATCTATGCCTTGGCAGCATGACATGAGAGAGCATGCCAAAGAGATCGTTGAAAAACTATACGGATGTAAGAGTTACTATTAATATTTAAGGGTTAAAAGATGTTAATAGTTCTATTGAAAGTCAATTAAGTCCTTGCTGTTAAGGATAATTACCGTACATTTGCATTGCAATTGCAAAAAAGCTACAAGATATTTATATAATGATGACCAATTTTGACAAGCGTAAACTAACCGAGATGGTTTTGTATATACTTAACAAAACAAATGGTCTTGACTATTATCATGTATTCAAGATTATTTATTTTGCAAACATTTCGTGTCTTGCAAAATATGGGTTACGTATTACTACAGACGAGTTTTGTGCCTTGCCTGATGGTCCTGCGCCTTCAATTTTATATGACAGCATAAAAAATGGCATCTATCTGGACAAGGATTTGGAGCAAATGATTGATCAGGCAATTGTTAAAGGTAATGATGATGCTTATTATATGTGGGCTGCAAAGAGACAAGCAAATCTTGATTACCTATCCAGATCTGAAATAGAAGAGCTTGACAAGTCAATCACAGAAAATGCTTATCTTCCATACAGCATATTAAGGCAAAAATCGCATGGGGAGGAATGGAACAGAGCTTTCCATAGCAACAATCCTGGTAGAAAAATTATGGATGTTATAGGTATGGCCAAAGATGCTTCTGCGTCAGAGTCCATAATAGATTATATTAGGGAGGAGTTGGAGATAGAGAGGGTTTTGGCATGACAAACATTGGGGATTTACTTGGAGAGCAAGCAGATGCTCTTGCAAGGGAGGTTATTGGTATTGGAGATGTGCATATACTTCCCTTGACTCCAAAAGAAGGTATTACTCCAAAAAATGGTCAGTCTGCCAGGAATAAATATCTTATCGTATTAGGCTTTGATAATGATGGGAATATGATTGGTGGCGTCGTGATAAATTCTAACATTAATCATAATCTACCATCCTCAATAACGGACTTTATGATGCCTGTCACGGTTAGCCAATGTCCGTTTTTGGCCTATGATTCTTTCATTAACTGTTCACATCTTGTTGTTGTAAGAAAGGATAGATTTAATAGCAGGACTTTTGTTGGAAGAATAGATGACGATGAATTGATGTCAATGATAGTTGGAACTATTACAGAGAGTCCACATATCAACAAGCAGCAACTTAAAGAATTCGGTATTATAGAAGAAGGGTTTTAGCACCTTTCTTCTATCGAGAGATAAGCATAAGAGTTTTGGGCTAATCGCTCGGAAATAATCATTTAAGGTACAAGTTTTTTGTTAAAATGAAAATAGCGTTTGTCTCTACTCGGGGCATCCCAAATAACTATGGGGGCTTCGAGCAGTTTGCGGAGTATATCTCCGTGGGATTGGCCCAGAGAGGGCATGAGGTGACGGTGTATTCACCGCATTATCATCCGTATCAAGAGAATGAATATCAGGGGGTGCGCATCAAGCATATCTATTCGCCGGAGAAGTGGATGGGAGGCTCGGTGGGAAGCTTCTTCTATGACTATGCGTGTCTGAAGGATGCGTTGAGGAAGGAGAACTTTGACATCATCTACGAGGCGGGCTACACGAGCATCATCCCGGCCTACATCCGCTTCAACGTAAAGGACATCAAACGGCCTGTGTTCACTACGAACATGGACGGACTGGAATATAAGCGCACGAAGTTCAACAAGTGGGTGCAGAAGTTTGTGTTTTGGGAAGAGCGGATGGCGGTGAAGCACTCGCACTACCTGATTGCCGACAATATGGGCATCAAAGACTATTACAAAGAGAAGTATGGAAGGGAGAGTAAGTTCCTGGCCTACGGAGCAAATGTGTATGACGACTATGATGAAACGGTGCTGTGCCAGTATGATGTGCAGAAGGAAAACTACCTGATGTTGGTAGCGCGACTGGAACCGGAGAACAATATCTTCATGGCCATTGATGGTTATATTGCTTCTGATGAATATGGAAAACGTCCGTTGCTGATTGTGGGTAAAACGAACACACCGTACGGAAAGTGGCTTGTTGACCGCTATAAGGCGTATAAGCATGTGCGTTTCATGGGCGGCATCTACGATTTCAAGAAACTGAACTCGCTTCGCCATTTCTCACTGGCCTATTTTCATGGGCACAGTGTGGGTGGCACGAATCCATCGCTGTTGGAAGCAATGGCTTCGGACTGTTTCATCTTGTCGCACGACAACATCTTCAACCGTGCAGTGCTCGGTGAGAATGCTGTCTATTACAAGTGCACCGACGATGTCATGAATATATTGAACAACCTCGACAGCACAGTAGCGCAGCATAAGCAGGCTTATACCGCTGCCAACGTAGAGGTGATTCGTTCACAGTATTCGTGGGAGAAGCTGGTGGATGAGCATGAGCGCTACTTCCAGTGGATGCTGGAAGATGCAAGCAAACGGCAATCGTTATGATGTAATCAGCCGAAACAGCGAGAAGTTCACACAACCATTCGCCCGGTGTTGGATGTGCCTCGGGCTATAACAGAAACTCATCAACGTTTTTTGGCGTGACTACACTAAAGGAAGCTTTGGGATAGGCCTTGGCAAATGATTCGGGGATATGTATGCCTGCTTTCTTGTCGCTCCACTTGAATTCAAAAGCGTTCAGTTGCCCGTTATCTTCTTCAAGATAATCAATCTCTTTCTGCTGCTGTGTGCACCAGAACCAATACTGGGCGATACTGCCTGCGTAGGAATTGCGCTTCAGACGCTCGGCGATGATAAAGTTTTCCTATAAGGCACCTGCGCTTCCTCTATCGCATGTGGAGGGAGCCGCACACGCGGAAACGTTATCTTGTGGCAGGCATTATCTTTCCAGCCCGTTTCGTGTGGGAACGATTCTTCGGATAATTCGAAGCAAACCATTCAGAGCCCATGCTGCAGCAGAGATGGGAAGCAGAATGAGACATAGAAAGTATGGAAGAATGGTTCCAATGAAGCTCTGAAATCGATTCATGGGTGCAAAGATACGAAAAGTGCAAAAGAAAACATGGTTTTTCTTTTGCACTTTTTCATTTTTGTGTTGCTGTGTCTCTCCTTCATTAGCTTGCTGTCAGTTAAAGAAGTTCCAGCTCAGGCCAATGCGCAGGGCGCGTTCGTTCAGGGGGTAGTGGGGGGTGAAGAAATATTCCTTGCGGCCGCTGCCCGAATTGATGTGGCTCATCATCACGAAGAAGCGTGTGTGCTTGAGGTGGAAGTTGGCATAGACGTTCACAACCGGATAGCCGCCCACCTCCACTCGCTGGGCACTTTCCTGAACGGTGAACTGGCCAAGCGTGGGACTATAGTCGGGAGCGTAGTACTTGGTGAAGTAGCGCACGTCGCCACCCACGTCGCAGCTGAGCACCTTGGCAATTTTAAACCGAAGGAAGAGATTGGAATAAACATTGAAGTCGGGAACGGGAAGCACATCCTTTTCCGATGATTTCTGGAAGGTAACCACGTTTTCCCAGTTGAGCGGCCCCAGGGTGAAGTCCTGCGTGAGTGCAGCGGTAATCAGACTGATGGCCTTTCCATATTGTCGCACATGAATCTCGTTGCCCGTGCGCTGGAATTCTTCGGTGATGTTATAGGTGTGGCCGAAGTAGGTGTGGTTCTTGATTTCGTCGAGGGCAACGCGAAGCGAGGTTCGTGTTTTCTTGTAGCTGAACACTCCCTGAATGCGTGAGTGAATGGTTTTGCTCATGCTCGAGTGGTCCCACCAGAAATGCTTCGAGTGGTAGTGGCGGTAGTAGAATGTGGGATTCAGCCGGTAAAGGAAAGCTTTGGCTGCCAGCGTTACCGTGTCTCCGAAGAGCGGGAAGTTCACGTCGGCCGTGGCATCAAGTTTGAGCTGTCCGGCATCTTCGCCGGCGAGCCATGTTTCGGCGGTAGCATTGAAGTGAAGCGTGTTGCCCTGTGTCTTGCTCAGTTGTCCGCCAATGCTGGTGTTGTGTTCGTTATAGCCCTTGTAGCCGTTGGCAGAATCGGGCAGCTCAAAGTGACGCAGTTCATTTGTCAGGAATATCTTAATGCCTGCCTTGGCCCATTTGTTGAACCCTTCGAGCATGGATATGGCAAAGGTGTTGCGGATGTCGTAGTGGCGTGTGCGGTCGAAGATGGAGTCGCCCGTGAGCGGTCCGGTGTGGTTGAAAGTGTCGAAGTAGAAGTCGGCGGGGGTCTTGTAGGCCTGATAGATGCGCTTGTAGTTGTCGAGTTGGAGTGTGTGAATGAAGCTGGTCACAGGCACCAGTTCGTCTTTCATCCATTTGAGCGAATCGTTTTGCTGGTTGTCGGTGGCAGCGAGCAGACTGTCGGCAGCGGCTTTATCGGCCACGGTAATGCGGTTGTCGGTGCCACCGTCTTTTGGCTTGTCGAGGTTGAGCATTGCCTCGTCGCCCACAACCACGGCATTGTCGGGCCGGCCGCTGAAGTCAGGCTCTTCCTGTTTTTTCTTTCTCCTGTCGTCAGTGTCTTCGTTGCTGTCGGCATCGTCGTTCTTTCTTTTCTCTTTCTGTTCGCGTGCTTCCTGGTCTTTCTGTGCTTCCATGGCAAACTTGCGTGCTTCAATTTCTTCTTTTGTCATGGGCACCTTGCGCTTGAAGCCAAGGCTGTAGCGGTGTGTGAGAAAAAGGTGCTGGTTGTCGTTGCGGTTCCAGTTGCGGTCGAGAACGGTAGGAATTTCGTTGGCCACAAACTCGTCGTTGAAGCTTTCGGGGTGGGTGATGTAGTTATCGTCGGTGATGCCGCCGTTTTCGGCTACTTTCTGGTGGTTGGTTGAAAACAGTATGTGCGCCTGATATCGGTCGCCGAGATAGCTGCCAAAAAGCGAGAAATTGAACAGCGAGGTGTTTTGCGACTGGTAATAGCCTCGGCCATAAAGATAGTCGAACTTGAATCCCATTCCCAAGCGTTTATTGGCATTCACGGCAAACTTGGCCGTGATGTGGTCGTCGCCCTCCGTGCGGTCGCCGGCATTGTTGTAGGTGATGTTGGTTATGGGCGAGAGCGTGTTGGTGAAATGGAAATCCTCTATGGGAGTCATGAAGAAGTCGTAGGGCTGTGTGAAGATGAACGACTCCGTCTGCGGCCGGTCTATGAACACACGGTTGATGCGTGGTGCGCCCAGGTTTCCGGTAGAGTTGTATTCGCCCCTGAGTCCGGTGGTGAAGATGGTGTTCATGAACATGTGTGGAAGCGTATCGGGCGTGGCGGCTTTGATGTCGCCAAACCGCCTGTCAACAGTCCACACATGCAGACCAATGGGAATTTCTTTGTCGGTACCTAAGGAGTCGGCCGAATTTCTGCGGCCACCCTGTCCGGTTGACATGATTCCGTCGGGTGTTAGCTGGTTGAAGTTATCGGGAAACTGCGCCCGGGCCTGTTGAGCCAAAGCGCAAAGAGTGAATAAGATGAGAAAGTTTTTTTTCATTAATTTAAGAAGCGTAGTGTACACTCAACAATTTTGAAAGACATGGCACCCAGAATGATGTATATTCCCGTTGTTTCGTTTGAAAACAGATAAATGCAAACTCCCACAACAGCTCCTAACATAAAAATCAGGTTGAGCACGTTGCGCAGTTTCAGCAGTTTCCGGCTTGCCTGTTCTCTGGTGTGGCGGTGGCGGGGCTGAAAGTTTTCTTCTTGTTCCATGTGGGTTTGTTTATTTCAGAAGGTTGGCGAATCGGTTGAAGATGAAGTCTTTGCGGTCGATGGTTTTGCTGCGGAACTTGCCCGAATAGCGAGCCAGCTTCTGCTTGTTGCGTGTAAGCGCATATTCATCGGTAATCCATTGCTCGGCCGTCATCTCTTGTCCTACTCCCGTGTCGGTGCGGTCGGTTTCATATTCATAGCTGATATGCGAGAGGGTGATGTTGAGCTGTCCGTCGGTGCAGTCGCAGATGAGGGTGTAGTTGAAAATGGTCTGGTCGAGGCTGAGGGGTGACTTTTGAAACACCAGCCATTCCTTGAATCGGGCACCCACCACCTTGCCGGGTTTGTTCACGTCTTGCATTTTGCTGTCTTTGAACTGGTTTGGTTCCTTTGTCATTTTTTCAAGTTCGGCCGTCACCAGATCGTAAATCTGTTGAGCCGACTTGCCGGGTGCCTTCACCGACGTGGAGAATACCACCTTGCCATCTACAACGGGCACGGCTCCGACCAGATATTTGGGGTTGCGCTTGTCGGTGTTGCTGCGCTGGAACAGCGCGCGTTGCTTTTGTTCACCATTATTGTTGGCTTGCTGGTTGTTCTCGATAACATTCTGCGCCATTGCTGTGAATGGCAGTAGGGCGATGATTGCAAATAACAGTTTTTTCATTCTTTTATTGCTTTTATTTTAATTACGGGTACAAAGGTATGAAAATTGTTGCGTTTATCAGACAGAAAGTCACACAAAATTTCTGTTGGTGTGTTTCTTTCATTCAAATTCTTCAACTGGTTGGTTGCTGCAAAGGGCGCAGAGCCTTGCAAACGCGCAGTGCTGGCACCGGACAGAGTCGGGTGTGGGAGCAAAAGGAACTGATGGGTCGAAGATTTCGGCGAGCAGGTTGCGCAGTGCTTCCATGTAAGCTTGTTCATGGTCAGCGATGTTGTTGATGCGTTCGCCATTCTTCTCCGTTCCGAACATGAGAATGGGGTTGTAGTCGGGCGAACTGGCATTTTGGATGAAGAGCAGAGCGGGTGCTATGGGCAGTTGCCGGTTGCTGTTGTGGGAACGTTCGGCACAGGCATAGAGCAGTGTTTGCAGATAATAGTCGGTGTGTTTCTGGGTGATGTTGGCGGGGTTGAAGATGTCGGCCACCTCCTTGGGGTTCACAGTGGGTTTGCGCCCGGTCTTGTAATCTACCACCCTCACGCATCGCTGTCCGTCGGGCAGGTTGACGCAGTCGAGCCGGTCAATAATACCCCCCACGGTTATCTGTTTGCTGTTACCCTCAACCGCTATGCTGATGTGCATGTCTACCCATTTCTCCAAACCAAGGATGGTGAAGGGTGCAAGGCGTTCATCTATTCGCAGCAGCTGTTTCACATACCGGATGATAACAGCCCGGTTGATGAGTTGGAGTCCGTTGTAGGAAATGGGCGTGAAGGTGGTCGATTCGGGTGTGGTAACTCCGAACTCCTCGCTGAAAGCCCTGTCAACAGCTTCTTCAATGATTCGCGGGTCTTTCAGTGCGTTGGTGATGAGATGCTTGCTGACGGTTGGCTCATGTTCCGAGAACTTGATGTAGATGAGTTCGGCTGCCCGGTGGAAGATGTTTCCAAACTGGCGGTTGTCTACATCATCGTCGTCGGTGTTGTTGGGTTCTTTTAGTCCGGCAATCGAATTGTAGTAGAACAGCTTCTGACATCTGAGGTATTGATTGATGGCCGTTGGTGAGAGTCGTGTGATGCTGTCGAGCACTTCTTTCACCCGTTCGTCTTTGCTGATGGGCAATCGTTGCATGGGAATGGCCGACTGTCCCGTGTGCAGGGCAATCTTGCGGATGGGGTTGGGGTTTTCAACCATCAGCTGCATCATAAAGCGGCTCATCTCGGTGGTGTGATTCAGCGTTGTTGAGTTGTTGTAGACAAGCGTTACCGTTTGCGCGCGTTGCAGAAGCCGGTGAAAGTAATAGGCATAGATGGCCACTTTGTGGTCGATGGTGGTTAGACCGTATGCTTTGCGCACGGAATAGGGGATGAAAGAGGCATCGTTCACTCCGCGCGGCATGTTCCCCTCGTTGCACGAAAGCAGCAGCACATGGTCGAAGTCGATGTTTCGTGTTTCCAGCACGCCCATGATTTGTATGCCCTCGGCTGGTTCGCCGTGGAAGGGTATCGATGTGGAAGCGATGAGCTGTGTGAGCAGTCGTTCGAAGGTTGCCAGGTCTACGTTCAGGTCGCCGCATTCCATCAGGCCATGCAGCCGGTTGATGAGGGTGTACATGCGGAACAATGCTTCTTGATAGAGCGGGTCTTCAACGCTGTGTGAGTTTTTGCCCACCAAGCGGAGCACCTCAAGCAGGTAGGCTGCCATGGAGATGGGACTGCCGTCGTAGGGTGTGAAGATGGTGCGCAGGTCATCGTCGAGTGAAAGGTCGGTGGTGGTGGGATATAATCGTTTATGTGTTGTGAGCTGTTGCAGCAGTTCGGGCATCAGGGGCGAAAAGTGCTGTGCATAGGGGTGTCGCAAAAGCCTGAGCACATGTTTCAGGCGGAAGCGGGAGGTTCCTTTCCGTTGGCCCACCGTTTGCACGTTGATGAGCAGGGCGATGAGGGCAGTAACGGGCGACTGTGAGAGCGGATAGCCGGTGGTGATGTTGGTGGACCCCACCTCGGGGGGCAGACAATGAATAACGGTGTCGAGCAGTTTCTCGTCGGCCAGCACAATGGCCGTTCGCCTTCCGGCTTCTATGCGCCCGTTTTCGCGCAGCCACTCACTCACATAGCGAGCCTGCACGTTTTCGGTGGGAGCCGAAATATAGGTGATATCTTTCGCCTGGTCGAGGTGGCGGTATATGGTTGGGTCGTGACTGTCGAGTTCGTTGCCGAAGGTTGTCAGGTTCTCGCGCATGTAGTGCCCGGCTTCGTTGTTGGGGTTGTTGAGGTAGTAGTGGTCGAAGTCCCAATAGAAGTGTGCCCTCCCTTGTTTTTGCAATCGCTTGAAAAGATTCTGTTCCACCTGTTGCAGCACGTTGAAGCCGATGAAGATATACTTTTCGTAGAGATACTCAACGCTCTCGTCTTCAACCACTTGCCGTTGCATCATGCCCTCGTATGCAAGTCCTTGTTCAGCAAGTTTGTTCTTGAAGGCGTGGTATATTTCAGCAAAGCGGCACCACAGGCGCAGAAAGCGTTCTTTGAGTTCTGTTTGCTTGTCGGCGGCGAAATTGCCGAAGAACCTTTTCAACAGCTCCACCTGTTCGGGCGTGAGGTATGAAAGGTCGTCGAGTTCGTGCAAGTCGCGCAGGTTGGCAAACACCTTGTCGGCATTGGCCATGTTCTTGTCTATGTCGTCGAAATCGCTCAGCAGCAACTGTCCCCAGCCATAGAAATGATCCAGCGTTTCATCTATGCCGGTGATGGAAACAAACACCTTGTGAAGGTCGCACACCTGTTTGATGGGGTCGGCCACAATAAGGTTGGAGTGATGTGTGAAGAGGTCGCTGATGGTGAAGTAAGCCGGACTCCAAATGGGTTGTCCTGCGAGCTGAGCCAGATAGTCGTTCATGAAGAGCGAAGCCCTTTTGTTGGGAAACACGATGGCCACCCGGCTGAGATTGGTTCCATGTTTTTGCAGAATGTCGGCTGCAACCGTTTCAAGAAAAGATGTATTGTTCATTGTTTCAAGGTGTTCGGTTTTTGATGGTGCGAACTATGGTTCAACGCTAACGATGCGGTTGCTGTAAACAAACCAGAGGAACCCACTGATGTTTTGGTAGCCCATGTCGGAGAGCAGCGCCATGTATCTGCGCACCTGCTTTTGATATTTGTCGAGCAGGTCGGGTCGGGGAGAGCCGAATTTGAAGTCTACAACAATCATCTCGTTATCGTCGGTCATCACCCGGTCGGGTCGTTGTTGGAAAGTCTTTCCCGTTTCAGGGTCAATGCCCAGGATGGTGCACTCGTTGAAGAGTTGCCATTTGGGCGAGAACCAGTTGGCCACGCGTGGGTTGTTGAGTCGTTGTGAAATAAGTTGGGTAAGTTTTTCGCGCGAGATGTCGCGGTCGTAGAGTATTCCCTGGCTTTCCAGTTGGTGCAGGGCCGTGGGAATATCATCTGTGGTGCGAATGGTTGAGAACAGGTTGTGCAGCACGGTTCCCATTTGCATGTAGGCCTGCCGCTGATCGGGTTCGTCGCTGTGTTGGCTCACAAAGTCGCGGCTTTGGTTGCTTTGGCGGAATTCGGCATGGCGTGGAAAGGTTTCCACCCTCAGCTGTTTCTGCTGCGGGCGCTCTGTGAACACATTCACTTGATGTTTTGCTTGGCTTTCCTTTTCTGCATCTGTGTCGGCATCGGCAGTAGCTTCTACCTGATAAGGTTCGCCATATTCAAATACGATCGATTCTTCATCGGTTTCGCTGAGGGTGGATTCCGGCAGAGCATCTTTCACATGGTCTATGCACTTTTGAATAATGTGTGAGCGCAGGTTTTCGTCGTTGCGTTTACCCATCACGCGCAGCGAGAATTCAGCTCTGGTGAAAGCCACATACAGCAGGTTCAGGTTGTCGACGGTGTTTTGCAGATGTTCGTGCAGGTAGTCGGCTTCGTAGATGCTGGTTTGCAGTTGCTTGTTGAAGTCTACGGGAATGAGCGGCAGTTGGTTGAAAGGGGCTGCATCTGCAGCCGGCTTGCACCAGATTAGCGTTTCTTTGATCATTTGCCAGTCGCAGAAGGGCATCACCACGTGTTTGAATTCCAGTCCCTTGCTCTTGTGAATGGTGATGAGCCTGATGCCATCTGTTCCTGCACTTTGTATGGTGTTTTCGTGGAGTGTTTCGTCCCAGGCGTTGAGAAACTCTTCTATGTCGGGTGTGTGTTCGTCTACAAAGGTGTGCACCAGGTCGAAGAAGGCGCACACATAGGCACTCTGGCCGTCGAGTCGGCTCAGGTTGAAGATGGCGTAAAGCTGTTCAATAAGGTCGGTAAGCGGTTGTGCCACAAGCCATTCCATGCGGTCGTTGAAATCAGATGGCAACAGCGTTGAGAGTTCCAAGCCCTTGAGCAGCATTTCGCTTTCTTGTTTGCCGCTGTCGAGAATATGCAGTTGATAAGCCTTTGCGAGCTGTGCCTTGTTGAGCAGGTTTTCAGGGTGGTCGAGCACCCGCAGGGCGTCTATGAGCATGTTCACGGCCAGCGACGAATCGAGCCTGAACGCCTCTTCCGATACCATTTTCACATGGGGGCGGGTTTGCATGAAATGGTCGGCAATTTCCTGAATGGTGTAGTTATACCTCACGATGATGGCAATCTGGTGGGGTTCAATGCCGGCAGCGAGCATCTCGTCGATGGTGTTGCCCAGCCGCTCAATCATGTTGGCGTGGTAGTTGGCCTTGGGCAGCAGTTCCACCCGCACATAGCCGGTGGCGGGTTGATTGGTGTGCGGCGAAATTTGCTCCAGGTTGCAGTAGGCGCGTTCCACCTGTTCGGCTTCGCTGGGGTTTTCTTGTTGCAGCATCTGATATTCGGCTGAGGCTGCAGCCCGGAAGAATGCGTTGTTGAAGTTGATGACGCGCACGGCCGAGCGGCGGTTGAATTGCATGTTTTGCACATCTACCTGTGTTGGGGTGAACTCGCTTTCGATGTCGTTGAGCAACCGCCAGTCGCCCGAGCGCCATCGATAGATGCTCTGCTTCACGTCGCCCACTATCAGGTTGTGAGAACCGGAATGGCTCAGGCATTCTTTAAGCAGAATCTTGAAGTTGCGCCACTGCACGGTGCTGGTGTCTTGAAACTCATCAATCATGATGTGTTCCAGCTGAGTGCCAATCTTCTCATATATAAAAGGTGTGTCGCTGTCTTGAATGAGTGAGCGCAAGAGTGTTTGCGTGTCGGAGAGCAGAAAGCGGTTGGTGTCGCGGTTCAGGTTTCTCACATATTGGTCGATACTGTTGAGCAGTCGCAGCTGGTTGAGGTGGCGCAGGGTGATGTCGGCCGATTTGAACAGGCGAAACCACTTGGGGCGTTCTTCTTCCGATTTCAAAAGCAGTGGAAGCAGTTCTCTCTCAACCAATGCCAACAGGGGCGACGAAGCCTTCTGGTCGGCTTTCTTCACCCATTGGTTGGCACTCTCCATACCCGCTATCACACGGGTAAGCAGCAAGTCGTCGGTTTTGTATTTTCCTGCCTGCAGCTTCAGAAAATAAGAGGGCACGCCAGAGGCGCCGTTGGAGAAGTCGGTAACATTCACTCCGTTGTGTTCGATAATTTCAAAGAAGCGTTCGGCCGGCTGTTTGAGTTTTTTTTCGGCTTCAGTCTTTATCTCCCTCACTTTTCTGCTGAAGGTTTTGAAGAAGTCTTTTTCGTTGAGCTTCTCGTTCACGGCTGCACCTTCGGCCTTGTAGATGTCTTTGAAGATGTTTTCTCCGAAGTTCTTGATCATCTGAATCACGTTCCACCCTTTGTCTTCCTCTATGTTGTCGCGAATGTAGTCGAGAATCCAGTTCAGTTCTTCGCTTTTGGTGTTCAGGTTTTCAATCAGTTCGTCAACGGCCTGCTGTTCCACCTGCTTGTCGTTGATAACGATGCGCATGTTTGACGTGAGTTCGAGTTCGCGTGCCAGATTGCGCAGCACGCTCTGAAAGAAGGCATCGATGGTTTCCACGCGGAAGTAGCTGTAGTGGTGTATGAGGTTCGAGAGTGCCGTGTGTGCCTGAGCCGAAGCCAGTTCTCTGCCCACCCCCATCTCCTGAGTCACGCAGTTGATGTAGGGTTCCGACGATGGCAGCTGTTTCCATATTCCATACAGCTGACCGAGTATTCGGTTCTTCATCTCCTCTGTGGCCTTGTTGGTGAAGGTTACGGCCAGTATGGAGCGGTAGGCTTGTGGGTTGTTGATGAGCAGTTTGATGTATTCCACTGCCAGTCGGAATGTTTTTCCCGAACCGGCACTTGCTTTATAGACGGTGAGGGGTTTTGACATTGTATTCAGGAGTTTTCAGGAGTTTCAGGAGTTTTGTAATGTTTTCACCATTTTCGGAAGAGTTCCAATTCAAACTTGCAGCCGAAGCCTTCAAATTCGCCGCGCTTGTTGGCAATGAAGGCAGCCATAGAAAGCCATCGGGTGGTGAGTCCGAATCCAATCTCGGTGTAGGGGGTGTAGGCTTTCACCGAGAGTGCGCTCAGATAGATGCGCTCCATCTCTACGTATCGCCCGATGAAGGGAATGCGGCTCAGTGCCAACAGGGGCGACTCGTAGGTGAAGTTGACGCGCTCGTAATATTGCGAAGCATTATACCATTCGCTTTTGAGTAGTTCAAACTCGCCCGTCCAGTCGTCGTCCCATCCGTTGGGTATGTTGTTTTCGCGAAAATTGGTGTAGTCGAGGAAATACTTTTCGGCACCGCGCTGGGTATAGAAGCCCGTGCCGGCACGGAACGAAAGGGTGCGCAGTCGTTTCAGCTTCCGCTTGTAGGAACAGTCGAACTCCCATCGTTCGTAGGCCATGTTGGAGTGCAACAGTCCTTTGATGCTGCGCTCATAGCTGAAGGTGAGTGCCGGGCCGTTCCATCCGCCGGGCCGATATTGAATGCTCAAAGTTGGTGCACTCGACTGGTAGTAGTCGTCGAACGACGAATAGGCGAGCCCGGGTGAGTTCACGGCCTTTCGATAGTGAAGCGAGAGACCCACGTCGTAGCTCCATTTCTCTGTCAGGTCGTGGTTGTTGTGCAGCACCACATGATAGTCTCTGAAATAGTCAATCTTGGTTCGTTCCCAGTCTACCGAGTCGCCCTGTTCTTTAATCACGTCGTTCATCAGCTTGGAGTCGAACACACGGTCGCCCGAACTGAAATCGATGCCCACGAATCCGTTTTTGCGCTGGTTGTAGTTCCATCTAAGGGGAATTTGCAGGTACAACTGTTTTTGCTTGAACGAATAGCTCGCCTTCAGTCGGGCCGAGAGGTTGCTGTTGTCGGTTAAGGCATAGCTGCTTCGGGCATCAAACTTATAGGTAACGCCTTTGTTGCCGCTGTATCGGAGATAAAGGGGGTTGAAGATTGGCGAGAGTCTGACCGAGCCGCGGTTGTCGTTGCCAAAATTGGTTTGAATCTTGTTGAGCAGGCTGCCGTTTACCACATCCCACACCTCGTCTTTGATTTTCTCGTAGGTGTTGGCCGAGAACAGAGACCTCTCGGTGTTGAGCGAGTCGGCTGCCAAGGCAAGTGAATCTTCCATTTGCTGTTCTTTCAATTGGTCGGTGGCTTTATCTTGTGCAAGCTTGTCGTAATAAGCTGAGAGTGTGCGCGTTTCTTCTTCCGAGAGGCGGTCGGGGCGCAGGCGGTTCATCAGCCTTCTCACTTGTTCGGCATTACGCTCGCGGTCGGCAAAATAAAAAGCGGGCAGGTTATAATGAACCGTTGTCTTCAGTTGAACGTCGTTTCCCAGAAAGCGGAAACGTGCCGTGAGCCTGCAATAATCGGGCATGAGCGACCCACTGCCACTTGAGCCCATGAGCAGATACATGTGAAAGCGAATCATGTCGTAGTCGCCGTAGTATTCCATGTCAATCACTCGCCCTGTGGCAGCATCGATGGTTGCCCAGCCTCTGATAAGCTGCGTGTTGATGGCGCGTGGGTGAAAGTCTATGCGCATGGTTTCTTCGCTGTTCATGCTCACCTTGTAGTGATAGAACCTGCGGTTGGAACGGTAGAAGGGCGAGAGAATATAGTCGGCCACCATGGTTTCGCCATAAATGGTGGGCAGTAGGTGTTGGTTGGTGGTTTCCAAGGTTCTTCTGCCGTGGCGGATGGTGTTCACATCGAGCAGGCGGCGCACATGCATCTTGCCGTCGGCAGTCTGTTCGTTGAGGTTCAGACTTTCGCCCACAAACTCCTTGGGACCGCGGCGAGCCACCGGATACATGTCGGGAACGGCCATAAGCAGAATGTTGCGGTGCTTCACATGCAGATAGAAACGCTGGTAGCTGAAAGAACGGCGGGGCAGGGTGTCGGTCTCTTGAATGGTTGCAGCATATTGCCACACCTGGTTGAGCACTCGTGTGCTCAACGTATCCTTGGCTAACATCGTGGTGGTGATGCTGAGCATAAGGCATAAAAACAGCAGACGGAATAAAGGCTTGCAGTTCTTCATCGAGCTGCAAAGATATATAAAAAAAGACAATCGGCAAAAAACCGATTGTCTTTTTTTGTTGTGTGGGGTAGGGTGCATGGGACTTATCCCAGATATTTCATCAGAATCTTGGCATTGCCGCTGTCGCGAAGCTTGGCAATACTCTTTTCACGAATCTGGCGCACACGCTCGCGGGTGAGCCCTAACTGGTCGCCAATCTCTTCAAGTCCTTTCTCGTGACAGCCAATGCCGAAGCACTCGCGAATGATGGTTATTTCGCGTTCTTTAAGAACCTTGCTGAGCACCGAGTTCAGCTCGAGCGCCATCGACTCGTGGTCTACCTGGCGGTCGGTGCGGCTGTCGTCGCCCGAGGGCATCACGTCGAGCATGCAGTTGTCTTCGCCATCCTGGAAAGGAGCATCAATGCTCACATGGTGACCGTCGGCCATCAAGCTCTGCCCAATCTTCTCTTCGTCGAGGTGGGTGGCCTCAGAGAGTTCCGAAACCGAGGGGTGACGCTGGTTCTCCTGCTCAAACTTATTGATTTCGTGGTTGATTTTGTTGAGCGACCCCACCTGATTCAAAGGCAGTCGCACAATGCGGCTCTGTTCGGCAATGGCCTGAAGAATGCTCTGGCGAATCCACCACACGGCATAAGAGATGAACTTGAAACCACGCGTTTCGTCGAACTTCTGGGCTGCCTTAATAAGCCCAATGTTGCCTTCGTCGATCAGGTCGGTGAGCGTAAGTCCTTGATGCTGATATTGTTTGGCAACGGAAACAACAAATCTCAGGTTGGCAGTTACAAGCTTGTCTTTGGCACGTTCACCTTCCGGACCGCCTTTCTTGATTTTCTGGGCAAGCTCAATTTCTTCGTCGATGGAGATAAGCGGCGCGCGCCCAATTTCCACCAAATACTTGTCGAGTGCCTCACTTGAACGGTTTGTAATGCTCTTCTGAATCTTTAACTGTCTCATTCCTGTTAACTTCCTTTCCGTCTAAATATATTATAACTATCTGATATACAATCAACTAAGCCTGTTTTGGCTTAAAAGCGGTGCAAAGTTACACAAAAAATGAATACGTTGTTCTCTTGATTGCTTGTTTTTTTAGTTAAAAAAAGCAAATCCTTAGGTTCATACCAAGCAGTTTCCTCACCTGGCTTTCGTCATCAAAGTTCCCGAAAAGTGATTACGCAGGGAGTGCCGTTGATGTGGGTGATGTGGTGTAACTTGTTGGAAATCGTCTATATGATTATACTTCTGTCAAGAGGAATGCCATATACATAGGCAATGTGAGTATTTGTTCATTGCTTCCAACATTATAGTCCCCCAACTTTAGACCATTCGAGACATGGTATTTCTCTGGGTATTTCAAAACTGTACGCATAGACTTCGCATTTCCTGTGGTGGCCTTACATTCTACGGGAACACATTCGCCCTTATAACGAATAAGGAAATCAAGTTCCACGCCACCGTCTTTATGATAGTAATACAGCTTGCGGCCCATCTTGCCAAAGATGTCTGCTATAAGGTTTTCCTTGATGGCACCATGATAACTGAGCATATCGCCTGCAAGAATACTCGATTGAGTGCCGTCTTCAAGCATGGAAATGAGCAAGCCGATGTCTGACATATATACTTTGAACTCGCTCTTGATTTTATGCCCGTCTAATGGCAATTCTGTTATCTCCGTATTATAGCATCTGCGAATGATGCCCGCATCTTCTATCCACTGCAGACTCCCGGCATAGTCGCGACCTCTGCCTCCACGTCGCACTACCGTATAACTGAACTTCTTGTACTCTCGGGCCAATTGGGCTGGTATGGACTCAAAGCATTCTCTGATGCGCGACTTGTCGGCTGATGGAGCATACTTAACCATATCGGCCTTGTACTCATCGACTATGCGACGCTGTACGGCAAGCACCTTGCCTATCTGCTTTGTTTCCATGAAAGTGGTCACTACCTCTGGCATACCGCCGCCTTCACAACAAGTGGCTTGTGCGAGGTATCGGACAACCACGACTGGAGTACTTTTTCTATCTTCCTTTTATACATATAATCACGTTTTCATGCCGACTTTTTGATATGTTAAACACATTATCCTACCGACTTTCGGTGCAAAGATACACATTTTCTTGCATTCAAAGGACATGTTTACAGTTTTTTTTCGTTATGGATACTTTTTTGTATATCGCGCGCGCGGACATGGCCACTGATGCCGATAAAAAAAAGAGCGTTCGACTTTGTAAGTAGAACGCTCTTGAGGATGCGGGATTTTGCTTTTGCGGTGCGTACGAGGCTCGAACTCGTGACCTCCTGCGTGACAGGCAGGCATTCTAACCAACTGAACTAACGCACCTTGCATTTGAGTAACCCTTTTGTTTGCGGTGCGTACGAGGCTCGAACTCGTGACCTCCTGCGTGACAGGCAGGCATTCTAACCAACTGAACTAACGCACCAAATAGGGTTGTTTCTCTTTTGCGGATGCAAAGGTAGTAATATCTTTGCAAACAAACGAAAGGAATGTGAGATTTCTTTCTTTAATTAACGTTTATTAAGTGTTTGTTATAGTAATTTCTGCACGAGGAGCGCATCGTGGAAGGTTTTCCCATCGAAAAGCCAGTCGCGAAGACGTGCACTTTGTTCATAATGGAGGGAGTTGAAGAGCCTGATGGAAACGGCGTTTGAAGCTCCGATGATGGCATAAATCTGGTGGAGGTGCAGCACGTTGCGTGCATAGTCTTCTATTTGGCTGAGTGTTCTTATGCCATAGCCTTTGTTTCGGTATGCACCAAGAATAACGATACCTATTTCGGCACGGATGTGTTGGGGGTCGAAGTTCACCACGTCTACGATGCCGATTGTTTCGTGTTCGGCATTTTCAATCATCAGTCGCACTTGCCGGTCGCGGTAGATGTCGGAAGAGGAGTTGGCAATAAAGTCGTGCAGCGCATATCTGGAATAGGGCACATTGGTTGCTCCAACGTTCCAGAGTGTGGTATCGTTTTCAATGCGGTAGAGCAGTTCAAGGTCTTCGGGTTCCATTGCCCTGAGTGTTACGTTGGTTTGCTTCATTGTAGAATCTCTTCAGAAGTTATGAGTGTGTGTGTGCGGGTGTTGAAGGTTCCTATTTGGATGTTGTTTCTGGGTTCTTTGGCAAACAGGCTTAGAATGTGTTCGAATGAGAAGGAATCGATGTCGTAGACCACATAAACGTGTGTGGGCCAGTGTTCGAGTTCTTCCAGCATGTCGAGGTGTCCGTTTGGCATTGTTTCCTGGTCGCCTATGTGGAATTGTGCATCGAGCCCGGTATTGCGGCTCAGTCTGCGGCACATCTGCATGCAGCGTTCACTACCTATAAATATATATAGAGGGTCTTTATGTCGGCGGTTGCTGACGAATCCCAGGCTTTTCCTCATCTTTTCGAGTTGCATGCGCACCAACTCTACTGCTGCTTTCACATAGATGGCAGTTTTGATGGGCAGGCTTATCAGTAGGCTGACGTGTGAGTAGTGTTTTTTGAAGAACACGAGCATGGCATCGTAGAAGACGTGAACATATCTGAACGACGATTTCTGTGTGCTTTCACCCTTGTAATGCAGGATGGTTTCGGGCAGATACCAGTTTTGGTATCCTGCTTTGAGAATCCTATAAGAGAGATCGATGTCTTCGCCATACATAAAGAAGTCTTCGTCGAGCAGTCCGATTTGGTCGAGCACCGATCTGCGAATCATCATAAAGGCTCCGCTGATGACTTCAATCTGTGTAGCTTTTTCCCATGGCAGGTAGCTCATGTAGTATTGTCCGAATTGTCTGTTTTTGGGAAAACGGTTGCAGAGTCCTGTCATTTTATAGAAGGCCACGATAGGAGAGGGCAGTCCGCGTCGCGACTCCATGGCATTGCTTCCATCGGTGCGCAACATTCTCACGCCAAGAGCTCCGGCCTTGGGAGTTTCGTCGAGAAAGCGGAGTGCATTCTTGATGGTGTTTTCAGCAACGAAGGTATCAGGGTTCAGCAGCAGCACATATTGGCTTTCGCTTTGTCTGATGGCAATGTTGTTGGCTCTGGCAAAGCCCTGGTTGTGAATGCTTTTAACAAAGTTCACCCGGTTGAAGCGCTTGCGAAGAAACTCCACCGAGTTGTCTTTCGAGTGGTTGTCAACCACGAATATTTCAGCATCAACACCATCTAAAGCCCTATAAAGCGATATGAGGCATTGCTCCACATATCGCTTTACGTTATAGCTTACTATAATAACGGCAATCTTCTTCATGCTTCCAGTTCATTGTTGAGCCGTTCTTGTGAAGGATATATGAAGAACATACACAGAAACAAAATAACTGCCAGGTAGAAATGGGCAACCTGCCTGTTCATCAAATAAATTATTGCATTCAGGAGCATGGGGCCAGAGAGCATAAGAATCTGAGACGCTTTCAAATCTGCAAGTCCTTTGATTCCTTGTTTCTTAATTCGCTTTTTTACCCATTTAAACTTAAACAAACGCAGGGCGAAGGGTATCACACAAAGCGTTATAAGTTCCATAGCTGTGAGAAAAATGAAATCAAGCTGGGGGTCTTCGATAAATATCATGTCGTTGAATAGAAAACTAACAACCACAAACACTCCTATTGCTAAAATAGCTGTATACCACCATACAAACAGTGTTGTTTTATATACTTTCTGTAAATTCAATTCATTCATAATTTTATATGGTTAGTTTATTTTTTTGTTAACCTTCAAAGGCAGTGCGCTGCAGAATGGCACGCCCCAGCGTAACTTCATCGGTATATTCCAGTTCGTTGCCCACGGAGATGCCGCGTGCTATCACGGATAGTTTCACATCTTGGTTTTGCAGTTTCCTTGAGATGTAGAAGTTGGTGGTGTCGCCCTCCATGGTGGGGCTCAGAGCCAGTATCACTTCCTGCACATGTTCTTTTTCTACCCGCTGAATGAGTGATTCTATTTCCAAATCCGAAGGTCCCATGCCGTCCATGGGCGAGATAACTCCACCAATCACATGATACAGTCCTCGGTATTGCTGGGTGTTTTCTATGGCCATCACGTCGCGAATGTTTTCAACCACGCAAATAACCGTGGGGTCGCGGTGCTCGTCGGCACAGATCGGACAAATATCGGTGTCGCTGATATTGTGGCACACCCGGCAGTATTTCACTTCGTGCCGCATTTTGCTGATTGCTCCCACCAAGGCATCCACTTTTTCCTGTGGTTGCCTGAGCAGGTGCAACATGTGTCGCAACGCCGTCTTACGCCCGATGCCCGGAAGATTAGAAAATTCCTCTACAGCAGTTTCCAGGAGTTGTGAGGGGTAGGAAGTTTCCATTTCTGTTGAGCTTCCGTTCTCTTTTAATCTCTGAAAAGGTAAACACCAATGCCCACCTTCAGTCCGATGGTAGAGAAGTCGCTGTGTTTTTTAAACGACTGATCGTAGTAGATGGCAGGCTCCACAGTTACCGTTTTGCTGAGGAAGAAAGCATATCCGGCTTCCACGCTTGGCCGGAAATCGTTGTAGTTGTGATAGGCATGCACAAATTTGCATGATGCCCCCAGGAAGATGCCGTTCTGTGTGATGTAGTATCGGCCTCCCACGCCAAACATGATTTCGTCGGCATTGGCATCGTTGCCATAGTGCTGATATTGTGCTTGTGCAAGTGCCATCAGGTTGTCGCTGAAGAAGTAGCCGGTTTGAGCTTGCAGGCCAAAGTCGGTTTTGTTTTTTCCGTTGTAGCTCAGGTCGAGTCCGGTGAGCGAGCTGCCTATAAATATTTTACTGCGTTCGAACTGTGCGTTGGCTGTTGCGGATAGAAGAACCGCTGCCACGGCGATAAGAAGTTTTTTTATCATAGTTCTATTATATTTAATAAGGTTGTTATGTTTGAGATTATTTTAATGACTCGGCGTTGTGTCTCCTGTACCAAAGCACAAACCATGTGAGTGCAATGGCTAAGACGATGGCACTGCCTATGTAGGCAATGCTGGTATCTAACCCGAATGCCTGTTTAGAAACCAGCAGGAAGGTTGCGCACACGGTGGTCATGAACAGGGCCGGAATCAGGGTTATGACAAACAGTTTCTTTGCCCTGACAAGGTAAACGGTGATGGCCCAGAGTGTGAACACCGATAGTGTTTGGTTAGACCACCCGAACCAGCTCCATATTTTTTGAAATCCGTCTTTGTCTTCCATCTGCCAAACGAGCAGGGCAATGGCAACGGCAAACATGGGAATGCAAACCATCAGACGGCGCTTGATGGTATGCTGTTCCATTTTCAGAAAGTCGGCGATAATCAGGCGGGCGCTGCGGAAAGCGGTGTCGCCGCTGGTGATAGGTGCTGCCACCACACCGAGCAGTGCCAGAATGCCGCCAACCACTCCGAGCCACTCGTTGCAGATGATGTTCACCACCGATGGAGCCGAGGTGTGACTGCCGGTGGCAGCAGCGGCCTCAATCACTTCGTAGCCTGGAGCCGGACTGCCATAGAAGAAATACATGGCCACCGAAGCCCAGATGAGCGCCACGATGCCTTCAGTGATCATGGCACCATAGAAGATGGGGCGTGCCTGCTTCTCGTGTTTCACGCAACGGGCCATCAGCGGGGTTTGCGTGGCATGGAAACCACTGATGGCACCACAGGCAATGGTGATGAAGAGGCAGGGGAAGATGGGGTCGGTGAGTCCCAGCTTCTCGGCACCCAGGTTGCCCGTTGCTTCCCATATTTCGGGAATGGCAGGCATCTTAATGAGCATCATCACCATCAGGGCAACTGCCATGAAAATCAGCGAGAAAGCAAAGAGCGGATAAACTTTTCCAATAATCTTGTCGATGGGCATCATGGTAGCCACAATATAGTAGGCAAAGATGATGATAATCCAGAAGAAGCTGGGGCCCAGATATTCGGCAATCCATTCGGGTGCCCAGATGTTGGTGAGAATTTCGGCCGGACTGTAAACAAACACCACTCCCACCATGATGAGCAGCAAAATGGAGAACACCAGCATGATGGTTCGGGCAGTGGTTCCCAGGTATTTTCCGATGATTTCAGGCAGGTT
>CACXFT010000037.1 GCA_902767045.1 uncultured Prevotellaceae bacterium | reverse complement strand
CAGGCGTGCCTTTAGGTACGCGATATTCCACTTGTTTGTGTTGCGTACCTAAAGGCACGCCGTGAATGGTGGATCCATTTCCTCCAGTCATAGGAATGGCTGGCTACCCCTATCATGCCCCGCTGGGGCATTGCTGAGCACGAGTTTTATAACTTGCGAAAGTTGATTCATTTATCATTTATCATTTATCATTTATCATTTAGCGTAGCGCCTCATTTATCATTTATCATTTAGCGTAGCGCATAGCGTAGCGCCTCATTTATCATTTAGCGTAGCGCCGCTTTGCGGCGCTACGCGCTTACTCCTCTCCGCCTCCGCTGTAGCTGCTCGACGGGTCTTCTATTTCACCCTGGTTGGCTTGTTGTTTCTTCTTCGGCATCATGTTGCCGAAGTTCCAGGTGAGGGTGATGTTCACCTTGCGCGAACCGCGCTTGTTCATCTGGTAGCGGCTGAAGGAGTCGCTCTCGGTGTAGTTCTCCCACTTGCGCGAGTTCAGCACGTCGCGACAGGTGATGGCCAGGGTGAGCTTTTTGTCTAAGAAGTTCTTGCGCAACCCAAAGTCGAGGGCATAGCTTGGTTTGCGGTAGCCCTGTGTAATCACCTGACGTGCGCGGTAGCGACCCGTAGCCTGAATAGAGATGTCGTAGGGCAGGATCAGGCTCGCTGTGGTGCGGGCGTTCCAGGTGAAGTTATGGTCTTCTTTACCATACACGTCCACATCGTCAACCCGATAGTGGAACCCATTGATTTTATAGTAGTAAGCGTTGGCCGATGTTGTCAGGTCGAGCCGGCGGAACAGCCGGTTCTTCACCGTCAGTTCCACACCCTCGCTCACACTCTTGGTCACGTTCACGTTGGTTTGATACATCATGTTTCCCACCTGCCAGTTGATGCGTTGCATCACGTCGGTAGTGGGCCGGTAGTAGGCACTGATCATCATCGAGTGGTCGGTCCAAGTCTTCAGGTAGTTCAGCGAGTACGAGTTCGAAAACTCCGGTGTCAGTTCCGGGTTACCAAAGCTCTCCATGGTTGCATCGCGCCGGTTGCGGAACGAGTTCAGCTGTCCGCCCCAGGGTCGGCGCAGTCGGCGGGTGTAGTTCACCTGCAGCTGGTCGTTCTTTGTAAGCTGATAAGAAAGGAACAGGCTGGGGAACAGTTCAAAATAGTCTTTCTTGAACGGGTTGGGCGCATCTGTCACCCCATGTTCCTGGTCCCAGTCATAGCTTTTGGTGTTCACCTTCCAGTATTCGGCCCGCAGGCCCGCCATCACGCCAAACTTCCCCGTGTTATAGGCCAGGGTAGAGTAGAAGGCGTGCAAGTCCATGTCGTAGATGAAGCGGTTGAAGTAGGTCTTGTCTTCCACCGCATTCTCTCCCGACCACGAGTTCGGGTCGTCGAACGACTCCTGCGGCGTGTTCTCGTGCGAGAACCTTCCCTGGTATCCTGCCTGCAGTTTCACTTTCTCGGTGATAGGGTTCTCGTAGTCGAGTTTCACCTCCCATGTTCGGTTGTTCATATACATGGGCATACTCTGGTATTCATATTCTGTGGGCGTGCTGCCATCGAAGTAGGCCGTGGAGTCTTGGTAGAAGTTATCGTTATCGGCCTTCCAGCGGTTGAAGTCCACCACCAGGTCCAGGTAGTGTGTGTCGGTGAAGCTGTGCCGGTAGTTCAGTTCGCCATAGAACATGTTCATGTCGCCCCGCGAGCGCGTGTTGCGTGTCATCAGTCGGCTGTCGGTTGGTGCCCCCACAATGCCATAGTGGTAGGGAGTGGAGTTTTCGTTCTTGTGCAGTCCCTTCATCAACATGCCGCTCAGTCCAATGTCGTCTTTCTTCGTTATGTGGAAGGTGAGTCCGGCCCGGCTGAACAGGTTGTTGCCCATGTTCCGGCTCGAAGCCTTATACCACTGGTATTGTTCGGGCGTGGTATGGTTCGTTTGATCGCTTTCGCTGCGTCCCTCGTCGTTGCGGTGGCGCAGTCCTATGTTGAAGTATCCGTCAACGATGGGCGAGTTGTAGTTGATGTTGAAGCTCGAGTTAGCTCCGCGACGGGTGTCGCCCCCCACCTGCACCGAGCCATAGTAGCCCGGTTTACGGTCTTTCTTGAGCACGATGTTGATGATGCCCGCCGACCCTTCGGCCGAGAATTTTGCCGATGGGTTGTCAATCACCTCTATGTGGTCGATGCTCTCTGCCGGCAGCTGCTGCAGAATCTCCGCCCGGTTGTCGGTGGTGAGTCCGCTTGCCTTACCGTTAATCCAAACCTCCACGCTGGTGTTTCCGCGCAGCGACACGTTGCCGTCGTTGTCTACCTCCACCGAGGGAATGTTCTCTAATGCCTCGCTTGCCGATGCCCCGGCGTTGGTAACCAGCTGACTCACGTCGAACGACTTCCGGTCAACCTCCAGTTTCATGGTCGACTTTTGTCCCACCACCGTCACCTCTTTCAGCGAGCGTGAGTTTTCGCTCATATAGAGCGTGTGGGTCGACGAGAGGTTCTGCTTGCTGATGGTGAACTGTCGGCTCACATCTTTGTAGCCCACAAACGATGCACTCACCACATAGCTGCCCGGTTGCAGTCCGCCAATGTTGAAGCGGCCCTCCACATCGGTGATGGCCCCTTTGAGCATGTGGGCAGTGTCGGCCTGAGTTGTCACTTTCACGTTCACAAATTCCAACGGCGAGTTGCCGTTGCGGTCAAGGATTCGTCCTTTAACCGTACCCTGAGCCAATGCCGTTGCTGCGCTGGCAACAAGCATTGTCATAAAAACTATCAATCGATTCATACTGAAAAGTTAGACGCTCCGCGCGCGCGTATGTTTAATAAGGTGGAGCGTTAAAAGATGTATATTTTCTATTTATCAAAAGAAAGCCTGCGCTAAACCAAATCTTTTTTGTACTTTTGCATTTTGGTAGATAAGCACTTAAAACAACAATTCAATACATCTAAAAAGAAATGGCAAAGAAAGCACTTTTAATGATTCTCGACGGATGGGGAATCGGCAAGCATGGTAAGGGCGACGTGATTTTCAACACGCCAACCCCCTATCTCGATTTATTGTATGCAACCAGCGCACACTCGCAGCTGCAGGCCAGCGGCGAAGATGTGGGCCTGCCCGACGGTCAGATGGGCAACTCTGAAGTGGGTCACCTGAACATCGGTGCCGGGCGCATCGTGTACCAAGACCTGGTGAAGATTAACCGCGCCTGCCGCGACAACTCCATCATGGAGAATGCCCAGGTGAAGGCTGCCTACACATACGCCAAGGAACAGGGCAAGAAGCTCCACCTGATGGGACTCTGCTCCGACGGCGGCGTGCACTCCAGCCTCGACCACCTGTTCAAACTCATTGAGGTGGGTAAGGAATACGGACTGAAGAACCAGACCTTCGTGCACTGCTTCATGGACGGACGCGACACCGACCCCAAGTCGGGAAAGGGCTTCATCCAGCAGGTGAGCGACGTGTGCGCCAAGAACGATGCCGCCATTGCCAGCATCGTGGGCCGCTTCTATGCCATGGACCGCGACAAGCGCTGGGAACGTGTGAAAGAAGCCTACGACCTCATCGTCTGCGGTAAGGGCAAGCAGGCCAGCGATATGGTGCAGGCCATGCAAGAGAGCTACGACGAGGGAGTGACCGACGAGTTCATCAAGCCCATTCACAACACCACCGTGAACGGCTGCATCGAAGAGGGCGACGTGATCATCTTCATCAACTTCCGCAACGACCGTGCCAAGGAGCTCACCATCGTGCTCACTCAGCAGGATATGCCCGAACAGGGCATGAAAACCATTCCCAACCTGCAATACTACTGCATGACTCCCTACGACGCCAAGTTCCAGGGCGTTCACATCCTCTTCCCCAAAGAGAATGTTGAAGACACACTCGGCGAGTATCTCTCGAAGCAGGGCAAGCGCCAGCTCCACACCGCCGAAACAGAGAAATATGCCCACGTTACGTTCTTCTTCAACGGCGGGCGCGAGGCTCCCTTCGAAGGTGAAGACCGCATTCTGGTGCCCTCGCCGAAGGTTGCCACCTACGACCTGAAGCCGGAGATGTCGGCCTATGAGGTGAAGGATAAGCTGGTGGGTGCCATCAACACGCAGGAGTATGACTTTATTGTGGTGAACTTCGCCAACGGCGACATGGTGGGCCACACCGGGGTGTACAATGCCATTGCCAAGGCTGTGTGGGCAGTAGACAACTGCGTGCGCGAGGTGATAGAGGCTGCTAAGGCCAACGACTACGAGGCCATTATCATTGCCGACCACGGTAATGCCGACAATGCCATCAACCCCGACGGCACTCCCAACACGGCACACTCGCTGAACCCCGTGCCCTTCATCTATGTTACCAACAACAACTCGGCAACGGTGAAAGACGGTCGCCTGGCCGACGTAGCTCCCTCCATCCTGCACATCATGGGACTGGAACAGCCCGCCGATATGACCGGCGAGTGCCTCATCTGCGATTAGCATCGTGGGAGATTGATATTACAGGCAGGCGGTGAAACCCCGAAGGGGTGCCACCGCCTGCCTGCAATTATGTCACCCCCTTCGGGGGTTCACCGCCTGCCTGTAATTATGTCACCCCTTCGGGTTTTCACTAGCTCGCGTTCCCCGGCTCGGAACCTCCATCTCGTAGTCCCCTCCTTGAGCCCCCTAAGTTAGGGGGTTGGGGGTCTGTGAAGTTACACGAACCACCCCAACCCCTCCTTTATGAAAGGAGGGGACTACAAATGGAGTGTTCTCTAAACTCTCCACTCTCCACTCTCCACTCTTCACTCTCCACTCTTCACTCTTCACTCTTCACTCTCTCCACTCTCTATGCTCTCCTCGTCGAGCCGGTTCTGCCACAGGTAGTGCCGGGTTTCCTTTGCCGCCACGCCACTCAGCAGGAGCAGGGCAACCAGGTTGGGGATGGCCATGAGCGCATTCATGCAGTCGGCGATGTTCCAGATGATGTCGAGGTTGATGATGCTGCCGAAGAACAACGCCACGATGTAGAGGATGCGGTAGAAACGGTTCACACGCTTCTTCTCGATGTAGTTCACCGCGCTCTCGCCATAGTAGCTCCAACCCAGAATGGTACTGAAGGCGAAGGTGAGAATGCCAAAGGTGAGCAGCGGTGCCCCTATGTAGGGAATCTTCGAGAATGCCACCTTGGTGAGCGCTGCTCCGTCGGCATAGGTGATGTCTGGGTGTGCAAGAATGCTGCTCACCAACACCAGTCCTGTAAGGGCACAGATGACCACCGTGTCCCAGAACGTGCCGGTGCTCGATACCAGTGCCTGTCGGACGGGGTTGCGGGTTTGCGCTGCCGCCGCCACGATAGGAGCCGAACCCAGTCCGCTCTCGTTGCTGAACAGTCCGCGGGCAATGCCATAGCGTGCGGCCATCATCACCGTGCCGCCCACCATGCCGCCCCCCGCCGCTGCCGGGTTGAAAGCCGAATCAACGATGAGCTGCACGGCCGGCCACAGGTAGCTTCCGTTCAGCACCAGAATGACCACGCAGCCAGCCACATAGAGCAGTGCCATAAAGGGCACCAGCACCATGCACACACGCGAAATGGCTTTCACGCCGCCCAAGATGACCGATGCCGTGAGCACGCTCACAACAAGGCCCACCGCCCATGTGGGAACGCCAAACGTTTCGCGGGCGAGCAGGGCAATGCTGTTGGCCTGCACCGTGCAGCCAATGCCAAAAGAGGCCAGGGCGGTGAACACGGCAAAGAGAATGGCCAGCCACTTTATATGCAGTCCGCGTTCAAGCACATACATCGGTCCGCCGTAGGTGTGGCCGTCGCTGGCCTGAACACGGTATTTAACGGCAAGCAGTGCCTCGGCATACTTCGTGGACATGCCGAAGATGCCCGTGAGCCAGCACCACAGCACCGCCCCCGGACCGCCCAGCGAAACCGCCGTTGCCACCCCCACAATGTTGCCCGTGCCGATGGTGGCGGCAAGAGCTGTGGAGAGAGCCCCAAACTGACTCACGTCGCCCTGCGCCTTGTCGTCTTTCTTGATGGAGAGGCGGATGCCCGTGAACAGCTTGCGCTGCGGAATGCGCAGGCGGAAGGTGAGAAACAGGTGTGTGCCCAACAGCAACACAATGGTGGGCCAACCCCAGAGCAGTGAGCTGAGCAGCAAGAAAAAGTCGTTGATTGTTTCCATGCAGATGAGTTTAGTTTTTTCGTGCGCAAAGGTACTAATAATTGGTGTAACCAACAAAAACACCCTTTATCTTTCTGTTGTTTTAATTATTTGTAGTACTTTTGTATGTCGAAAGAAACATTCATCAACAGCTATGAACGTTAAAATGGAACCCCAGTGGCATGCCCAGCTCGAAGCGGAGTTTGCCAAGCCCTACTTCCGGCAGCTGGCCGAGCGCGTGCGTGCAGAGTATGCACAGGGTGTGTGCTATCCACCCGGGCGGCTCATCTTCAATGCCTTCAACCTGTGCCCGTTCAACCAGGTGCGGGTGGTTATCATTGGACAAGACCCCTACCACGAACCCGGTCAGGCTCACGGACTGAGCTTCTCGGTGCAAGACGGGGTGCCCTTTCCGCCATCGCTGCAGAACATCTTCAAGGAGATAGAGGCCGACCTTGGAACCCCTATCCCTCCCTCGGGTAACCTTGAGCGGTGGGCCCGTCAGGGGGTGCTGCTGCTCAATGCCACACTCACCGTGAGGGCACATCAGGCCAACAGTCATGCGCAGTTAGGCTGGCAAACGTTCACCGATGCCGCCATTCGTGCCCTGGCCACCCAGCGGCAGCATCTGGTGTATATGCTATGGGGAGGTTTCGCCCGTGGCAAAGCCTACATGATAGACCGGCAGCAGAACCTCGTGCTCGAATCCGTGCACCCTTCGCCCCTCTCGGCCAACCGCGGCGGATGGTTCGGGCAGCACCAGTTCTCGCGCTGCAACGAATACCTCAGGCAGCATGGAATGGAGCCGATAGCGTGGTAGGCGGGGCGCTGCGCTGCGCTTCGCTAAATGATAAATGATAAATGATAAATGAGGCGCTTTGCTAAATGATAAATGAGGCGCTTAGCTAAATGATAAATGATATACGACGATGGAGAAGACCTCAAGCGCGGAGTCTCAAGTAGTAGTCCCCTCCTTTATGAAAGGAGGGGACTACAGATGGAGGCAATCAACTCGTCAACTCGTACTCATTAAATTGTCAACTTAAAAAACAACTCGTCAACTAAAGAAAATGAAAATACCTCCAATCATACAAGTGGGAGATGTGCTGGTGTCAAGCGACATCTTCACCGAACGATTCTGCTGCGACTACGCCAAATGCAAGGGCGTGTGCTGCGTGGAAGGGGATGCGGGCGCACCCGTCACCCTCGATGAAATCGGCGAAATTGAACAATCGCTCGACATCGTGTGGCCCGACCTATCGGCACACGCACAGGCCGTTATTGACCGTCAGGGTGTTGCCTACACCGATGAGGAAGGAGACCTGGTGACCAGCATTGTGGGCGGCAAGGACTGTGTGTTCACCTGCTACGAATCGTTGAAAATGAACGGTTCCATCGTGCATAACTGTTGTTTGTGCGCGCTGGAGAAAGCCTATCGCGCCGGCAAGACCTCGTTCTGTAAACCCATTTCCTGTGCACTCTATCCCATTCGCGAGAAACAGTTCGGACATGGACTTGTGGGGCTTAATTACAGCCGGTGGAGCGTGTGCAAAGATGCTGTTGCCTTGGGCAAACAACTCGATATGCCCGTGTATCAATTCCTTGCCGAACCGCTCAAACGCAGGTTCGGCGCAGAGTGGTATCAAGAGCTTTGCAGTGTGGCCGAAGAACTGTTGAAAGAACAATGAATCTATGAAAATGGAAAAGACAAGATTGCTGTTAGTGTGCTCGCCAACTGCTATGTGTTGCCAGGGTTGGCAGTGAAAGGAGGCGTGCAGATGAGTGGACTCACGACTTCTGCGACTCTCCATCAAAGAGCGATGTCGGGGCGCACTGGCACACCAACTCCATCTGGCTTACTGCCGGATGGCGCTTCAATTTGTTTGAATAACCACGCCATTTGTAGTGGTTTTGGTTTGGCACATCTGACGTGTAGCATTGCTACTGTGGTATGTTGCAAAACAACACGGGCCATGTGGCATTGCTACATGGCCCGTGTGTGAAATAAAAACCTTAGCTTTTACGCGTCGATATTGGCGTAAGTGGCGTTCTGTTCGATAAATTCTCGGCGCGGTTCCACGTCGTCGCCCATGAGCATCGAGAAAATCTCGTCGGCCTTGGCAGCGTTCTCGATGGTTACCTGTTTCAGCAGGCGCGACTTCGGGTCCATGGTTGTTTCCCACAGCTGTTCGGGGTTCATCTCACCCAAACCTTTGTAGCGCTGCGTGTGCAGCTGCTTGTCGTCGTCGCGGCCGTCAACATAGCGGTCGATGAACGCCTGGCGCTGCTGCTCGGTGTAGCAATATTCCGAGAACTTCTTGTAGGTGCACTTGTAGAGTGGGGGAGTGGCGATGTAGAGATGTCCTTCCTGTATCACCTTCGGCATGAAGCGGTAGAAGAGCGTCATAATCAGCGTGTCGATGTGAGAACCATCGACATCGGCGTCGGTCATGATGATAATCTTGTCGTAGCGCAGCTTCTCGGTGTTGGCCTCCTTGTCGCCTTCGCCCTCCACGCCGAAGCGCACGCCGATAGACTGAATGATGTTCATCACCGATTCGGCCTCGAACACGCGGTGCCATTGCACCTTCTCTACGTTCAGAATTTTACCGCGCAGGGGCAGGATGGCCTGGAAATGGCGGTCGCGTCCCTGTTTGGCCGAACCACCTGCCGAGTCACCCTCAACGAGGAAGATTTCACAATCCTTGGGGTCTTTGTTGGAACAGTCGGCCAGCTTGCCGGGCAGTCCGCCGCCCGACATGGGGTTTTTCCGCTGCACACTTTCGCGGGCTTTGCGTGCGGCGATGCGCGCTGTTGCCGCCAGCACCACCTTGTCGCAAATCAGCTTGGCCTCTTTCGGGTGTTCTTCAAGATAGTAGCTGAGTGCTTCGCCCACAGCCTGCTGCACCGCTCCCGTCACCTCGCTGTTGCCCAGCTTGGTTTTCGTTTGACCCTCGAACTGCGGCTCGGCCACCTTGATGCTGATAACTGCCGTGAGCCCTTCGCGGAAGTCTTCGCCGGCAATTTCTATCTTTGCCTTCTCAATGTTCTTGGAAATCACAGGGTCTTGGTCGGCATAAGCCTTCAACGTGCGGGTGAGGGCCATGCGGAATCCCGTGAGGTGTGTGCCACCCTCTATGGTGTTGATGTTGTTCACATAAGAGTGAATGTTCTCTGAGTAGTCGGTGTTGTACATCACTGCCACCTCGATGGGCACACCCTGCTTTTCTGTTTTCAGATAGATCACATCGTCGAAGAGGTGCGTGCGGTGACGGTCTACATAGCGCACAAATTCCTTCAGTCCGTCTTTGGCGTGGAAAACCTCTTCGCGTGTTTTCCCCTCTTCGTTGGGTCGCAGGTCGCGCAGGGTGATGCGTATGCCCGCATTCAGGAAAGCAAGTTCGCGCATGCGGCTTGCCACAATGTCCCATTTATACACGGTGGTGGTGAAGATGGTGGGGTCGGGCCAGAACTGCTGCCGGGTGCCGCGCAGGTTGGTTTCTCCAACCACTTTCACGGGGTAGAGGGGTTTGCCCTTTTCATATTCCTGCTGGTAAATCTTACCATCGCGGAACACTTGCGACATCATGTGGGTAGAGAGTGCGTTCACACAGCTCACACCCACACCGTGCAAACCGCCGCTCACCTTGTAGGAGCCCTTGTCGAACTTACCGCCGGCGTGCAGCACCGTCATCACCACTTCCAGTGCCGACTTGTGCATCTTCTCGTGCTCGTCTACCGGAATGCCTCGGCCATCGTCCTGCACGGTGATGGAGTTATCCTCGTTGATGGTTACTTCAATGTTTTTGCAATAACCGGCCATGGCCTCGTCGATGGAGTTGTCGACGGTTTCGTTCACCAGATGGTGAAGACCCTTTTCGCTGATGTCGCCAATATACATGGCAGGGCGCTTGCGCACGGCCTCAAGACCTTCGAGCACCTGTATGTTACTCGCTGAATAGTTGTTCTCGATGTTTTGATTTTCTTCCATTTCTTGTGTTCTGAAATTCAATGCGCAAAGTTACAAAAAAATGAGGGAAATGCAAAAGGAAAGCTTGCTTTTCTTTTGCAGTCCCTATCTCCCTCCTGTTAATATTGCATACACCTTGTGCATATACTTTTTCATAACGAAGCCTATAGCAATGATGATGGTGGAGAGCAGTAGAGGTGACAGCATGATGGAGACAGTGTAGGCAAACTCGTTGTTGCCCAAGGCTGAAGAAATGCCTTTGGTTACGGCATGAAGGCTCGGCTCGTGATAAAGATACAGAAAGAATGTATATTGACAGGCAACATGCAGCACCGGCACCGATTCGAGACGGAACGAACTGGAAACGAGCATATCGTAGAGCCGCCAAAGGGCTGTCACCCCCAACGCTATTTCAACGGTCTTGAACGGCTCCGTCACTTCGTCGGTGACAAACAAACGCCAAAAGGCCATCGCCAGGAAGATGGACAGCATCAAGAAGGTGAACCTTTGCGGCAGTGAGCCCAGTTTGTCTAAGACAAAACTGCCTGCTACAAACCAAAACATGCCATAGAGGAAGTGGAGCTGTGGAAAAAATAGATAGAATGCTGCCACCACCGCAATGCTCCAATAGCCAAGCCATCTTCTTGCATAGAAAAGGACGGGAGAGAAGAGCACAATGATGATTAAGTCTCTCAGAAACCAAAGGTGATAGGCCCATGGCATGGTGGTGCCGCTGTCGAAAAACAGACACTTCAGCGTGTTCGTGAATTCTTGTTGCTGAATTAAAAGCAGGTATTGCTTTTCGGCAGGATGGTGGAGAACAAGCTCTTTGAATATCGGCAGCAGCGGATAGGCCATAGCTGCTATAACAAATGGGATGAAGAGCGTTTTGATTCTCTTTTTCATTTTAATGAATACCTTTCCCACATGACTTGCGCCAAAGAAAAAGAGATAGCCGGAAATGGCAAAGAACATGGGAACGGCGCACGGTGCCAAAAGACCCGTGGTGATCTTCTGCACCATGGCGGCTATCGGCTTGTTGGATAGCACATCGGCAGGAAATTCCGTGTGTATGTAAAGGACAAAAATGATGGAAAGGAAAGAGACCACTTTTATCTTTTCAGAAAAGAACGGCTCAGCGGATTTACCCGGTTGGTAAAGCTTGGCTAATCAAGAATAAAGTTGTACCTTTGCATCATGAATCATACCCAACTGCT
>CACXFT010000036.1 GCA_902767045.1 uncultured Prevotellaceae bacterium | reverse complement strand
TGCCAAGCTTGTTCATCTTCGGAAATATAGACAGAGTTTACTTCATCCAGCGTAGCGGGGAAATCCCCCCATCCCCGACTAGAAAAGTCTTCATCGGTTATTTCACGTGGTGCAAAGGTAAGACAATAGAATCCGTTGTCAACAATCCAGATAACAGGCCGGCGTTTGTAGTCTATTCCGTCACGTGTATGCACCATCCGTTGCGTACTTGCACGATAGAACGGCATATTGGGGTTATCAGTCATTTCGCTGCCCCACGTGCCACTGAAGTTTTTGTTTTTCTGCTTGAGCCATGTAAGGAAATCAGGCTGAGGTATTCTCAATTCGCGCAAACGGTCGCTTTCCTTCCTGCAGTCATAATAGATACTTGCGCGCTTGGCCCCAAGCCTTTCATTTGACCAATAAGCGGACATTGGCATAGAATGTCGTTTTCCTCTTACTTCCACCATTTCCAACAAATGGTCTTTACCAGAGAGCATGTTCATGACAGTGTCATTTTTCCAATCCATCCGTACACGTGGAGTGTCTATGGGAATGGGGAGCGATTCGTTTTTATAAAGATATCGGGTTTTAACAGCATAATAACGATAAAAGGCAAAATCGCATTGGATAAGGTCCCCGTTCACTTCGGGACGGAATATAAGGTCGCTTGTCCCATAAAAATCAAGTGAATCTACATGGAAGCCCCCATCTTTCCCGATGCGGTATAAGTATTGTAATTCTGATTTGTCATACATGTTGCTATTACGAGTTACAAACAGGTCTATTTTATCCAAGGGATTTCTTGACTTCTTTCGATTGAAGATTCGTCCGTGTAGCACCAAGTTTTTCTCGGCCTTTTCTTTCAATTCAAAAGGACTTACGCCATCCATCTGCAACATGTCATACCGTCGCCATCCCTGCACCATCATCAGCAGGTCTGCGGCACGCCGGTGCTCCCCGTCATCCGTTTCCAAATAATAGCGTGGATTCTCGATATATCCTTTCAAGTCACTGGTCAGTAACAGCCATGAC
Organism: uncultured Prevotellaceae bacterium; assembly: GCA_902767045.1. Lineage (GTDB taxonomy): Bacteria > Bacteroidota > Bacteroidia > Bacteroidales > Bacteroidaceae > Prevotella. The sequence goes on along the minus strand of CACXFT010000036.1, from coordinate 2,053 downwards.
CATGCGTCACCTTGCCATCCCTGCACCTGTGTGTCGTAGTCGCGAACGGCAAGTGAAAATGCAGACAGAGGCTCGGTTTGCACATTCAAGGTAATCTTGCCGTGTGGTTCCAGATATTCATTCTCAATCTTGATGTCAATGGGCGTTATGTTTTTTCGGGGATAGACGAAAACCATTCGCTCTGCCAACACATTACCCAGCGTGTCAATCACGGCAACCTGATTGACACCGTCGCCCAACAGTTGTGAATCAATAGAAACAGGTTTCTCTCCTGCCGCCTCAAAGCGCATGACTCGTCCGTTGTGCATGGCAACAATTCCCAGTGGTGCTGCGGCATAGGATGCCGAGCGGTTGACCGTGATGTCAAATGCTTCGTTTTCCGACTCTTTGACCATCATGGCAATCCCCGACAGTTCTGCCTTGGGTAGGCGAAACGTCCTTTCATCGCCCTTCTTGTTTAGCAGGTGCAGTGTCAAGCGATTCTTGTCAGGGGTACATGTAAACATTCCACGTCCCTCACGCAATGTACTCACTTCGGCAACACGTGTCCCGCTGTCCTCCAACCATCCGGTACTTTCGAAATGAGCACCGGTTTCGTCTGTGATGGAAAAGGCCACGCGGTTTTCAACCCCTTGCACCAGATGTCCTCCCTCAGGGTAGAATGTTACATTCATCTTCTTCTCTTCCTCTGTTGCCTGCTCATCCCGGTTGTTAGGCAACCGTTTCTCATAGCTGAACATATCCATCGTGCGATCATTGTAGTCTCCCTCTTTCTTTGGGGCGTTAAGAATAGGAATCACTCGAGAGAAGATGCCGCCGCTGTCCCAGTTGGTCATGTATCGGGTATAGGCACGAATCTCATAGAAACCGCTATTGAGGAAATCTGTCAGAATCATGTAGCCAGATCCTGTTCCGTTGGTGATTTTCACTTTCTCTGTTCGGATAATTTCTCCCGTGGGATCAACCAGCTCGACATAAAGCACTCCGCTGATGTCCGTCAGTTTTGTTTTGTCGGCCCTTACCACATAAGCTTTGAACCAGATGGTTTCACCCATAAAATATCCCGTATTGTCTAAATGCAGATAGACTTTCTCTTGAGGATACTGTCGGTTGAAGTTGTTCATGTTTACCACAAACGACTCTAACTGCTCAATAGCGTTTTGTGATACACTTTGCTGGGCATAAATATGTATTATGCCCAGCAAATGGAATATAACCATTAAATGTAATCGCATTATTTTCATGATTCAACAGTTTACAAAGATAACTTCCCGTGTGTATGACATGCCGTAGTATTCGGCAATCATTCGGAGGACAGCTGGGCCACAGTCATTTATTTTTATTTGGCTTACTAATGAGATAGTCCCAGTCTTTAGGCCAAATTGGGAATGAGAACTGCACTGGTTCGTACATTCCATATTTCGATGGCTTTTCAAATCGATATACAGTATTTAGCACTCGTATAATATCAACCATGCAACCCTTAATCATTTCGGATGTCTTAGCATTTAAACACGAAATGTTTAGATAGTAAAGAATTCCGTCCATATCCTCTGCAATAGCAACAATAAGTTTTTTATCACCAATAACTTTGCGTGCTTGAGGATATTTGTGTCTCAATACATCGAGTATAACAATGCTCATACCTTCCCGGGGTGGAAGATGTGCTATATAATTCATAGAATATGCTTCTTGCCTACCCGGGCATCTGAACACCCGGTCAGTTGTTGTATCCTCGAACTGTAGTTGTTTTTGTAACTTTTGCCAAGCAATGCTATCAAAGCATACTGCATCCGTAAGTGTTATTGTGCAGGAAGATGCTTCCATGTCGCTTTCTATGTTGAAAGACCTGTTCTTTCCACCAATAAGCACTGAGCCTGATTGTGCCATGCTAAACAAAGAGAATGTGAAGCATGCCAAAATTAAGAATAATCTTTTCATTTTTTTTAGACTTTAAATAGTTATCGTTGCAAAAGTATGAAAAGTTCTTTGTTACAACAAGAAAAAACATTCGCAAAACATTCGCATTTTGCTTATATGCTGTAAAGAAACG
>CACXFT010000035.1 GCA_902767045.1 uncultured Prevotellaceae bacterium | reverse complement strand
TTTGGCGAACACAAGCGGTTCGATTTCTTTGTCAGGAATCTGATGGGAGTGACTCCCCCGAAGTGGAACGAGCTGAAATAGGGCGCAGCCGAAGGGCACGCCATGTTTGCAGCAGCACACTCGTTAAAATGAGTGCTATGCCCACATAGAACGAGAAATTCACCTCGCGGGCTTCGCCAAAGGCAATAAACGCAATAATAATGGTGTAGCAAGGCTCAAGATTGTAGGTCAGGTTCACTGTGAAGGCCGAAAGGCTGCGCAGTGCCTGAATCTGCAACAGATACATGCCAACAGTGCAAAACAGTGCGTGGCAAAGCATCCACCACAAATTGCTGCCCTCGGGAATAACAAGCACGGAGTGGGTTGCGGGAAACACAGAGAGGTAGAGGGGGTCGATGAGCGTAACCAAAACCAACCCGCCTGCCATCTGGTAGAACAGCACCGAACGACCCTTCACCCCCACGCTCACCCGCTTGTTGAGCGTTACATAAAGGGCGCACACAAACGAAGAGAGCACACCTATGGTGATGCCATAGCGATACTGCGCATCGAAAGAGAAAATGAAAAGCAGCCCCGCCACCGTGATGAGTGAGAACAGCACTTCCATCCACGACACTCGCCGGTGATATACCAACGGTTCAATGAAGGCAGTGAAGAACCCAACCAGCGAGAAACAAATAACACCAATGCTCACATTCGATGCCTTGATGCTTCCATAAAAGAGCATCCAGTGTAAACCTAACAGTGCACCGCAACCTGCTAATTGCAGCAGCTTGCGGTGCTCTATTTTGGGAAGGCCCGTGAACACAAGCAAAATCATGGAGGTGAAGAACATGCGATACCAAACGATATCAACCTCGTGAAGGGTGATGAGCTTGCCGAACAGACCGGTGAAACCTGCCAGCAGAACCGACAGGTGTAGTTGCAGAAACGATTTCTTCATTCAATTCTATCCTAAAACTCCCATCTTGCCAATCACAAGGAGCATACCGTAGCCCAGCACCATAGTGATGAATCCCATGGATAGACCTATCTTCAACATGTGCTTCTGCTCAACAAGACCCGTGGAGTAGGCAATGGCGTTTGGTGGTGTGGAGATGGGCAGACACATGGCAGCCGAGGCCGACATGGCCACACCAATGATGATGGTAGGCATGCCGCCAACAGCACCGAGCGAGCCCTCCATGCCCTTACACACTACTGCAAGAATGGGAACCAACAGGGCGGCTGTGGCAGTGTTTGAAATGAAGTTCGAGAGGAAGTAGCAGATAAGTCCCGAAATGATCATAATCACCAGTGGACTCCATTCGCCAAACGGGATGCTCTTGATGGCTGCATCGGCAAGACCACTGCCGTTCATGCCAAGGCCAAGCGCAAAACCACCGGCCACCATCCAAATAACGGCCCAGTCGATGTGGCGCAGGTCTTTGGCAGTAATCACTCCCGTGAGGGCAAAAACACCCATAGGCACCATGGCAACGGTATTAGAGTCTATACCGGTATATTCCTTCGGAATCACCCAAAGCAGAATGGTGGTAATGAACGTGGCGATAACCACCCACATGCGCCATCCCTTGTGCGACTCGCCTTTGATTTCCAATTGAATGGTCTTCTGTGTGAATGGGAAGAAAGCCAGAATCACGCGCCACGAAATGAGCAGCAGAATGATGGCCAGAGGGAACATGAACGACATCCACTGTCCGAAGGAGATGTGATCGAGCACCTTCAGGGCAATGGCATTGGGAGGTGTGCCAATGGGTGTGCCCATGCCACCGATGTTGGCTGCCACGGGAATGCTCATGGTGAGCGCTATGCGCCCCTTGCCATTGGCTGGGAGAGCTGCGAACACCGGAGTGAGGAAGGTGAGCATCATGGCTGCTGTGGCCGTGTTGGAAACAAACATCGAAAACAAACCGGTGATGAGCAAGAAGCCCAACAGTACATTCTCACTCTTGTTACCGAAAGGTTTAATCAAACTTTTGGCAAGCAGCACATCGAGCCCCGACTTGGTGGCTGCGATGGCAAGAATGAATCCGCCAAGGAAGAGCATGCAAACAGGGTCGGCAAACGAAGCCATAATTTCTTTCGACTTGAGCAGTTCGCCAAAGGCTTCACCCTCACCTTTGAACGGCGTGAGGCTGTTGTTTGAAACGGTGAGGCACATGATGGTAATGATGGCCAGCGAGGTGGCCCAAGAGGGAATGGCCTCAGTAAGCCACGAAAGTGTTGCAAACACGAAAATGGCAATAATGCGCTGCTGAACGACCGTAAGGCCATCGATGCCGAAAACCGAACTGGGTAGGTTCCACACAAGAGTTGTGACAAGGGCAATGACTATCAACTCATAAACCTTCTTCTTTTCAATGTGGTTGGTCAGTGCTGATGTTACTTCTTCTGACATTTCTTTCTTTTTTAATTGATGTTAATAATGAATTTTGGGTTGCAAAGGTACAAATATTTTCTGCATTGCCATTCATTGTGAGCGAATATTTTTCTGAAGGTTGTTTCTATTGTAAACAGAAATAACCTTAATATTCGAGCGTGAGCCCGTCATAAGCAAACTGAAAACCTTCTGGCAGTCGGCTGTTGGCATCGTCGTGAAATCCAATCTGGTGGGTGAGATGGGTAAAGAACGTGCGACGTGCACCTATGCGGCGCGAAAAGTTGATGGCCTCGCCAACCAGCATGTGGGCCATGTGCTCACCTTCGAAGCGAAGCGCGTTCACAACAAGTGTTTCAATACCTTCGAGATAGGGCAGCTCTGCATCGGCAATGGTTTTCATATCGGTGATGTAGGCCAACCTACCAAAGCGATAGCCCAGAATGGGCAGTTGATAGTGCATCACTTCGATGGGGGTTACCTCTATGTCGCCAACGCTGAATGTTTGATGTGGCCTGATGGTGTGAAGGTTTAACAGCGGAACCCCGGGGTATAAATGTTCTGCAAAGCAGTAGGGCATGGTTTGGCGCAGGCCGCTTGTGGTATCGCCATTGGCATAGATATCCAGACTGCCAAGAGCGCAAAAGCCCCGCAAGTCGTCTATGCCACCCACATGATCGTAATGGATATGTGTAAGCAGCACAGCATCCGGTTTCTTAAATTCCAGCGGCATCAGCTGCATGCGAATGTCGGGACCGGCATCGATGAGAATGCGGGTGGTGGCTGATTCTAACATAGCTGCCGAACGCCATCGCTTGTCGCGCGGGTCGCTGCTTTTGCACACCGGGCATTGGCAGCCCAACATGGGCACACCGGCAGACGTGCCTGTTCCGAGAAAAGTGAATTTCATTGCTTGCTATCCTTGAATAGGGTTATATGATGTTTACTTCCGGGTTGATGTGAATGCCAAACTTCGCTTCCACATCGTTTTGTATTGTTTCGCAAAGGTGAAGAATTTCTTGGCCGGTGGCTTGTCCGTGATTCACCAACACCAGCGCCTGGCGGTTGTGAACACCAGCCGGACCTAACGAGCGCCCCTTCCATCCGCACTGTTCAATCAGCCATCCGGCAGGAATCTTTTCGTGTGAAGCATCGATGGGGTAGTGGGGCATGCCCGGGTAGCGGGCTGCCAGTTCGCTATATTTCTCAATGCTCACAACGGGATTCATGAAAAAGCTGCCGGCATTGCCCAGAACCTTGGGATTGGGAAGCTTTGCTTCGCGAATGTTGATGATGATTTGCCGCAGTTGTTGTGCTGTTGGGGTTTCAATGCCTTTTTCGGCCAATGCGGTGCGAATGTTACCATAGTCGAGCTTGGGTTGGAATGTGGTGCTGAGCCGATAGGTTACATGTGTAATGAGAAACCGGTTGTGCCATTCACCCTTGAACCTGCTTTGGCGATACCCATAGTGGCACTCTTCACAAGCAATAACCACCTGTTGTTTGCTTTGAATATCAACAGCTTCTATAGATTCAATAAGGCAGGCAACCTCGGAACCGTAGGCCCCAATGTTCTGAACTGCACTGGCCCCCACCTCTCCGGGAATGAGTGAGAGGTTTTCGGCACCATAGTATCCGTTGCTAACGCAGTGGGCTACCACATCATCCCATGTTTCGCCGCTTCCGCATCGCAGAAAAACATCGCCTTGCTTATTTATATTAATAAGGTGTATGCCTTTAATAGCCGAATGAACCACTGTGCCATTGAAATCTTTTGTGAGCAACAGGTTGCTCCCGCTTCCCACGATGAGTAGGGGAGCATTGCCTGAACCAATTATTTCGGCTGCCCTGCAAGCCTCTTTTGTTGTTTCATACTCTATGAACCGATGGCAAGCGGCATCAATGCCGAATGTGTTGTGGTTGAGAAGGCTGTAGTTGGTAAAATCTTTCATGCTTCTGTTTTTAGTTAAAACCTTTGTTTTCTGCTCGCATCATCAGAACCTTTGTTTTCTGCCGGCACCAACGCTTACAGACTGTCGAAGTGAACGAGCCGCCAGTGGCCGGCACGCTTGCGGAATATCATTTGAGCCTCCATGCCGTTGGCAACACCCCGGGTAACAAAGATTTTCTGATTGCTGCCTTCTACGGGACGACTATACATGATGTTGTAGATGGTTCCGTGCGGAATAAGTTCGGGCTTGAACATGGGCCACTGCTCGGGCACAATCTCGCCCGTTTGGGTTTCAAAATCGTTGTCGGGACTGGGCGAAGAGAACGTAACAACATCGTTGAGACTCTGCTGCTGGAAAGCACTGTCGGCAACAAACTGGCTGTAGAACCGAAGGAAAGAAGCATTGGCATTATGCTCGATGCTTTCGTTGAAAACCTGTGTGAGCTGCCAGCGTCCATTCTTGCGGTGAAAGTCGTAACGCTGCACCCGTTGCGAAGAGAAGTTGATGCGCTCCAACATCACATGGTCAACGGTGGAGTCTTTGGCAAGATCCATCTGCTGCTGATTGTCGAAGATTTGGGTGTAATAACCCTGCCGCATGAAAAAATAATCCATTTGCCATTGTTTCTTTTCAATGCGGGTGGTCTCGTCACCATCTGTCAACTTGAGCGGAAACTTGATGCGTTCCAGCTGCAATTTGCGGTTGGCGGCAAAGTTGAAGAAGAAATCATCGAAATACTCTTCGGCTGCAACGGGCATGGGAGATTCGGAAATCAGTTCTTCCTCTTCGCTCACCATTTCAGACTGATGGGAAAGCGAATCAATGAATGTTGAATCATTTTTCGGTGTTTCCCCTTCGGGGACTTTTCTTCCAGAACAACTCTCTGCATAAAAGCAAACAGTTAGAATGGATGTAACGAATAAAACCGAAACAGAATGTCTCATAAACAAACTACTCTCAAAATTTGGGCGCAAAAGTACAACATTATTTCGAAACAGCAAAATTTTTCAGTAATGGCTTTCCCTCATTTCAGAATTAATTATTAACTTTGCATCCGTTTTTAAAACTTAAGCTATTTTGTATATGGTAAACATTACATTCCCAGATGGCTCTGTTCGCTCGTATGAGCAGGGCGTGACTGGTTTTCAAATCGCCGAGAGCATTTCGCCGGCTCTTGCACGCAACGTTGTATCTTGCGCTGTGAATGGCGAAACCGTAGAACTCAACCGTCCCATCAATCAGGATGCCACCGTTGCTCTCTATAAGTTTGACGACGAAGAGGGCAAGCACACCTTTTGGCACACCTCGGCTCACTTGCTGGCAGAGGCTCTGAAAGAACTCTATCCCGGCATTCAGTTCGGCTTCGGACCGGCTGTGGAAAACGGGTTCTTCTATGATGTGCTGCTGAAAGATGGCGAAATGATCAAGGAGAGCGACTTCCCCAGGATTGAACAGAAAATGATGGAGCTGGCCAAGAAAGACGAACCCGTGGTGCGTCGCGAGGTTCCCAAGGCCGAAGCGCTGAAGGAGTTCGGTGCTGACGGACAGGTCTACAAGTGTGAGCACATTGAGCAGGATTTGGAAGATGGTACTATCTCTACATACACGCAGGGTGCCTTCACCGACCTCTGTCGCGGTCCGCACCTTGTGTCAACAGGGCTCATCAAGGCCGTGAAGCTTACCAGCGTGGCAGGCGCTTTCTGGCGTGGTGATGCTTCGCGCGAACAAATGCAGCGCCTCTATGGCATCTCGTTCCCCAAGAAAAAAATGCTCGACGAATATCTCGTCATGCTTGAAGAGGCTAAGAAACGCGACCATCGCAAGATTGGCAAAGAGATGGAACTCTTTATGTTCTCAGACCGTGTGGGCAAGGGTCTTCCCATCTGGCTGCCGAAGGGCACCGACCTGCGTCTGCGCCTGCAGGATATGCTGCGCAAGATTCAGAAGAACTTCGGTTACCAGGAGGTTATCACCCCGCATATCGGCGGCAAGAACCTCTATGTTACCAGCGGTCACTATGCACATTATTCTAAAGACGCCTTCCGCCCCATCACCACTCCTGAAGAGGATGAGGAATATATGCTGAAGCCCATGAACTGTCCGCACCACTGCGAGGTGTTCGCCTGGAAACCACGCTCCTATAAAGACCTGCCCCTGCGCATTGCAGAGTTTGGTACGGTGTATCGCTATGAGAAGAGCGGCGAGCTGCACGGACTCACTCGTGTGCGTTCGTTCACGCAAGACGATGCACACATCTTCTGCCGTCCCGACCAGGTGAAGGGCGAGTTCATGCGTGTGATGGATATCATCAAGGCGGTGTTCTCTATCTTTAACTTTGAAAATGTGGAGGCACAGATTTCACTTCGCGACCCCAACGACAAAGAGAAATACATTGGTTCTGATGAGGTTTGGGCAGAGTCGGAGCAGGCCATCATCGATGCCTGCAAGGAGAAAGGACTGGAGGCAAAGGTCGAATATGGCGAGGCTGCCTTCTATGGACCGAAACTCGACTTCATGGTGAAAGATGCCATTGGACGTCGTTGGCAGCTCGGAACCATTCAGGTCGACTATAACCTGCCCCAGCGTTTCAAACTGGAATATACGGGCGAAGACAACTCCAAGCAAACCCCAGTGATGGTTCACCGTGCACCGTTCGGCTCCATGGAGCGCTTCACCGCTGTGCTCATCGAACACACAGCCGGGCACTTCCCCCTGTGGCTCACTCCCGAGCAGGTGGCCATTCTGCCCATCTCTGAGAAGTATAACAACTATGCACAAGAGGTGTGCCACTATCTGAGCGAACAGGGTGTGCGCGCATCTGTTGACGACCGCAACGAGAAGATTGGTCGTAAGATTCGCGACAACGAGCTGAAACGCGTGCCTTATATGGTTATCGTGGGCGAACAGGAAGCAGCCGAAGGACTTGTGGCCATGCGTAAGCAGGGCGGCGGCGAGCAGGCTACCATGAAGAAAGAAGAGTTTGCCCAGCGCATCAACACCGAGGTTGCAGAGATGCTCAAGGCCACCAACCTGAAACCGCAGGATTAGGAATGTGACGCACACCAACCTGAGACCGCAGGATTAGGAATGTGACGCACACCAACCTAAGACCGCAGGATTAGGAATGTGACGCACACCAACCTGAGACCGCAGGATTAGGAATGTGACGTACACCAAAAACCACGATGGAACGGACGCTGAAAGCGTCCACTCTCAGTAACCGAGGGTGCGAGCGAAGCGAGTACCCCCGGTTACTATGCATGAAAGGCATAACAGCACTCTGAAGGAGTGCCCGAACAACAAAAAAGTTATGCCATTAGTAAAAAAACAAGAGAAAAGTTTTGCTGGTTCATTGAAAAACAGTAACTTTGCAGCCGTTTAGCAAAAAATAGAGACTTAAAACAGTTGAATGAAGAATGACAAAATGAAAAATCAGTACCGCGTGAATGAGCAAATTCGCGTTCGGGAAGTCCGCATCGTAGGTGAAAGCGGTTCTGAAGTTGTACCTACCCGGCAAGCACTTGACATGGCACGCCAACAGGGTGTAGATCTTGTGGAGATTTCTCCCAATGCCCAACCACCCGTTTGCCGGCTCATCGACTATTCTAAGTTCCTCTATCAGCAGAAGAAACATGCCAAGGAGATGAAGGCCAAGCAGGTGAAGGTTGAAGTGAAGGAAATTCGCTTCGGACCCCAAACCGACGACCACGACTACAACTTCAAGCTCAAGCATGCCAAGGAGTTTTTGGAAGAAGGCAACAAGGTTCGTGCCTATGTGTTCTTCCGTGGTCGCTCCATACTCTTCAAAGAACAGGGCGAAGTACTTCTTCTTCGCTTTGCCAACGACCTGGAGGAATATGCAAAAGTAGAGCAGCTGCCTCGTTTGGAAGGAAAGAAGATGTTCCTCTTTCTTGCACCTAAAAAAGCAGGCGTGGCTAAGAAAAGTCAGCAAAAGCGCGATAATGAGCGCCGAGAGGTCGAAGCCAAGGAAACTGCCCGGCAGGAATCTGAAGCTTCAGCAGTTGCCAACGGTCTGCTCGCCAATGCCAAGGGTGGAGCCGATTTGCTGAAAACCATTCAAGAAGAAGGATAAAATGAACATTTAAGGTGCGCTGCGCCCGGTATATGCGTTGCCACCGCTATCATCAATAGTAACATTTAAACAATTCAAAACAATGCCAAAAGTAAAGACAAATTCCGGAGCAAAGAAGCGCTTCCGCTTCACCGGCACTGGTAAGATTAAAAGACATCATGCTTACCACAGTCACATTCTCACAAAGAAGACAAAGAAACAAAAGCGTAACTTGGTTCACCAGACGCTGGTCGATAACAGCAACCTCAAGCAGGTTCGTGAATTGCTTTGCCTGCGTTAATTTATCCATTAGTTGAATTTTTAAAAGAAGAAAATTATGCCAAGATCAGTAAATCATGTTGCTTCTAAAGCAAAGAGAACACGCATTCTGAAGCTCACTAAGGGATATTTTGGAGCTCGCAAAAACGTTTGGACCGTAGCCAAGAACACATACGAGAAAGGTCTCACCTATGCTTACCGCGACCGTCGCACCAAGAAACGCAATTTCCGCGCTCTGTGGATTCAGCGTATCAACGCTGCAGCTCGCATCGAGGGTATCAGCTATTCTAAGCTGATGGGTGCACTGGCCAAGGCTGGCATCGAAATCAACCGCAAGGTGCTTGCCGACCTCGCCATGAACAACCCTCAGGCTTTCAAGGCTATCGTAGACAAGGTGAAGTAAGTGATAGTATAAAAAAAGATATTCATTCAACTTTATATCAATAAAAGCGCCGCAACTCGTGAGGGTTGCGGCGTTTTTCGTGCATTTTCTTTTGCACATATAACTTTTTTTCGTACTTTTGCGACAAATTTAGATTATGGGATTATTTGGATTATTCACAAAGAGCAAAAAGGAAACACTCGATAAGGGCTTGGAGAAAACCAAGCAGAGCGTGTTTTCAAAAATAGCCCGTGTTATAGCGGGCAAGTCAAAGGTTGATGATGATGTTCTCGACAACCTTGAAGAAGTTCTCATTACAAGTGATGTGGGAGTGGAAACAACTCTTAAAATCATTGAACGCATTCAGCAAAGAGTTGAACGCGACAAATATGTTTCCACATCTGAGCTGAATGAGATTCTACGAGAAGAAATTGCTGCACTGCTGTCGGAAAACCATTCTTCCGACTTAGATTCGTGGGAGCTTCCTTCCGATCATAGCCCATATGTGATTCTTGTCGTGGGAGTGAACGGCGTTGGAAAAACCACCACCATCGGCAAGCTTGCCTACCAATTCAAAAAAGCCGGCAAACGCGTTTTCTTGGGTGCTGCCGACACATTCCGTGCCGCCGCCGTGGAACAAATCTGCATCTGGGGAGAAAGGGTAGGGGTGCCCGTGGTGAAACAGCAAATGGGAAGCGACCCCGCCAGCGTGGCCTTCGATACGCTCTCGTCGGCCAAGGCCAATAATGCTGACGTGGTGATTATCGACACCGCCGGCCGACTGCATAACAAGGTGGGGTTGATGAACGAGCTGAAAAAAATCAAGGATGTGATGAAGAAAGTGCTCCCTCAGGCTCCTGATGAAGTGTTGCTCGTGCTCGACGGCTCCACGGGGCAGAATGCCTTCGAACAGGCACGCCAGTTTGCAGCAGTCACGCAAATCACTTCGCTCGCCATCACCAAGCTCGACGGAACAGCCAAAGGCGGAGTTGTTATTGGCATCAGCGACCAACTGAAAGTGCCCGTGAAATATATTGGCCTCGGAGAAGGCATGGAAGACCTTCAACTCTTTAACAAGCGACAGTTTGTTGATTCGCTCTTCAGCCAGTAACCACTTGATTGAATGGCTGTTTTCTATGAATGTAATTTTTTAAGCAAGATGAGAAAAAACGAGGTAGACGTTATCACCATGGGGTGCTCCAAGAATCTTGTGGACAGCGAGCGGCTCATGTGGCTTTTTCAGCGTCATGGCTTTAAATGTGTTCACGACCCACAAGTGCCTAAGGGAGAAATTGTGGTGGTGAACACATGCGGATTCATTGCCGATGCAAAAGAAGAGAGCATCAACATGATACTGCAGTTGGCCGAAGACAAGAAACAGGGGCGCATCAAAAAACTCTTTGTGATGGGATGCCTGTCGCAACGCTTTCGCGACGAACTGCAAAAAGAAATTCCACAGGTAGACCACTACTATGGGAAGTTCGACTATCCACAACTCATCACAGACCTGCTTGCATCGGGTGATATAAACTCTCTGAGAAAACCATGGGAGGTGGAACCCGAAAAGCCTTCTGCCATGCGCATGCTCACCACGCCGCAACACTATGCCTATGTGAAAATTAGCGAGGGTTGTGACCGCCGATGTGCCTATTGTGCTATCCCCCTTATCACAGGCAAGCACGTCAGCCGACCAGAAGCAGAAATTCTTAACGAAATGAAACTGCTGGCTGAACAGGGGGTGAAAGAGTTTCAGATTATTGCTCAAGAACTCACCTATTATGGGGTAGACATAGACGGAAAGCGCCACATAGCCCAGCTGGTGAACAATATGGCCAAGCTGAAAGGTGTGAAATGGATTCGGTTGCACTATGCCTATCCGAACCAGTTTCCATGGGAACTGCTCGATGTCATTAAAAACAATACCAATGTTTGCAAATATCTCGACATAGCCCTGCAACATATCTCAGACAATGTGCTTTCGCGCATGCACAGGAATGTGACCAAGAAAGAAACCATGGAGTTTGTAGAGAGGCTGCGCCGCGAGGTGCCCGGCATACACCTGCGCACAACACTGCTGGTGGGTTTTCCCGGCGAAACCGAAAGCGACTTTGAAGAGCTGATGGAATTTGTGCGCTGGGCACGCTTCGAACGCATGGGGGCTTTTGCCTATTCTGAAGAGGAAGGAACCTACAGCGCCTTGAACTACACCGACGATGTTCCTGACGAAGTGAAGCAACAACGGCTCGACCGCCTGATGGCGCTTCAGCAAGAAATCAGTTCCGAGATTGCACAGCAGAAGGTAGGAAAGGAATTTTTGGTTATCATCGATAGGAAAGAGGGTGACTACTATGTGGGCCGCACCGAATTTTCATCGCCCGAGGTAGATCCCGAAGTGCTTATTCCTGCTCAGGGCAAAACACTCCGGCGCGGATTCTTCCAGAGAGTGCGCATTACAGCTGCCGACGAGTTCGACCTCTATGGCGAAATCATTCAGTGAATGCTGTGTTTCCTGTTATTTCCAAATCCTTAGTTTTTTATGAATAACAAAGAGTTTATAAAAGAGTTGAGCACACGCACGCGTTTCACACAAGATGGAGCGCAGAAGTTGGTGCGCACCATCATTTCTTTCATGGGCAATTGTTTCGAAGAGGGAGAAACAGTAACATTGCAGGGTTTCGGAACCTTCGAAGTAAAAAAACGCCAAGAACGAACAATGGTTAATCCCTCCAGTGGAAAAACCATGCTGGTTCCACCAAAACTGGTGCTCAACTTCCGACCCACATCAACCATCAAGGAGATTTTAAAAAAACAGCCTAACGAAAAGAACCCAAAAGATGATGGAGGAACCATTCAATGATAAAGATAGCCGATATCGCTTCTGAACTCGTTTCTGCTCAAAAGATGAAACGGAAAGATGCCGAATTGTTCATTGCATCTTTTGTTGATGTTATTAACGATGCACTACGCGATGAGGGTATCGTTAAAATTAAGGGACTGGGCACTTTCAAGATGATGAATGTCAGTTCGCGTGAAAGTGTTGATGTAAACACCGGAGAACGTATCACCATCGACGGGCGGGCGAAAATATCGTTCACACCCGATGCTGTCTTGCGCGACCAGGTGAACAAGCCCTTTGCCCACTTCGAAACCGTGGTGCTCAACGATGGGGTTGACTTCTCTGATATAGACGAGAAATATGAAAATCAATTAAATGATGACCTCATTGCTGAAACGGCAACTCGCATTTCCGAAACAATGGAATCGAGTATCCCCATGGAATCCTCTACCGCGGTTGAAGAACCAACGGAAACATCTGAGGATGAAGAGCTCGTTGTAACTCCTCCGGAAGAAGAGCCGATTGCAACTCTCCCGGAAGAAGAACCGGTTGCAACTCTCCCGGAAGAAGAACCGGTTGTAGCTACCGCAGAAGAAGAGCCAATAGTGTTGGAGGGTGCACCAGAACCAACAGACGATTCAGCAGTTTTTTTGCAAGGCGAAACTGCCGGGCAGGCTCCATCTTCCGAAGAATGGAAAAAACGCTATCTTCATACATCCAGAATGTTTCACATCATGGCAGCATGTTTCGTGTTGCTGCTGATAATAGCAGGCGTAGGCTATTTTCTGTTATTCCAACAGTTAACCGCACAAAAACATCGCATTGAACATTTGATTGCCTTGAAGGAAACCACAGCTTCGATACCAGAAAGCGACGCTCCGAAAGCAGAAAGCGATACTATTAAAGCAGAAAGCAGAAAGCAGAAAGCAGAGACTGAAAAAGTAGAAAGCGACGCTCCGAAAGCAGAAAGCGACGTTCCGAAAGCAGAAAGCAAAAAGCAGGAAGCAGAGGATTCGAAAGCAGAAGATTACAACAAAGATCCGCGTGTGCGCTACGGAGCTTACATAATTGAAGGTGTGGCACAAACCATTACTGTTATGCCAGGCCAAACATTATACGGCATCAGCAAAGCTTATCTTGGCGATGGCATGCAGTGTTACGTTGAAGCTGTTAATGGTGGCATTCAAACGGTGAAGGCCGGGCAGAAGCTCAACATACCAAAGCTGAAACTGAAGAAGAGAAAAAAATCGAACTGACTATTCGTCATTGGCTGATGAAATGCCGTTCTTCAGCCAATCGTCGATGAGCATGCGTGCTATACTCAGCTTTTCAGGAATCTGTGGCAAATGCTCACTGCTGAACCAGCCACCGCGCGAAAGTTCACTCTTCTGCAAATGCAGGGTGCCAGCTTCGTAGTCGGCATGAAAACCAACCATCAGTCCGCTTGGATAGGGCCATGGCTGCGAAGCAAAATAACGGATGTTTTTGATGGAGATGCTTGTTTCTTCCATCACTTCCCGTTTAACAGCCTCTTCCAGCGTTTCACCTGTTTCCACAAAACCTGCCACAAGTCCGTAGAAATCGCTGCGGAAATTGTGAGCATGCACAAGCAACACCTCGTTGCCTCGGCGAATGAGCACTATCACTGCTATGGCCAATTGTGGCCACACCTCTTTGTCGCATTGTGTGCACCGTTTCGAAATGGCGGTATGCAGTTTCATCGGTGCCCCACAAACACCACAAAACTTGGTGTTGCAGTCCCAGTAAAGTATTTCCTGACATTTACCTGCTTTGAGGTAAAGCTGATAGGGCAGCTTATAATAAGATTTTCTGAGTGGACACATTTCTTGCGTTTCCGACAGCCGAGGCGGTTGGCTGAGCAACACCGTTTTCACAACAGTACCATCGCCGTCGTTGGGAGTAACCTGGTGAACATGTTCCCAGGGTTTCAGTTCAACGGGTACCTCGTCGGCAGAAGGCACTGTGAATGTGCCATCTGTTTGTCGTTCAATGAGCAAGTCGGTTTTGCAGAAAACATACCAATGTGTCATAATAGGCCTTCATTTACATTATTTGCTGCAAAGTTAGAAAAAACGTTCAAGTTGACAAGAAACCTCAATGCAATTTAACATATCTTGGCATACTATTTGCATGTCATTTAATAACAAATAATCATAAGGAGGACACATATTATGGCATTTATCGACTATTACAAAATTCTTGGTGTAGACAAGAATATTCCACAAAGTGAGGTGCGTGCTGCTTACAAGAAACGTGCCAAGCAGTTCCATCCAGACCTTCACCCCAACGACCCCAAGGCCAAGGCGAAATTTCAGGCTCTCAACGAAGCTTACGATGTGATAAGCGATCCGGAGAAGCGTTCAAAATACGACCAGTATGGCGAACACTGGAAAGAGGCTGGCGCTTTCGGCTCCGGTGGCTTTGGCGGCACTGCTCAGGGTGGTTCGCCGTTCGAAGGCTTCGACTTTTCAAGTTTCTCGGGTGGTGGCGGCTTCTCGTCGTTCTTCCGCGACTTGTTCGGCGGGGGTGGCCACGGGTTTGGTTCCACTGGTGGCCGCCGCAGTTCAGGCGAGATGAGTGCCACTGTCACTATCGATCTCTATACAGCTTTGCTTGGTGGTGAAGTGATCATTCAACTCACCGGCGGGAGGAAGATTAAATTGAAGGTGAAACCTGAAACTCAGCCAGGTACGAAGGTGCGCATTCGTGGCAGAGGCTACGATCGCGGAGACGGCACCTTCGGCGACCTCATCATTACCTATCAGGTGAATCTACCCTCCAACCTCACGGAAACGCAGAAAAACTATCTGCGCCGCATGAGGGAAGGGTAGTGGCCCCCCCCCCCCGCAATTCCCCATTGAATAATTTCCGTTTGCTACTTGGCTTTTCCTACCAGTATTTCTTTGGTTTTGCGATTGTCGCTGAACTGAAATGGTTTCTTGCTAACAAAATTCTGAACTAAAATATTTTGCGACTGAAACGAAACTACATTCCATCGCAAAACTTTAGTGGCGGGTTCTGTTGGTGCAGATAGCCGATGTGAAACACTGGAAAAGGCAGAACCTCAGGCCAAATCCATTAATCAGAAGGAAGAGGACGTTAACAAGAATGACACATAATGTGGGTACATCATATTGTATTCAATTCGTTTTCAAGGAAACTATAGACGTAGCCGGAGCTTTGGAAGTATAGACCGGTCTTGGGGTCGCTGAGTTTCTCGAAGAGGCGCGAGGTATAGACGGCATCGAAGGCCTGCTGCATCGTGAGGTCGTGCTCGTCCATCAGACGGGCGATGAGATCCTTCACAATCTCCTCCTTCATGTTCTGGAATTCTGTCTGCGATACGTTCATTTTATTTTCTGAAGTTTGTCAATAGCCCGCTGGGTGCAGAAGGCGTATTGGAAGGTGATACCTTTGATGTACTGGATGCGGCGCAGGAACTCGTCGAAGGTGATGTAGCCCTGCTTGTAGCGGGCAATCTGCGCGCCAACGCGGTCGTTGGCAATGGGGCCATAGACGATGTCGTAGTTATGGAGCGTCCGTCCGTGCGGCTCTGTACGATGGTCATAGACGAAGTGCGCCCACTCCTCGGTATAGGCCTCAAAGCGTTTGTAGCGGAACTCCAGAAAGAGTGTCTCTTCGAACTCATAGACGTTGACCACGGGCTCGGTTTCCTCGAACTCGGCACGGAACTGGGCCATCTCCAACGCCTGCTGACGGTCGTCGGAAAGGTAGAAGGCGCGACCGAAGTCCTTGTTGGGCTTCGACAAGGCGAGGTCGACTTTGGCAATGTCGATGGTGGAGCCGTGA
>CACXFT010000034.1 GCA_902767045.1 uncultured Prevotellaceae bacterium | reverse complement strand
TTGGATTGGCAGCCGAATCCGGGGGTGCTCGCTACGCT
Organism: uncultured Prevotellaceae bacterium; assembly: GCA_902767045.1. Classification (GTDB taxonomy): domain Bacteria; phylum Bacteroidota; class Bacteroidia; order Bacteroidales; family Bacteroidaceae; genus Prevotella. The sequence goes on along the minus strand of CACXFT010000034.1, from coordinate 3,179 downwards.
CGTACCCCCGGTTACTGAAAGTGCACACCTTCGGTGTGCTGCCCCATGAGAGTTTATCGGACACCAATGATAGTGATCAGTGAATAGTGATTAGTGAATAGTGAATAGTGAATAGTGAACAGTGAATAGTGAACAGTGAATAGTGAACAGTGTCCCCAACTCGTGGTCCCCTCCTTGATGAAAGGAGGGGAACCACTATGAAAGGGGGGAGCCACTACTTGGGGAACTATCACTTCTTCAGCTGGGCAATCATTTGCTTGAGCGATGCTATTTTTTCTTCCGAATCGGCCTGTTTCTTGCGTTCCATGGCCACCACTGCCTCGGGTGCGTTGGCCACGAAGCGTTCGTTAGAAAGTTTCTTCATCACTCCGGCCAGAAAGCCCTCTAAGTGCTTCAGTTGTGCCTCGGCTTTCTCTATTTCTGCAGCCACGTCGATGAGGTCGCCAAGGGGCACTGCAAACTCGTCGGTGTCGATCATGAACACCGATGCGTTGGCGGTTTTTTCGCCTTTGGTGAGTTGTGCGTTGGCGAGTTTCTCGATGAGTTGTGTGAGTGGTGCGTGGCCGTTGCAGTCGATCACCTGCAGCTGCTGTTTGGGTGCAATGTTCTTCTGACTTCTCACGGCGCGCACCTGCGAGATCACCTGTTTGGCATATTCCAGTTGGGCGAGCAGCTGTTGGTCGTTCTCGTCGCAGGGTTTCAGGCAGAGTGTTTGCAGCATGATGCTTTCTCCCTGTTTGCGTTCGTAGAGAGCCTGCCACAGCTGTTCGGTGATGAAGGGCATGAAGGGGTGCAGCATTTTCAGCAGCGTGTCGAAGAAGGCGAGTGTCTGCTGGTAGGTTTCTTCGTCGATGGGTTCTTGTTTTCCGTTGTTGAAGGCCGGTTTCACTGCTTCGAGATACCAGCTCGAGAACTCGTCCCAGAAGAGTTTATACACCACCATCAGCGCGTCTGATATGCGGTATTTGGCGAACAGGTCGTTGAGTTCCTGGTTGGCCTTGCGCAGGCATGCATCGAAGGCCGTTGTTGCCTGCCGTTGCAGTTCGGTGGGCTGTGCGTTGGGGTCTACGGTCCATCCCTTCACCAGTCGGAAGGCGTTCCAGATTTTGTTGTTGAAGTTTCGTCCCTGTTCGCACAGAGCCTCGTCGAAGAGTATGTCGTTTCCTGCCGGTGCCGAGAGCATCATGCCCATGCGCACGCCGTCGGCTCCGAACTTGTCGATGAGTTCGAGCGGGTCGGGAGAGTTTCCGAGCGACTTCGACATTTTGCGCCCCAGTTTGTCGCGCACGATGCCGGTGAAGTAGACGTGGCGGAACGGCATTTTGCCCACATATTCATATCCGGCCATAATCATGCGTGCCACCCAGAAGAAGATGATGTCGGGTCCGGTCACCAGGTCGCTGGTGGGGTAGTAGTAGTTGAGCTCTTCGTTGCCGGGGTTGTTGATGCCGTCGAAGAGCGAGATGGGCCACAGCCACGACGAGAACCAGGTGTCCAATGCGTCTTCGTCTTGGTGCAGGTCTTCGGGTGCGATGTTGGGGTTGCCGGCTTTTTCGCGCGCCAGTGCGAGTGCTTTCTCTGCATTTTCGGCCACCACGAAGAGCTCTCCGTTTTCGGTAATCTCTTCGGCCTTGGGCTGGGTGTTGCACAGGTTTGCGCTGAAGTAGTAGGCCGGAATGCGGTGCCCCCACCAGAGCTGTCGCGATATGCACCAGTCTTGAATGTTTTCGAGCCAGTTTTTGTAGGTTGTTTTGTATTTTGGCGGATAGAACTTCAGCTCGTCGTTCATCACGGGCGGCAGTGCGATGTCGGCAAAATGTTTCATGCGCAGGAACCACTGCATGGAGAGGCGCGGTTCGATGGCGGTGTCGGAGTTTCGTTCCGAATAGCCCACCTTGTTCACATAGTCTTCCACGCGTTCCATCAGTTCGGCCTGTGTAAGGTCTTTGGCAATCTGCTTTCTGCATTCGAAGCGGTCCATGCCCACATACAGCGGCGACGCATCAGAAATGGTTCCGTCGGCATTGAAGATGTCGATGGTTTCCAGGTTGTGTGTTCTGCCGAGCATATAGTCGTTGGTGTCGTGAGCGGGTGTAACCTTCAGACATCCCGTACCGAACTCTATGTCAACGTATCGGTCTTCAATCACAGGAATCACCCTTCCCACCAGAGGCACAATCACGCGGCGGCCTTTGAGCCATTGGTTTTTGGGGTCTTTGGGGTTGATGCACATGGCGGTGTCGCCCATGATGGTTTCGGGTCGGGTGGTGGCCACCACTGCATAATATCCTTTCTGGTCGTGGTGAATCACGTTGCCCTGCTCTTTAAGCTGTTCTTCGTTAGGCAGTTCCGTGAGTTCGTGAACGTAATATTTCAAGTGGAACAGGTGGCTGTGTTCTTCTTTATACACCACCTCTTCCGTTGAGAGAGCGGTGAGCGCCTTGGGGTCCCAGTTCACCATGCGCAGTCCGCGGTAGATGAGTCCTTTGTTATAGAGGTCTACGAACACCTTGATCACGCTCTCCGAGCGTTTCTCGTCCATGGTGAAGGCTGTGCGGTCCCAGTCGCACGAAGCTCCCAGTTTCCTGAGCTGCTGCAGAATGATGCCTCCGTGTTCGTGTGTCCAGTCCCAGGCATGTTTGAGGAACTGTTCTCTTTTGAGGTCGTGTTTTTTAATACCCTCGGCTGCAAGCTTTTTCACCACTTTAGCTTCAGTGGCGATTGAGGCGTGGTCGGTTCCGGGCACCCAGCATGCGTTTTTTCCTTCCATGCGTGCTCTTCTCACCAGAATATCCTGAATGGTGTTGTTGAGCATGTGCCCCATGTGGAGCACTCCGGTTACGTTGGGTGGTGGTATGACGATGGTGTAGGGTTCTCGCCCGTCGGGTTTACTGCTGAAGAGTTTGTTGTCTATCCAGTATTGATACCATTTTTCTTCCACCTCTTTGGGGTCGTACTTAGTTGCTAATTCCATTCTTGCTTGATTATATATTTGTTTTTTTGTTTGCGTTTTTTTAATTGGGTGCAAAGTTACGAAAAAACGAGAGAAATGCAAAAGGAACTGGTTTGTTTTTTATTCCGATTACCTTGAAATGATGATGCCATAGGCATCAGATAGGGGTAGCCAGCCATTCTTATGGCTGGAAGAATGTTCGGTGTATCTCAGGCGTGCCTTTAGG
>CACXFT010000033.1 GCA_902767045.1 uncultured Prevotellaceae bacterium | reverse complement strand
GCGAGCGGGACTCGAACCCGCACAGCCATTACTGGCCAAGGGATTTTAAGTCCCTCGTGTCTACCAATTCCACCATTGCGGCAGGTGTTGGATTGCGTTTGCACTGCGCTAAATCGGATGCAAAGGTAACCTTTTGGGTTTGAACAGCCAAATCTTTCAGATTATTTAACATTGGGAGGGGCGGGGGTGGGAGGGTACGGGAGTGTACCCTCTCACCCTCTCCCTCGTATCCGCGAAGATTACATGCTGAGCAGCTCGGGGGTGAGCGCAGGCATGGCACCATTCTGTGTGCACACGTATGCACTCACGGCCACGGCCAGCTTGTGGGCTTCAACCATCGACTTACCGTTCAGAATGGCTGCGCAGAACGAACCGGTGAAGGAGTCGCCGGCGCCCACGGTGTCGGCCACCTCCACATGGGGTGTAGCCTGGTATGACATCTCGCCCGGGCGGAACACATAGCTGCCGTTGGTGCCGCAGGTGAGCACGAGCATGTCGAGGTTATACTTACCCAGAATGAGCCAGCATTTGTTTTCGATGTCGAGACCGGGGTAGCCGAACATGCGACCGATGAGCACCAGCTCCTCGTCGTTGATCTTCAGAATGTTGCAGCGCTGCATCGACTCCTTGAGCACTTCCTTGGTATAGAACTGCTGGCGCAGGTTGATGTCGAAAATCTTCAGACAGTCGTCGGGTGTGGCATCCAGGAACTTCTGTATGGTGGTGCGGCTCACCACGTTGCGCTGAGCCAGTGAGCCGAAGCACACGGCCCGGCAGTTTTCGGCAATGTGGCGAATGTCGTCGTCGAAGGGAATGTTATCCCATGCCACGTTTTCCTTGATGTCGTAAGTGGGAACCCCCTGCTCGTCGAGCTGCACCTGCACCGTTCCCGTGGGGTAGGGCACACGCGGCAGCAAGTCGTTCAGGTTGTGTTCGCGCAGTGCCTCGAGTGTTTCTTCGGCCAGCTTGTCGTCGCCGAGTGCACTGATGGCTATGGTGTTGTCGGAACCTAAGAACTGTCCGGCATGGTAAGCAAAGTTGGCGGGGGCGCCACCCAGTTTCTTTCCTTCGGGAAGCACATCCCAGAGCACTTCGCCGAGTCCTACTACATAACGTTTTTCCATATTGTTTTAAGTTTTTAGTTAATTGTTTAAAGTTTATTGTTTTATAGTTGCTATAGATGCTATAGTTTCTATAGACGCTATAGTTTCTATAGATTCTATAGTTTACAATGGTAATTATTTCCTTACCTGCTTGATGTAGGTGAAGAGATAGGCCACGCCTACAGCCATCACGATTACGGCTCCGACCTGTCCCATGGCATCACTCATCAGTCCCATCAGAAGGGGGAAGATGGTGCCGCCGAAGAGTCCCATGATCATCAGGCCGCTCACCTCGTTCTGCTTGTTGGGCATCGATTCCAGGGCTGTGGCGAAGCACATCGAGAACACGTTCGAGTTGCCGTAGCCCACCAGGGCGATGCCTGCATAGAGCAGCATCTTGGTGTCGCCAACAGCCATGAGTAGCATGGAGGCAGCCATCATGCACACCGAGATGATGAAGAACGTGCGGGTTTTGAGCACGCGCAGGAAATAGGAACCTGTCAGGCAGCCGATGGTACGGAAGATGAAGTAGAGCGAGGTGGCAAAGCCGGCCTCGTCGAGTGTCATGCCCACGCGCTCCATCAGCAGTTTGGGTGCGGTGGTGTTGGTGCCCACGTCGATGCCCACATGGCACACAATGCCGAGGAACGAGAGCAGCACCACGGGCACACCCAGCAGACGGAAGCAGTTGGCAAACTGCGTGCCTATGCCGGGCAGCTGTTCGGCCGATTTCTCTTCGTGTATGGGTGTAGCCCACAACAGAATGGTTGCAGCCACGCTCACCACGAAGTAGATGGCAAAGAGCACGCGCCAGTCGAGTCCGAAGGTGGGGATGAGAGCCTTGTAGCCCCAGCCTGCGATGAGGGGAGCCATGAACGAGGCGATGGCCTTCACAAACTGTCCGAAGGTGAGCTGCGAAGCCAGGTTCTGTCCGCCGCTCACCAGAGCCATCAGCGGGTTCAGGGAGGTTTGCATCAGGGCGTTGCCAATGCCCAACAGCGAGAAGGCAACCAGCATGAGCGGGAAGCTGTTGCCAAAGATGGGCAGAGCCAGCGAAAGAGCTGTCACCACCATTGAGAGCAGCACGGTTTGTTTCTTTCCTATCTTGTTCATCAGCACGCTGGTGGGCACGCTGAAGATGAGAAACCAGAAGAACACAAGTGAGGGCAGCACGTTGGCCACCGTGTCGGTGAGGTCTTGTTCGGCCTTCACATAGTTAGAAGCTGTGCCCACCAAATCAACGAAGCCCATGCAGAAGAAGCAGAGCATCACTGAAAGCAGCGCAACAGAGTTGGTTTTAGTCGATGGTTGATTATTCATAACGTTTCAAAACATTTATCATTTAACATTTATCATTTATCATTTAACATTTATCATTTAGCGTAGCGCCTCATTTAGCGCAGCGCCTCATTTAGCGTAGCGCCTCATTTAGCGCAGCGAAAAAATGCTTGCCTTGCCGCCCTTCACCTTTATTATATTATAGGGCTCAGAGGGGAACACCAGGTTGGTCATGGCCATTTTGCCCTCGGCATCGAAAGCCTCAATCGAGCAGCGGTCTATGAAGATGCGCAGCTGTTGAATGTTGCCGTAGGTGGGAGCCACGGTGGTGCAGGGGAAAGCCTCGCTGAAGCCCACGTTGCCACTCTTTGAGCGGTCCATGCTGAAGGTCTGCTTCTGAGCATCGTAGGTCATGATAACCTGTTCGCCTTTGCTGTTTGAGAGCACAATCTCGGTCTGGTTCTTCATGTCCACCACAATCTCGCAAGCCTCTGAGGGTTGTTTCTGCTTGCTGCCCCTCATGGCAGCCATTTCGGGCGAAGGCTTTACGCTCAGGTATGTTTCCTCGCCAAATTTGAACAGGCCCAGGTCGCGGGGAATGGAGTTGGCACTGCGGAACTGCATGGTGGGCACTTGGTTGGCATACTGCCAGTTGCTCATCCATGCCAGCACCACGCGGCGGTTCTCGGGAGCGTTATAGAACGATACGGTGGCATAGTGGTCTTTGCCATAGTCCATCCACTTGGTCACCTTCGGCATCGACTCGCAGGTGAACTTATGTCCGTCGAACTGTCCGATGAAGTATTGAGTTGCCGAGCCGCCGAAGGGTCCTCCCGGGTTGATGTTGCACAGCAGCACCCATTTCTCTTCGCCGTTCAGTTGCAGGGGGAACAGGTCTGGACATTCCCACACGCCGCCGTGGTTGCCATATTCGCTGCCGAAGGCCGATTCGTAGTGCCAATCTTTCAGGTCGCGCGAAGAATATATTTGCATCTCCTGTCCCACGGCCAGAATCATCACCCAGCTCTTGGTGGGTTCATACCAGAAGAGGTTGGGGTCGCGGAAGTCAGGCTTGTCGCTGGTGATCACCGGGTTGCCGGCAAATTTGGTAAATGTCATTCCACCATCTTTCGATACAGCCATCGACTGCGTTTGATGGTGCCCGGCCGAGGTGTAGAAAGCCACCACATCGTTGCCGTTCACAATGCACGAGCCGCTGAAGATAGAGCCTAACCAGTCGGCTTCGATGGCAGTGGGCTGAGCCTCCCAGTGTATGAGGTCTTTCGATGTAGAGTGCCCCCAGGTCATGTTCTCCCAGTTGGAACCGTAGGGGTTCCACTGATAGTAGAGGTGCCACACGCCATCGGCAGAACCTGCCTTCCCGTCATTGCCTACCGGCGACGACGGCATGTAGAACATACCATTGGGGTCGTTCATCCATCCGTAGAGAGGAGTGTGGTGGTAGAGCGGGCGGAACTGTTCGCGGTTGGTGGTGTCGAAGGTGTCGGAATACTTCATTTCGCGCCAGCAGGCGAAGTCTTTCAGAGCACCGGTCTTGCGGCGGTCGCCGTGGAAGGTGATGTCAAGCAGCTGTGCCTTGCCAATTTCGAAGGGCACCCAGTAGTCGACCTTGTCAACAGCCAGTCGCACGTTCAATCGCTTCACCATCTCATTCTTGCTGTCGAGCACGGCAAAGGCAGCGTTCTCTTCTTTCTCCTGAACGGGCAGCAGCAAGAACTTCTTGCCCTGTTCAAGTCTCACCATGGCATGGTTCTCTCCCAGCACCATCGGAGCAACCTGTGCCGTGGCGGTGCCGAGACACACGAAAGCCATGAAAGCAGATAATAGTAATTTTTTCATTGATGTAGTTTTTAGTTATTCAAAAATTCAGCCACAAATTTAATTATTTCGTGTGTTCCATGGTGTAACGTATGATACAAAAGGTAAAAAAAAACGTTCATTACAACGTGGATGGTTGCAAATGAACGCTTTTTTTTCGGAGTTAAAGAGTTAAGGCGTTAACCACTTCACTTTTTTAACTTGCTCATGGTTCGAGGGAGGTTTAGTATTGGCTCACCTTTACGTTGCTCACCGAAACCTCGCCGCCGTAGTTGTTGATGCTCCAGCAGTTCATGGGTATGCCGTAGATGCGCTGCGTGTAGGCACAAACATTGTTGATGTACAGCACCAGCACCGAGTTGTCGGTGTAGATGTCTACGTTATACACATTGTCGGCAGGGCGCTCAAACCAGTAGCCGTCGGCAGCCTCGATGAATCCCTTGCCGGCCGAGCCCTCCTGTTCGAAGTTGAGCTTGCGGTGGTTTTCGTCTTCGGGGTTCACCACGATGGTGTAGTATTTCTCTGAGTCGGTGCCGCGCACGAACGAAACGCCGAACTTATCCCAGTTGTTGGAAGTTTTCACGGTGAACGAGATGTGGTTGGCTGTTCCCAGTCGGCTGTAGAGCGCGTATGCATCGTCGCCCTTGAGTGTTCCGCCGTTGTAGCCGTTGCTGGCCATCACGTTGGCTGCTGCAGGCTTGTTGTATTTGGCGGCCAGTGCGGGCACGGCACCCAGGGTGAGTGTTCCGTCGGCATGCTGTATGAGCTTGTGGCACACCAGGGCACCGCTCCAGTTGGGTTCGTTGCCGTCGCCGGCTCCCACGTTCACGTTCTTCTCGTGCAGGTCGCTACCCGAGCGGAAGGGACACCATCCCCAGATGTAGCGGTCGGTGCCGTTGCTGGCCGTTTTGCCTGCATAGAAGGCACGACTGTCGAGCACACCCTCGTGACCGTCGTTGGGCCAGCGCGGACCGTTGTTGAAGCAGTCTTTCAGTTCGTCGAACGAGCTGGCCATCATGTATTTCACCTTGCGGCTCCACGACGCACGGAAGCTCTCGCTGTAAACCAGATACCAGTAGTCGCCCATCTTGAAGATGTCGGGGCATTCGAGCATGCGGTCCCAAATCATCTTGAAGCGTCCAACGTGTTCCCATGTCTTCATGTCTGCCGATTTGAACTCGGCAAAGCAGGGATCGCCACCGCCCACGGGGTAGGTAGAGATAACCATGTGGTAGAGTCCGTCGTCGGCCACAAACACCTGCGGGTCGCGGAAGTCGTTGCCGGAGTAACCGAAGTCGGGGCCGTTCAGTGCCCACAGCTCGTCTTTGGTCCAGTTCTTGAAGTCGGTAGAGGTAGCACGCAGCACCACCTCGCGGTTCTGGCAGTTGCCGTTGTGCCCGGTATAATATATATAATAGGTGCCGTCTTTCTCATAGGCGCAGCCCGTGCCGAGTGCAGCATCCTGCTGATAGTCGTTGCTGGCATAGGGCAGCACCTCGCCTATCGACTGGTAGTGGGCACCGTCTTTGGTAGCCACACCCCAGATGGGATGGAAGCGGAAGGGCAGGTTGTTGATGAACTCTTGCAGGTAGAGCACCTTGAACTCGCCGTTGCGCTGGTCGTAGAACGGCATGGGGTCTCCCACACGCCCCACAGAGGGCGTGTAGAAGGTTTGGAATCCCTGTTCGTCGGACGAGGCGTATGCGGTGGTGGTGCCGGCCCAGTCTTTGGCGGGGTCGCCCGAATCGTCGTTGTCACTGCAGGCAGTGAGGGCGGGCAGAGCCACGACTGTGCAGAAGCACAGAATGCCGTGGCGGAGATATTGTTTGATATAGCTTGTTTTCATCTTATTGCGTTTTATTTGGTTAGGTAATCGTATGCGTTGAGGATAATCTTACCCATGTTGTCGTGGTAGTTCGATGTGTAGGTAGTGGGTGAGTTCCAATCGAAGAGTCCCGAACCCAGGCAGATGATGCCACCCTTGCCAAACTCTCCGTTAGCGGCCTTCAACTCCCACGACGACACGCTGTTGTCGCCACCGAGGGCACGGGCACCGGTTTTGGCTTCCATGGCATCCTTGCCACCGCCATATTCGTCCCAGAAGCCATACTGCGATGTGGTGTTGCAGATGGTGTAGCCATCGTCGAGTGTGTACACGGCATTGTCGGCAGCACCGGTGTAGGTCTTCAGTCCGGCCCACAGCGGGTGGCTGATGTCGTAGGCATAGAAGTGCCAGGGGTCGGCACCCATCAGGTCGGAGCCTTCGCCGCTACCGCCGCCCCACACGTTGTTGGGGTAAGCATCTTCGGGCATGGCACCCAGGGCAATGGCATAGTTCACAGCCGAGCGGCCGAGCACAAAGCCCACACCATTCTGGTAGAGTTCCTTCATCTTGGCCAGGGCGGTCATGGCCTTGCTCTCACCCTCTTTGAAGGTGTTGTAGTTGCCATAGCTGCCACAGTGGCGGTGGAAGAACACAAACTTCACCTCGGTGAGCGAGATGTTGCCGTTGGCAATGTCGTCCCACGAAGCATAGGCCGAACCGGTGATATTGCCCGTGAGCCATTTGGCAGCAGCCTTCTCTTCGTCGTTGAGCAGTTCAATGTTTTCGGCATTGCCCACGAACAGGGCCTTCGGGTTCTCGATGAGTGTAACGTATACGGTGTAAACATTCGAAGCCGTGTTATCGGTAACGGTAATCTGAAGGGGTTCAGAGAAGTTGGCCTTGGTTCCGCTAACCGGCGATGTTGTTGCATCTTCGCTGCACACCAGTTCAAAGGAGGCACTTGCCAGGTTGATGCCGCTGTTGGCAGTTACCGAAACGGTGATGGTTTTGTCTTCTTGGTTGATGGCACCCTTCACGCCTTCGAGGATGAAGCTCTTGAGCAGGGCTTCGTCGTTGCGCACGGCCAGTTGGTAGTCCATCACGAGGCTGCCGTTGGTGACGCGCAGGGTTTTGTCAGACTGCAGGTTGATGTGGTCTCCCACATGCAGGTTGGCCTTGGCCCCGTCAGAGATTTTCAAACTGGTAATCTCCATGTTCTCTTTGGCAGCAAAGTCTACAGGCACCTTCACCTTGATGAGTTTCTTCTCTACGTTCACGGTGGCTGTGTACTGTCCGTTGAGTACCAGCTCCTGCACAAAGCAGTCGCCGCCCACCTGAAGGTCGCTGGTGTTGTCGTCGTCGCTGCAGGCGGTGAAGCCACACACAAGCAACAGCATGCCAATGATGCTTAATATCTTCGATTTCATTGTTGTTCTGTTTAAAATGTTCGTCATTCTTTGTTACATAGTTGATTACCACTGTCCGCAGTTCTGCGTGTAGTGACCGTTAGAGGCCGACATCTGTTCGTGGGGCACGGGCAGATATTCGTTCTTGTTGGCAGTGAAGTGAGAACCAGCGAGGAAGTTGATTTTGTTGCCCTCGGTGGCATAGAACTTGTTCATAACGGTTGCGGCATCGCCCCAGCGCACCAGGTCGAAGAAGCGCTCATACTCCATGGCGAGTTCCAGGCGGCGTTCCATCTTCACAATCTTCATGGTTTCTTCTTTGCTGTAGGTGCCGTTGTATTTGCCCACGGCATAGTGAACGCCATACTTGTTGGGATAGTTCGAAACCACGCTGGCTGTGATCATGCCGGCAGCACGGTCGCGCACTTGGTTCACCAGTGCAATGGCCTCGGTGGTGTTGCCAAGCTGAGCCTGAGCCTCGGCACGCATCAACAGCACGTCGGCATAGCGGAACACGATGCGGTTCATCGACGATGCCCACTGGTTGTCGCAGTTGAAGGTGTAGATGTCGGTGAGTGCGGGGTCTACGTTCTGTTTGAGCGAAACGTTGTAGCCATAGAGTCCGCCACCGGCGCGGCTCCAAGTGTTGTTCTTGGTAATCATGTAGTTGGTGTTGAACATGTAGGGAGTGCCGGGCATGCCCACAGTGATGAACAGGCGCGGGTCTACGGTTTCGTTTGAACCAATCTCATAGTCGGTGGCTGCATAGTCGTCGAGGCGGGGCAGACCGTCGCTGTTGGTGCGGAAGGCATCAATCAGGTCGAACGATGGTTTGTAGAAGTCGTTACCGGAATCGTGCACCTCGGGGATGTAGGGAACGATGAGGCGGAAGGCGAAGTTCAGGTTGCCATAGAGCGACCCGTCGTTGCGCGAATACTGGATGGCCCAGATGCTCTCCTGTCCGTTCTCATACATCTCTTCCGGACGGAAGTTGTTGTGCATGTCGGCCTCGAGCGAGTAGTTGGCAAAGATTTGAGGGTTGGTATACTCTATCACTTTGCGCAGGTCTTCTTCGCTGATGGAAGTGACGCGGTTCGATGTGGGTTCGTCTTGGTGATAAGCCTTGTAGAGATAGACCTTGGCCAGGAAAGCGGCAGCGGCAGCCTTGGTGGGTCGTCCCTTTTCGGTTTGTGTCACGGGCAGCACGGCATAGGCATCTTCCAGGTCGTTGATAATCTGCTGCCATCCCTCGTCGTTGGTGTATTCGGTGTTCGAGAGGTTGTTGTAGTCTTCTTCCGTCATGTTCAGTTTGTTCACGAAGGGAATCTTCTTGAACAGGCGCTTCAGCTGGAAGTGACCATAGGCACGCAGGAACTTCATTTCGCCGGTGCGCTGCTGAATAACGGGGTTGTTCTGGTCGGCAGCGGCAAGCATGTCCATCGAGAGAGAAATACGCGAGAGGTATTTGTAGAGTTTGTTCCAGATTGACGAGAAGGGCCAGTCGGTGGTCATCACGCCCTCGCATTTCTCGAGACGGTGGAAGGGTTCACCATCGGAGTTCGACGAACCGCCCACATAGGCATCGTCGGAACGGGTGTCGTAGTTCCACAGCGAGAACGACGAGTTCATGTCTTCGATGGCGATGAGTCCGGCGTAGGCCGAAACCAGCACATCGTCGATATAGCGCGGGTCTTTCACCTCGTCTTGGGTGAGCGTGGCCTGCGGGGTCTGCTTGTCGAGGAAGTCGGAGCAGGAGGTGAAGGCAACGCCTATTGATAATTGACAAATGATGAGCGACGGAGCTATCAAGAGCCTTTTTGTTATTTTGTTCATAGGTTTTTTCGTTATGTTTTTTTCGTTCTTATCGTTCTTAACGTTCTTAACGTTTTTAACGTTCTTAACGTTCTTATCGTTTTTAACGTTCTTTCCGTTATTTCTTTTTTTAGAATGTCACGTTCAGTCCGAAGGTGAGGTTAAGTGGAATAGGATAGTTGAATCCGGGGTTCTCGGGATCGGGAGCGGTGAAGTTGCTGCTCTTGATGGTGATCAGGTTCTGGGCCGACACATAGAAGCGCAGACGCTGCAGGCGAATCTTGTCGATGATGCTCTTTGGCATGTTGTAGCCCAGCTGAATGGTGCGCAGCTTGGCATAGCTTCCGTGCTCGATGAAATAGGTTGATATCCTGCCTTCGTTGTTGCTGTCGATGGTGGTGAGTGCGGGGATGTTGCTGCCCGGGTTGGCCGGCGACCAAGCATTGAGCACCCTGTCGCCCTTGTTCAGGTAGGGCACGTTGCAGGCGGGGTGCGAGCTTGCCCAGAAGTCGGTTTGGGCCTTGAACTCGCGGCAGTCGATGTCAACTCCGTGCACACCCTGCCAGAACATGGTGAAGTCCCATTCCTTATATTGCAGGTAGATGTTCAAACCCCAGGTGAAGTCGGGAGTCTTGTCGTACACCCAAGTCTGGTCGTTTTCGTTAATAATGTTGTCGCTGTCGTCTACGTTTTTCCAGCGAATGCGTCCCAGTCCGGCACCTTCCTGCAGCGCATGGTTGGCAATCTCTTCTTGCGACTTGAAGATGCCGTCGGCCACAAATCCCACCTGCGAACCAATGGCATGGCCAATGATGCTGTGCGTGCTGTTACCGCCGAAGGCTCCATTGGCAATCATCGTTTCAGGCAGTTTGGTAATTTCGTTTCGATATTGGCTAATGTTTCCGCTGATGTCCCACGAGAATCCGTTCGAGAGATGGTGGCGATAGCCCAGCGAAACTTCCCAACCGCGGTTCTTCACCTCACCGGCGTTGATCCACTGTGTGGTGCCCTCACCCATGGCTGCGATACCCACCATGGGCAGCAGAATGTCGGTGGTCTTCTTGTAGAAGAGGTCGAAGCTACCGTAGATGTCGCTGTGCAGGAGCGAGAAGTCGAGACCCAGGTTGTGCTGCGTGGTTGTTTCCCACTTGATGTTGTCGTTGCCGCGCTGTTTGCGAACATATCCGTTGGGAGCTGCCGAGCCGCCGTTGGTGCCGGCAATGTCGTAGGCAGCAGCACTGTTGTTCTCGTCCCAGGGGCTGGTTGAAACCACGGCGCGGTAGAGGGTGTAGCGTGCGGTGTTGTCGATTTCCTGGTTACCGGTCTGTCCCCACGAGTAGCGCAGTTTCAGGTCGTCGAGCCAGCTGCTGGTTTTCTGCATCCATTTCTCCTGAGTGATGCGCCATCCCGTTGAAAAAGAGGGGAAGTTGGCATACTGGTTGCTCTTACCGAATCGGCTCGAACCGTCGCGACGGATGGTGAACGAAGCCATGTATTTGTCGGCATAGGTGTAGTTGGCCTTACCGAAATAAGAAACGAGCGAGAAGCCGCTGCCCGAGCCTTCGGCAATCTGTCGGCCGGTACCGGCCGAGGGCCACATATAGTCGGTGTTGAGGATGGCGAGTTCGTAGCGCTGTGCACGGCTCGAGTTGTCATCCTGTCGGTTCAGCTCATAACCAATCATGGCATCGGCACGGTGCAGTCCAATCTGGAAGTTGTAGGTGGCAATGGCGTTCCACATCCAGCGCATCCAGTGCTCCTGCTTACTTTCGGCAGCACTCTCGGTGCGTTTCATCTTACCGTTGGCAATGGGATAGAGGAAGAAGCGCTGCTGTTTCTGCGAATAGTCAATACCGAAGGTGGTGCGAATGGTGAAGTTCTTGAAGGGGTTGATGGCCAGATGAGCATCGCCGAACATGCGCCACTGTGTGTATTTGTTGTCTTTGTTGTTGTCGAGGATGCTCAGGGGGTTCTCGCGTTCCGAGTAGGCACCCAGTGCCTGTGCATATTCTCCGTTTTCGGCATAAACCGGGAAGTTGGGGTTGAACTGCAGCGCATTGGCCAGGATGTTGCCCGGAGCGTCAACTCCCTGTGTGCGGTTCAGGGTGAAGTTCTCGCCGATGGTAACAATACCGTCGAAGAGTTTATAGTCGGTGTTGGCACGAGCCGAGAGGCGGTTGAACCACGAGTCCTTGATGGTACCCTGGTTATCGTAGTAGCCCAGCGAGAAGAACGAAGACCCCTTCTCGTTGCCGCTCGAAACCGAGAGGTTATACTGTTGTACCACGCCCGTGCGTGTAACCTTGTCGAACCAGTCGGTGTCGGCCGAGCGCACGGTACCGAAGTCGTCGAGATACATGTTCATGCTGATGTTGTTGAGCTGCGGGTTGCCGTTGGCATCGTAGCCCCAGTCGAAGTTGTAGCCCAAGGGGTTGTTGTTGGGGTTGAGGCCGTCGTTCACGTTGGCCTGCCAGAAGGCGCGTCCCCACTCCTTGGCATTCATGGTTTCAATCTTGTTCTGATAGAACGAAGCCGAAACGCTGCCGTCGAAATCTATTTTCACCTTTCCGTCTTTTCCTTTCTTGGTGGTGATGATAATCACACCGTTGGCGGCGCGGCTACCATAGATTGATGCCGAGGCAGCATCTTTGAGCACCTGGATAGACTCGATGTCGTTACCGTTCAGTTCGTGCATGCCGGCCTTGGTGGGCACACCGTCGATGATGTAGAGGGGGTCGTTGTTGTTGAGAGTACCCTCACCACGAATGCGCACTGTGGCAGCACCGGCCAGGTTACCATCGGCCGAAATGTTCATGCCCGGCACACGTCCCTGCAGAGCCTTCATGGGGTTGTTTTCGTTCTGCTTGGCCAGTTCACTCACGCTCACCACCGAAACGGCACCGGTGAGGTCGGCCTTGCGCTGTGTGGTGTAGCCGGTTACCACCACCTCGTTGAGTTCGTTGGCAGCCGGAACGAGTGAGATTTGAACGCCCGAGGTGGCTGCAGCCTCCACCGGGTCGTAGCCCACATAGGTGACAACGAGCGTAGCGCCCGCCTTTACGTTGAGATGGAAGTTACCGTCGAAGTCGGTGACGGAACCATTGCTGGTACCCTTCTCCATGACGGTGGCACCGATGACCGGTTCGCCCGTCTCATCGACCACAGTTCCCGTGATTTCACTTTGCGCGTACACTACGGTACTGGCAAGGATGAGCAGAAGGCTCATCAGAAACCTTTTGAGTTTTTTCATTTTGTGAATGTTTAAATTAGTACTTTGGTTTTTTCGTGGTCGCAAAGGTAACTGTCTCTTGTTGCATGGGATAAAAAAGATGTTTCTGCAAACTGAAAAAATCGTTCAATGCAACAATTCTGTTATGCATTGAACGATTTCTTTTATATGCTTTCTGCTTCCTGCTTTCTGCTTTCTACTTTCTGCTTTCTGTTTTCTGCTTTCTGCTTTCTACTTTCTGATTTCACCCCACCATAACCTGGTTGGGCAGCTTGCCGTAGGTTTCTTTGAAGCACTTGGTGAAATAAGAAGGCGATGAGAAGCCAACCCGGTAGGCGACCTCGGCAACGGTGAGGTCGGTGGTGAGCAGCAGCTGATAGGCGCGGTTGAGCCGGGCCGTGCGAAGCAGTTCTACGGGCGACGAGCCGGTAATGCTCTTCACCTTTCTATATAGTTGCACACGCGAGAGGTGCATGTCGGCAGCCAGGTCTTCAACGCTGGTGTCGCTTTCGTTCATGCGGGCATCCACCACCTTGCGGAAACGGGCAATGAAGTTGCTTCCCGGGCCTTCTTCTTGTGGAAGCTGAATAGTTGGTTCGTTTTCCGTTTGGTTGTTCTTCACCTCTTCTTGCTGCGGTTCTACCCCTTCACCTTCAGACACAGTGGGGCTGACGGCTTCAGTTTTTTCTTCATTGGCAGAAAGAGTTGGAGCTTGCTCGGTTGAAGCAGGCGTTGTTTCTTCGGGCATGTTCCACAGCGTGTTGAACACCCGTTCGCGGCGCAGCGTTACCTGCCCCCGGTGGTAGCGATAGAAAAGCGCAATGGCAATGAGCAGCAGCAAAATCACACCAAGGGCCAGCAGGGTGATGGTGCGCTGGTAGTTGATTTCGTTCAGATAGCTGTCGGCCCGCTGGTGCAGCTGTTGCAGAAACTCCGATTGCCGCTCAATCTCATGACTCTGCAGGAGCACCACGTTGGCATTGTCGTGAGTGACCAGTGCCGACTGCAGCTTCACTTCCTTTGCGTAAGGCTTGCCCTTGAGAATGTTCAGAGCCAGTTCCAGCAGCAGATCGCCGCGCGTGGGATAGATGTAGGTGGCATCGAGCAGCGAGTCGCGAACCAGCTGTATGCCCCCCTGTGCACCGGTGAGTCCGTCGATGCCGTAATAGCGTATGTTGCTCTGGGGCGATGTTTGTTCAAACACCTTTCGCACACCCATGGCCATGCGGTCGTTATGTGCAAACACCGCATCTGTTTCAAGCAGGTTCAGGTTAGCGTTCAGTGCCGCTTCGCGGGCGCTCTCTTCTGTCCAGTCGCCTTGCAGGGTGGCCGTAACGGTAATGCCCGGGTGCCGTTTCAGCGCATCCATAAACCCGTTGTGCCGTTCAATGGCGGGAGAAGAACCTTTCAGCCCCATCACCTCAACCACATGGCCCTGCCCCTTCAGCTGCATGGCAATGTGTTCGCCCATGGTGCGCCCCATCTCGTAGTTGTCGGCACCAATGTAGGCGGTGTATTTCTTAGAACTGGTTTTGCGTTCGAACACAATCACGGGAACACCCTTGTCGAAGGCGCGGTCGATGGCCGGACTGATGGTGGCCAACTGGTTGGGAGCCACAATAAGCAGGTCTATGCCCGCCTGAACCAAACTGTCTATCTGGTGAATTTGCACCTCGTCGCTGTCGTAGGCCGATGAGAAGCACAGCTCCACCTGGTTGTTCAGGTAGGCAGCCATGCGCAGTTCATCGTTCTGCTTGTCGCGCCAGATGTCGGCCGAGCATTGCGAAACACCAATGCGATACTTGGTTTGAGAGGGCGAAGCAGAACAAGAGTTAAACAATATAAAACATGCAGCAGCGGTAAGGAAACTGCACACGTATTGAAGAACATTCATAGATCTAGTTTTCTGCAAAGTTACCATTTCGGGTGGGAACCGACAAACGTTTCAGATAATTTAACACAAATACCACCCCTTACCTTGGCAAGCTGTAAAAGTTTTTATACTTTTGCAGGCTAAAGAATAATTAAAGCAATTGAGTATGGCACACGAACATCACCACCACGATTTTAACGTTCATAACGATTATAACGTTCATAACGATAATAACGTTCATAACGATAATAACGTTCATAACGAACACCACCATCATCACCACCACGAAGGCGGCATGCACAGCAAGCTGTGGCTCATAGTCATCACCGCGCTGTTGCTGGGCGGAGCCATGGCGGTAGAGCACTATTGCCGGCTCAGCACCTGGCAGCTGCTGTTGGTTTACCTTATACCTTATATAATAATTGGGCGGGAAACGCTGCACGAAGCCTATGAGGGGCTCACCCAGGGCGATGCCTTCAACGAACACTTCCTGATGGCAGTGGCCACCATCGGAGCCATGCTCATAGGGTTTCTGCCCGGGGCCGAGGCGCAGTATGCCGAAGCGGTGTTTGTGATGCTCTTCTTTCAGGTGGGAGAGCTCTTTGAAGGTTATGCCGAAGGGAAGAGTCGCGAAAGCATTGCACACCTGATGAACATCCGGCCCGACGTGGCCAATGTGGAAACACAGGAAAAGGGTGCCGACGGGCGACCCATTGTCAAGCAGGTGGAACCCGCCGAGGTGAAAGTGGGGGCGACGATTGTGGTGCGCCCGGGCGAGAAGATTCCCCTCGACGGAGTGGTGATAGAAGGAACATCGGCCCTGAACACCGTTGCCCTCACCGGCGAGAGCATGCCACGCGAGGTGGGGGTGGGCGACGAGGTGGTGTCGGGATGTGTGAACCAGACCGGACTGCTGCGCGTGCGCACCATCAAGGAGTTTAGTGAAAGCACCGTGTCGAAAATCATAGAACTGGTGGAGCACGCCGGCGAACACAAGTCGAAGAGCGAGGCCTTCATCACCCGCTTCGCCCGCATCTATACCCCCATTGTGGTGTTCGCCGCATTGTTCATTGCTGTTGTGCCCCCAATCGCTTCATTTATCATTTATCATTTATCATTTAGCGAAGCGCTCACCACTTGGCTCTATCGGGCGCTGCTCTTCCTGGTGGTGTCGTGCCCCTGTGCATTGGTCATCAGTGTGCCACTCACCTTCTTTGGCGGCATTGGAGGGGCATCGCGCAGGGGCATACTCATCAAGGGGGCGAACTACATCGATGTGCTGGCAAAGGTGAAAACGGTGGTGTTCGACAAAACCGGAACACTCACCCACGGGCAGTTTGCCGTGGAGGCCGTGCACCCCGACCAATGCGACGAACGCGAACTGCTGCACCTGGCAGCTCATGTCGAACACTACACCACACACCCCATCGGGGCCGCACTGCGCGATGCCTTCCCCGAAGAGGCTACTGACGGGTGCACGGTGGAAGAGGTTACCGAAGTAGCCGGACAGGGTATCACCGCCAAAGTGGGTGGTAGGCGTGTGGCTGTGGGAAATTCCCTGCTCATGGACAGCGTGGGCGCGAAATGGCGCCAGTGTCACATGGTGGGAACCATCATTCATGTGGCCATCGACGGGGAATATGCAGGTCACATTGTCATCAACGACCAGGTGAAGGCCGACAGTGCACAGGCCATCAGTGAACTGCACCGCCTTGGGGTGACCCGCACGGTGATGCTCACCGGCGACCGGCGCGAGGTGGCGCAGACCGTGGCCCAAAAGCTTGGCATCGACGAGGCGCAGGCCGAACTGCTGCCTGCCGACAAGGTGAATAGGGTGGAGGCACTGCAAGCTGAAGGCACACTGGCCTTTGTGGGCGACGGCATCAACGACGCACCCGTGCTGGCTCGTGCCGATGTGGGCATTGCCATGGGTGGCATGGGAAGCGATGCGGCCATTGAAGCAGCCGACGTGGTGGTGATGGACGACTCACCCCGGAAGGTGGCACTTGCCATGCGCATTGCTCGCAGAACGCTTGCTATTGCCCGGCAGAACGTGGTCTTTGCCATTGGCGTGAAGGTGGCAGTGCTGGTGCTCGCCGTGTTCGGACTGGCCACCATGTGGATGGCCGTGTTTGCCGACGTGGGCGTTACGGTGCTTGCCGTGCTCAATGCCATGCGCACCCTCAGGGGCGTTGAGCGTTGAGCGTTTTTTTTCGGATGGAATTTAACTTTCCATCCTTTTTTGTGTCTTTATATTAGAAACGCAAATGAAAATGAACGATTATGGAACAGCGCAACTTGCAACAGATGCTCAAAGACCCCGCCAGGCGGGAGAGCGCCTTCCGACTGCTCATGCAGCAATATGGCGAGAGCCTCTATTGGCACATTCGCCGCATTGTGGTGGGCCACGAAGATGCCGAAGACGTGTTGCAGGAAACATGCATCAAGATATTCAGCAAGATTGACTCTTACAAAGGCGATGGTGAACTGAGGGCGTGGATCTATCGCATAGCCACCAACGAAGCCATCAGCTCACTGCGAAGGCAAACACGTCTGTTCCAGAGCATCGACGACCTGAGCCCCAAGCTCACCAGCCAACTCGAGGCTGAGACTCCGCTCAATGCCGATGCTGCCGAGGTGCTGTTCCAGAAAGCACTGCTCACACTGCCCACACAGCAGCGCATAGCTTTCAACATGCGATACTACGACGAGATGAGCTACGACGAGATAGCACGCGTGACGGGAAAGAACGTCGGTACTCTGAAAACAAACTATCATTTTGCAGTAGAAAAAATCAAGAACTATATCAAAAAACACGAACAATGAAAGAGTTTCAGCACATCGACAAACGGATGCCCTACGTTGAGAAGGCAGAGTATGTAGAGCAACTCGTGCATCAGGTAACAGAAAATGCCATTGCCCGAAAACCACAGCCAAAGACCCGCGTGGCAAAGCTGACCACCAGTTTGATGGCAGCAGCAAGCTTGGCCTTGCTCATTGGGGTGGGGGTGAACCGCTATATGCAGCCGATGGCAGATGTTGTGGCACAGGCTCAGGGCGAGAGTCCTTTCGATGAGTTCTTAGGAGAAATATCCGACGAAGAGGCCCAGCTCCTTGCCTGTTACGATTTAGAAGAACTACCCGAATATGAATAATTTTAAAAACAATCGATTATGAAGAAAATGATGATGACCATGCTGTTGGTGATTGTAGCAATCACCGCCGGCGCACAAGAGAAGAAGAATGAAAACTTTGCCGAACGTATGTTTGAGGCAAAAGTGCGCGAAATGACCTACCGGCTCGAACTCACCGATGCACAGAAAGAAAAGTTTGTGCCCATCTACCGGCAGTATAACAACGAGATGCGTGCCATCTGGGGCGAGCGCCGCAAGCCCGGCAAGCCTGCCAACGAACAGGAAAGTCTGGCCGCAACGAAAGCCAAGATGGAACGTCAGCAGCGTGCACAGGCCGTAAGAATCAAGTACGTTGATGAGTTCGCCAAGGTGCTCGATGCCAAACAGGTGAAACGCTTCTTCGAGGTGGAAAACAACATGCAGAAGAAGATGATGCAGCGCAAGGCAGAGGGAGCACACAAGAAGCAGTTAGGCAAAGGCAAGAAACAATTTGATAAAGGCAAAAAGCCCGGACAAGGGAAGAAACCCGAACAGGGCGACAAGCGTTAGCTTGCAGCGCGGGTTGAAAGTCCCCCTAATGACTGGTTTGGATTAAACCCAACCGTTCATTAGGGGGATGGTTTAGAGGAAACGACAAGAGCGTGGTAGTCGGAGCAAACGTAAGACTACAGTAGTGACCAACGCTTGGTCATACTTTTTCTTTCACAATCGTCTCAAAGGTTTTAAATATCAACGCCAGGTCGTAAAAGAAGTTATGCTTCTCTACATATTCCAAATACAGTTTTATCTTCTCCTGCATGACAACCTCAATATAGAATTTCTCCGGGTTGTCAGCCTTTTCCAACAATTCATTCTCGTTGAGAAATTTAATAGATGCAGGGTCTGTGATACCGGGGCGTACATCCAGCACATGCATCTGTTCGGGTGTCCAGAAATTCACATAGTGGCGAACCTCCGGCCGTGGTCCCACCAGACTCATATCGCCCACAAATACATTGATGAGCTGAGGCAGCTCATCGAGCTTGAACTTACGGATAAAGTAGCCGGAACGGGTTATGCGAGGGTCACGGCCACCAATCGTAATAAGACTTCCCACATCAGAACCGGTTCGCATAGAGCGGAACTTAAAGATACGGAAATCTCTGTTGTACCTTCCTACACGCACCTGGCGATAAAACACCGGTCCCTTTGAGCCTGCCTTGAATTCATGAGTGAAGTGTGAAAGTATCTCCCGGTCGCCCTTGGCATAGCGGAAAGAGACATCGTTGAAGTTGATGCCTTTAG
>CACXFT010000032.1 GCA_902767045.1 uncultured Prevotellaceae bacterium | reverse complement strand
CTCTTTTTCCATCTGCTGATAGTTGTACAGGGATGTCTGCATGCGCATCAGCTCCATGCTGTTTCCCAAATAGGAGTCGTCGTTGGCCTTGGCAAAAAGCTCGGCGTATTTGGCGACGGAATCGGGAATGTGCTTTTGCTTATAAACATCCAGCATGCCCTTATAGGCGGCTTCTTTGTACCCATAGCTCAGCGTGCGTTGGAACCAGTAGAGGGCGGAGTCTACGTTGCCGATGCCTAATTGGTAGCGGCCTTCATCATAATATCGGATTTCTCTTCCTCGTATGATATTCCCTTGCTTGTCGAACAATCCAGACTCTTTTTTATAGATTTTCATATCATCGCCGGCCTCTTGATAATGTCCACGGTCGAGTGCAATGGCTATTTTCATATACAAAATATTGGCCGCTTCCTTGTTGTATCCGTATTTACGGTAAAGACGATAGGATTTGTTGACATAATACAAGATGCTGTCGGTGTCGTTTTTCTGATAATAAGGGCGCAGGCGCAGTTCAAAGGCTTTCAGGGCAGGCAAGGTGTCCCGTTCTGTCCATGCTATACGCTCACAGGTTTGTAAAGCCTGCATTTCATCATCAGGCAGGTACTGGGCGTAGTACAGGTCTGCCATCTGTCCGTAGATGAGGTGTAGTTGATGAAGGTCGCAGTCTTCGCGGGTGGTATCGGCCTGTTCAGCGGCATGCTGGTAGCATTCGAGGGCGCGGGGAGCCTCACCCAAGTCGTGATAGCAGCGACCAAGCAGGTAATGGGCTCGCATGCGCTCGTTGGCGGTGCCGTGGCGGTCGTACCAGTTCGCTGCATCCCGCAGGAGAGAGTCGGAAGGCAGCGGCTGGTCGGCCTTGTTGAGCGAGTCGGCATGTTCTATGAATGCGGCATAGCGTTGCCGCTCTTCCTGCGTGGTGCAAGAAGAAAGAATGCTGCATAGCAAGAAAGAGAGCAGCAGAAGCAAACTATGTGATTGCCGGTTCAGGTAATTCATGTGGCAAAGGTAATGAAAATTTGTTGAACGAAGAATGTTTTTTGAGCTATTTGTCCACCACCATCACCACTCCGTCTTTTCTCCCTTCCTGATACCATCCGCATTGGAACTCGTCGAGGGTATAATCTACGGAACCTCGTGCAGGGTCAAGCACATGTATGCAGTTGTCATCGGCATCGGCAATAACTATATAGTGGTTCCCCGTCCACAAGGCAATGGCTGGCAGGGGGATTCGCTCCACAAGCTCTTCTTCCCGTGTGTATGACATCCCGTAGTATTCGGCAATCATCTGAAGGACAGCTGGGCCACAGTCATTGGAGTGTTGTTGGTGTATCATTTTCATTCTCTTTCAGTTTTTCAGGGGCTGTCCCTCGGCTGTCAGCCCTTCGGCGCTGACCTTCAACCTAAGTTCCCGGCTACCGTTATAGAACTCCGCTTTGAAGTTTCCTTCACTGTCGAGCTTGGCGTTGGGGTTCCAATAGAGGGTGCGGCGGTAGTCTTGCAGCTCGGGTAATGGTCGGGCACTGTAGTTAGGGCGGTAGAATTCATGGGGTTCAGTAAGACCATGCAGCACGATGCGGCGGTCGCGGAAGGTGTACTGCTTGCCACCATCGGGGAAGGTTACGAAGTCTAAGGTTACATCTTGCACCTTTCTTGACATTTCAATAGGTTTCTCTTCATTGCGGAGTTCAAAGTCTGTGAAGAGCCGTATTTCTTTCTGTCGGCTCAGCTGCAAGTCTTTATATATGGCATAATTGCTTCTTGTTTGCATGATTTTGATTTCCATAGCCATTTCAGGCTGATAGCTCCTATAGAAGAGGTAGTCGTTCATGCGGGCATCAACATTAAAGTACCTCTCTGTGTTATAGTTGCCCAGCAGTAGGATGCTGACCTGATAAGGGAAGCGCCGGAAGTTCAGTTTCCCGTAAGAAAGGCCGTAGTCTGTAACAAGATTATATAGTTCGAAAGCATTATATACGCAAGCCGGTTTAGTGTAGTCGATGGCATGTCGTCCTCTCAATCTTTTCTTTTTGATAACCACCTCGTCCAAGTTTTTATCCATGGAAGAGATAGAGTCGTCTTCCAATATTTCTTCTATCTCAGACTTTTCATATACATCATCCAGCGGGAAGTGGCTTTGGTAGAAAGAATATTTCTTTGCAAAGATTGGAAAGAACAGATTCCGTTTGACATAGTAATCAGGCCACCCGCTTTCATCAAGCCTCCCTTTTACAGACTTTTTCTCCATACGCTCTTCACTTGCATCCTTGTTGTGGGCATTCAAGAAAAGAATGGCATCACCATAATAAGGAGGAATGTTGAAAGAAAAGCGACCTCTGTTCGTGGTTTCCATCTCAACTTCTGCAACGTCGGTTCCAAGAATTAGTTCTCCATGAACTGTTACTTCTTTGCGCAATCCGCTGTTATTGATTCCCTCATAAGAATTTTGATTATCCACATTATTCAGATTCCCGTCATGTTCAAGCTCTGTATGAGTGCCTACACGTTCCATGGTCATTGTTTCCTGCAGATTCATCATCTCTTTCTCCGGATTCTCCAACTCCACTAAATACTGAGGGACCGAGTTAGATGAAAGTGCATGCTTTATTTTTTCTCTGCGCGGGTCGCCTGGGGGAAGTAATTCTAAATCTTTATCTGAAAAGCCAAAGATTCCCTGCTTCCAATATTTCATCTCGTCAGGGTCGATATCCTCGAAAGGTATGGTTTTGTACACCGCTCCCTCCACGGTCATGTTCTTTTCCGGCTGATAGCGCAGGGGCTTATTCTCTGTGAGTTCCCTGAAGTTGTAGCGTCGCCACCCCTGCACCAGCATGAGCAGGTCGAGGTTGGTTCTGTGCTCTTCGTCGTCTGTCTCGAAATAATAGTCGGGATAGGCCACGAAGCCTTTCAGCTCGGAAGAGAGCAATAGCTCGGTGAGCATGGTGCCCGTGTCGTAGGTGGGGTCGTCGGTAGATGCATCGCGCACGGAAATGGAGAGGTGGCCTGCATCAGCTGGAGCATGGAATGAGAGCTGCACCTGCTCGTATGGCTGGTATTCGTCTTTGAGTCCTTTCACCTCTATGCGCTCAGTCCCATAGTCGTGGTTGTTCACGAAGAAGAGGCGGTCGGCCAGAGGCTGTCCGTCTTCGTTAAATATAATCAGATTGTTCACGCCTGTTGGGAGGTTCGTCAACTGTATCTCGGTTTCACCGTTCCCGCTGCTGAAGTGAATCTGCTGGAAATGCTGCAGCTGCCCTCGGCACAGCACTGCACATCCATATTCTTTGGTTGCATCGAGTCCGTGTGCCTTCAGTCTAAATCTCCATTCCGCTTCTCTGTCCGTAGCTTCCTTCCCCATGGGGAGAGCTGGGGAGGTGGTTCTTTCTTCTCCTCTTATCGTTACCCCGCGTTTCTCAGTCTTCGGCAACGAAAACGAATACTCCTTTCCCTTGTAGGTGCAACGGACCTTGGGCAGGGAACCTTCTTCTGGGATTTCCAACACAAAGCTTCCCCGCCCCATATATTCAGTTTTAGCAGTTTGGGTTCCAATGTGCAGCAGCAATTCGTCAACTCCTTCTCCCTCTTCTGTGGTAGCTTCGAAAGCGATGCGGCACTTGGTGCCGGCAACCAGATTGCCGCCCTCGGGATAG
>CACXFT010000031.1 GCA_902767045.1 uncultured Prevotellaceae bacterium | reverse complement strand
GCGTTTATTTTCAGAGATTTACAAACATTTGAATTAGACAGAAATCGATAGGATTTAACGCTTTGTTGTCCGGGTACCCCAACAAAAGAAATCGCCAAGAGCTTTCAAAGTTCTTGGCGATTTTCTTTGTATCTACACCTTATTAAAGCTTTTTTTTTGCTATTTCGCGATACCTGTGAAGGCTTTGGCGTACCTTTTGCTGCATTTCTCGCACAGCGTGGATTTGTTGGAGAAATCAGCGTGTCCTTTTGCATCCTTCATCAAACATTTCGGATTGTTATCCGGACAGTGCTGATATTCGAAACAGGTGTGGATGAACTCATGGCTCACAACCTTCCACAAATCTTTCCGATTCTTTACTCGGAAGGTGGAGACCACACATGCTTTCTTTGGAATCAGGCTGAGACCCAAAACGCCCCAGTCAGCCTTCCCTTTGTAAGGTACTGAAATGTCTTTATGTGTGAGTGCAATAATGATATGTCGCTTGTTTGCGTCTTTTGCCAACGCATTAATCATTTTGTCGGCCCGGTAGCGGGTGCCGGCATTGTTTTTCCATTCTGCCGCCAACGGCTTGTTGGGGAGCACTTCAAATTCAAGCACAACATCACCAACCAGCACGCTCAAGTGCTTTTCCAAATCTTGTTTCAGCCGTGCAGCTTCCTTCTCTGAGAAATCGGCAAAGGGAAGAAGGGAAACCTTCACATGAGCATCATTGGATGCGGTTTCAACACGTTCCGTGACTTTATTGTTAGGTAGACTCTCTTTTTGTAATCCAGGCCATAAGAAGAACATTCCTGACAGTATCACGGCAAGGAATACTATGCATGTAATGAACAATACTACTTTTCTTTTCATTCGCCTTTCTTTATAAACTTATTAAATTTGATAATTACTTTTGATCTTGATTTTAAAGATGTTGCGCGCTGATTACATTCCTACACACCATCTTCCAGTTGGTGTAAGAATGTGCTTCAAACGCTTATAAGGCAACACGAAATGGTACACACCAGCTGCAAAGCAATCGATGGCATAAGGTTGGAATGAGAAAACCACACCCTCTTCTGTAAGACCAGGTTGCGGAAAATGATAGTTGCCAGTAGGATGTCCATCTTTGTCTGCATCAATAATATACCCTTCTATATCAGGATTCTTTTCTAGGTAAAGAGGATTGGTCTTAACTTCATTGATTAACAAATCCAATAGTTTTTTTCAGAACCAGGCTTAAACAAATAATTGAAGTCCACTTCATGGTTATGCACATGGTCAAACGAAATTAAATTTTCGGTATATAAACTATGTGCTCCTCCATAATAATCTTCCTCGTATGCCTGATAGGTTACATATCTTTGGTTGAACGTTTGTGCCCGCAAATCCAATATCGAAAACAATATAGATGGATACTCATTTCTATCAGTACCGAATTCGCCCTTTACATTGGCAAAGTAAGCCTTAGAAACTCCTCGGGCAATATTTGTATAGTCATGTACATTGCCTTTATATTGTCTGGTCTTTTTGGGGTGGCTAGTAAAACCTGTGTATAGCTCATTGAAGGAAGATTCATCCTCGTCATCAAACTGAGAATTTAGAATGTAATTGGCAAGCCACATGCCAATAAGGTTAGCATGTGGTGTAGACGGTTTGGGAAAGTCAACTTCCATGCTGTAGATTACATTATCAGCAAAATTTGGTATAGTATCATGCTTGAATCTGTTGAAAGAGGGCAACATTTTTGTAATATCTTTCAACGATTGTTTACTGTCATTGTCAGAGAAATCCACTATCAGGTTTTTCCCAGCGACGCATACATAGAATTTGCTATCATTAACTGAATTAAGTTTATTTACCTTCAGAGTGGGGTCAGTCACGAGTAGCGCGTCTTCATTGTAAAGCGCTTTCATTTTCCCGGGGTCTTGATAAGCGAAATAATATACTTTCCCGTCAGCCACACACAATGTATCTGCATACCAAGAGTCATCATTTTTTGATAGGTTCGTTACAAAGGAAGGTATTACAGAGGTGTTTGATTCTTCTGTAATAGTTTCTTTTTTGCAAGATGCAGCACAGATGCAATCGATGCAAATTGTCAAGAAGAAAGCAATTAATAGTTTCATTTTCTTTTATTCGTTTTTTTATTTAGCATATTCCCATGTAAAAGTGCTCCAAGGTTACGAAACTTTTGTGATTTTACAAAGCCGGAATGCAGATAAATACGTATTATTTGGGATGGTTACTTTCTAATTAGTAAAATTCTCTGATATATTCCAAAGCTTTTTCCAATTGATTATCGCGACCAGATGAATTATAACGTGCTCTATCGATGGCAACTTTAATATCAGGTTTTATACCAATGCTTTCCAGAATTTCGCCTTTGTCTGTGAAAAATGCCGCAGTAGGCAAATGAATATAAAAAGAGGCATTTAGCAAATCACCAACACCTCCTATAAGGTTTATGGAATCTATTAACTCTGAACTTGGCGACAAAGCTCCCCAGGTCTGTGTTCCTATAACAAAAGCATTCGGCAACTCTTTTGCATCCAAACAGATGTGCTCTGCGGTACTGGCTGTCATAGAGTTTGCTAACACAACGATAGGTTCAGTGATATCTGCATGTTCTTCTTCAAGAATACCCCAAAGTAATGGTACTGAAGGCAGATAGTCCAGTCGTCCAATACCGCTCTTCATTCTTGTAAAACCGCGTTGGTATGCTTGGTAACCGCCATACTTTCCGTTTTGTAATGCTCCAAAGACATATTTACTACAGTTTCCAGAACCTCCTTGATTACCGCGTACGTCAATAATGATGCCTTTAAGCATCTTCGTGTTATGTAATTCTTGAATAGTTTCAAACCATTTTCGCCACACATTTCTGGCTTGTGCAAATTGCCACGAGTTATAATTATCACCCTGTTCGTTAAAATATTCATCGAATTTACACACCTTCATATATAAGTATACAATGCCATCATAAAACAGTGCATAAGTGCATGATGGGGAATATGCCCACTCTTTTATTCTAAGATTTTCATAAGGGGTTGATTCGTAAAATTGGATGTTAGGAATAAAATTATATTCATCTTTCCAATGCTCTCTCATTTTTACTCTCTCCAAAGTGGGTTGAATACCGATTAGACGACGAGTATGAAGATTCCTAATTAGCAGATATGTATGTCCATCGTGAAGTGGAAGCATTATCTTTTTGTACGTTTCTTCAAATATGCTATCTGAAAATGGAACACCTAACTCTTTATATTCTTTGTCGGCATTGCTAAACAAGGGAAGGTATTGGTCGTATATTTCATCCCAGTCAACACCAAACTGCATTTCATAATCCCAAATGGGATAGTTGCTGTTCATGGCAGACCAAAAAGCTTTGAACTGACCTTCAAGGGTTGAATCAGCTTCTTTGAAATTTTCTACTTGCCATTTATTGTATGAAAGAACTTCGTCTTGATCATCACGACAAGAGATGATAAATGTCATGGCAACAACCAACACAATCATCCATGTTGAGTGCTTGATTATAATATTTAGAAAATGTAGCATGCTGTCAAATGAAAGGAGTAAGTTGTATTGTATTGCGGATTCTTTATTCTCATGTAGTTCTTTTGGGTACTTGTGGTGCTATAATAGTAGCGGCCTTCTACTTGACATGCCCAATAATCGGAAAATCTCCATTCAGCTCCGCCCCCAACTAATAACCCAAATTCAAACCTTTGATCACGTTCATCAACGAAAGACTTGTATTGCCAGTCTTTCGGACCAAATTCCACTGCTGATTCATCATTTATACGCAACCCCGTTGCAATGCCATTCAATCTTTTGCTTACCCATTTGCCGCCAAAGCCACCAACATTGAATATTCCACGCCATTTCTTGTTACCAAAACTCAGAGCTGCCATGATAGGCACCTGGACATAATCGTTCTTGGATGCCAAACTGATATGTTGAATCACTTTACCAGTCTGAGTGATAATATGTGGCCCGTTCAATGAGTGATTCTTCTGTATCCAGTTTAGCTCCATGCGTAGTCCTAACCAGTCCTTAAAGTTATATTGTCCCATAAGTCCGGCTGTACATCCTGCTGCTCCTTTGTATTTCCAGTCTTTCATATAATGGGTTTCAGCAGAATACGCATTGTAATCTATTCCTCCGATAATTCCTACATGCCACTGGGCCAAAACTAAAATAGGAACCCATAGAAAAAGTAAAACAGTACTACCTTTCTTCATTTACAATTCTTACATAAATATAGTTTTTTTCGTGCAGGCTACAGCCCCATTTACTATCTTTAGGACAATCACCATCTACCTGTATGGCATAGATCCCATTATCTATGTTTTCAACCTTGTATTCAGTAGAATAGTTTTGTGGGGTAACGCTCGTTCCCCAGAAATCAACGCTCATCTTTGTTGTTTCTTGATGATTTTCTGCAAAATGCACAAAAGGTTTATAGTCCACACGCAACACATCTCCATTCTTTGCATTAAGCTCTTTGTGGTTTTTGTTAATGTTTGCTTCAGTTATTTTTCCTGATGCATCAAAAACCAATTCAACTATAGTAAGGAATTGTTTGCTGTTACCTGTTGTTATTGTCTGTCCAGTAGTAACATTAGTAAACGTGACTTCAGCCCAGTGGTCTTGAATATTCTTCTTGTCGTGAACTTCAATTGTTGAGTGGTTTTCATCGCATGCGGTAAATCCAGCAAATGCAATCAGACATAATGCCAATTTGCCAAAACATTCAAATCTGTTCTTTTTCATTTCTTTATACAATTTTATAATGATATAATTCCTTTTATCCTCCACACCATCTTCCTGTTGTTGTAAGAAGAAACTCTCCCCTGTTGGATATTGGTAAATATGAACACGCTTCGGTATCCATATATCCAAAGGGGATGCGTATAGACACATCCCGAGGACATCTACCATTGCATCATCTGCTACGTGGATTTCCAAGTGTTCGAAGTTTGGATTGTAGCGATGAGCGCTAAAGTAAACGCCTTTCTACAAAATGTAGTGACTCTCGCTTTTCCCACCCAATGCCCGCCTTGTTGCGGCTGTGCCGCTTCACTCGGCCCGGTGTGGGCTTCTGTTGTCGAGAAGAACTGAAAGGTTGCCCTTGGGTTACATCAAGACATGAGACTGCGAAAATCGAGCGTAAAAGTATAAAAAACTTTTCGACATACAAAAAGGAAATAAAAAAAATGATAAAACTTGAGTGTTTTTGTTGTTATTAGGGCGGAACTCACGATCTACACGTCGTGCGAACCTTGTCCGATGTGCTTGGGGGCTATCTACTGGGCACACCTCGACTGTATTTATTATGGTGGCGACCGCACGGATGCTGCTGCGGTGGGGTTCGACGACGATTTCATCTATCGCGAAATGGCGGTGCCGTTCAGTTAGCGCACGCGGCCCATCATTCAGCTTCTGCACGGTGAGGCCGTGGAGCCTTTCCGTTTGTGGGCGGCCAAAGCCGACAAGACGGAGTATTAATATGGGTGTTCGGGCACTCCTTCGGAGTGCTGCTCAGTTATTTGAGGTGGTGGTCCGGGGGTGCTCGCTACGCTCGTACCCCCGGTTACTGAAAGTGGACGCTTTCAGCGTCCGTGAGCACCACCCAGTTAGGGGGTAAAAGTTATCGCCTGAAAGCGTCCGTGAGCACCACCCAGTTAGGGGGTGAAAATTATCGCCCTGAAAGCGTCCGTGAGCACCACCCAGTTAGGGGGTAAAAGTTTTCGCCCTAAAAGCGTCCGTGAGCACCACCCAGTTAGGGGGTAAAAGTTATCGCCCTGAAAGGGCAAAAGTATTGTGCGTATATGCTTTTGCCCTTTCAGGGCGACGGTTTATTGGTGCATCTTAACCCAGGGTGTTACCCTGAGCTGAGAGCTTGATACCCTTTCAGGGTGTTACCCTGGGCTGAGAGCTTGACACCCTTTCAGGGTGTTTCAGGGTGTCAAGTGTTTTCGGGGTCTTATTCAGCTTGTTTGGTTTCGGGAGTCTCGGTTGCGGGGGTTGGTTCCGGCTCTTCGGCGTTTTGTGCATCGATGGCCTTGATCTTCTCGCGCACCAGGTTGCAGTCGTCTTTCAGTTTCTGCACCTTGCGGTTCATTTCGTCGATGAGGCTGTTGCCTTTTTTCGAAGCAGCGTTCAGGAATCCGAGGTTGTTCTCGTAGGTTTGAATCTCCTGTTTCATCTGTTCGTAGCGGCGCATCAGTCGGCTGCGCTCGTTGTCGAGAGCATCTTCTCCGCGCTTGGCCACGTTCTTGAGCTGCGACTTGAAGTTGTCGAGCCGGCGGCGGGCCGTTGAAATGTTCAGTTCCTTATAGAGCTTGTCGAGCACTTCGTGGTATTCCTTGTAGAGCTTGTCTTTCTCCTTATAGGGCACATGTCCCACCTGCTGATACTGTTCCACCAGTTCCTGCACCTTCTGCTGAATGTTTTCGGCAGTGCCTTCGGCCAGTTCCTTCAGCTGTTCCACAATGTTGCGTTTCGCCTCCAGGTTGTTGCGCTCTTCGTTGCGTGAGTCGGCCGTGGCAGCATTTCTTGCTTCAAAGAACTTGTTGCATGCAGCCAGGAAGTCGTTCCAGAGCTGGTCGCCCTGTTTCTTTGGCACCATGCCGATGGTTTTCCATTCCTTTTGCAGGGCGATGAGCTTATCGGCTGTTGACTTCCAGTCGGTGCTGTCTTGCAGAGCCTGTGCTTTTTCAACCAATGCTTTTTTCTTCTCTGCATTCTCGGCGAAGCGTTGTTTCATGCTTTTGAAGAATTCGGCTTTGCGGTTGAAGAAGTCGTCGCATGCAGCGCGGAAACGTTCAAAGATTTTCACGTTCATTTTCTGCGGTGCAAAACCGATGGTCTTCCATTCGTTCTGTATTTCAATGATTTGCTTGGTATGCTTCTCCCAGTCGCCGGCACCCTTGTTCTCTTCTGCAGCGATGGCTTCTACCTTTTCGCACAGAGCAGTCTTTTTGGCCAGGTTTTCTTCTTCCTGCGCCCGCAGACTTTCGAAGTGCTGTTGGTGGCGCTTGTTGATAACGGTTGAAGCCGCCTTGAAGCGAGCCCACACCTCTTCGCGCAGGTCTTTGGCCACAGGGCCGGCCTCGCGGTACTGCTGGTGCAGTTCTTGCAGCTGGTGGAAGGCGCTGATCACATCCTCCTCGTCGGCCAGTTTCTCGGCAGCCTCGCAGAGGCGTGTTTTGATTTCCAGGTTTTTCTTGAAGTCGTATTCCCTGGCTTCGCTGTTCAGTTTCAGCAGGTCGTAGAACTGTTCCACATAGAGCTGGTAGGTTTTCCACAGCTCGTTGGCGTTTTCGGCCGGCACGGCTTTAATTTCCCGCCATTGCTGTTGCAGTTCCTTGAATTCCTGATACGATTTGTTGGCTTCCTCAGGTGAGGTAGCCATCGATTTCACCTTTTCAATGATTTCGAGTTTTTTCTTCAGGTTTTCTTTTTTCTCTGCTTCCTGTTCGAGGAACAGCTTAGCTCTTTTTTCTTTGATGATGTTCATCTCCGCTTTGAAAGCCTCTTCCGTTTCGTCGGGCAGCACCTGATATTTCTCGGGGTCTCCTCCTGCATCGAGATACTCCTTCTGTTGCGCTTCGCGTTCTGCGATGTGCAATTTATAGAAGATCGTCTTGAGCAGGTCAACCTCTTCTTTACTTGGGTTTTCTTCACTGTGTGCAATTTCCTTCACACGTTCCAGCACTTCCTGTTTGGTTGTGTAGGCTTTCTTTTCTTCTTGAGAGTCCATCATTTCACTGATTTTAGTTGATGATTTAGTAATCGTTCGTGCCCGGCCTGTTGTTAGCCTTGCAGTTCAATACAATACATAATACGCTGCAAACTTAAATAAAAAAACTGTAAGAGCAAACAAAAATGTGAATTATTTTTGTTTTTTGTTGAAATTTCTTTCTTTGTTGCCCTGTTAGTTGGTTGTTGTGGTGTTGTTGAACAGGTCTGTTTCGTTGTTTTTAGTTTGCACATAGGCATGCTGGTTCACTTTGTGGTATTGTGCAGCCATGCTGAGCAGCGCTTCGAATCGTTTTTTCCTTTCGGGTTCCAATCGGTTTTCGGCCACGAGCTTTCGGTTATATTTCAGCCAGTTGAGCATTCGGTGGTCTTCAATTCGGTGTTTCGAAGGCCATCGTTTGAAGGTGTTCACATAGGCTATAATCTGTTGGTAGTTTATTTCCCACCGTTCATCTTGTGTTATCATATCGTGCCATGTGTTTTAGGTTATTTGTTGTTGATTAAGGCTTTGAAGTTGTTGCTCAGTTCCACCATATTATTATATATAAGGTGTGCACCCTCGCGAGCCAGGTCTTCGTTGGGCAGTGGTCCGGTGTTCACAGCCACGGTCAGGCAGCCGGCGGCCACTCCTGCTCTCACGCCGAGCGGTGCGTTTTCAACCACAATGCCCTGCCAGGGTTGAAGGTTTCCCGCCTTGCGCAGTCCCATCAGGTAGGGTTCGGGGTTGGGTTTGCCATGCGTCACGTCATAGGCTGTAACGATGTGGCTTTCGTCGAGGAATTCGCCAAAGTCGGTGAGCAGTCGGTTGATGAGCGGTCGTTGTCCGCTGCCCGTCACCACGCCCACCGTCATTCCTTCCTCTTTGATTTGTTTCATCAGGCTCATCACCCCATCGAAGATAGGTGCTTCCGGCATTTCGTGAAAGAGCTGAGTTTTCAGGTCGTACATGCGCTGTGCCTCTTCGAGCGAGATATCGCGCCCCTGTTGCAGTTTCACCATGTGCCTGATGGTGTCTATGCCCCGTGCACCCTCGGTGGCATAAGCGTCGGCCTCCGTCATGTTGATGCCAAACTCAGCCATCGACTTTTGCCAGGCCACGGCATGGTGTGGCATGCTGTTGTATAGCACCCCGTCCATATCAAAAAGCACGGCTTTGGGGCAGAAAGCCTCAAAGCCGTGCTTGTTCAGATATTCTTTTATTTGAATCATAAGATTATCAGTCATCTTATCAGCGTCTAAAGTTGGCTTATTGTTCCTTGGCAAGTCTTTCCTGAATGGCCTTGCTTTCAGCCTCGTAGCCCGGTTTGTTGAGCAGTGCGAACATGTTTTTCTTGTAAGCCTCCACGCCCGGCTGGTTGAATGGGTTCACGCCCAGCACGTTTCCGCTGATGCCGCATCCTATTTCGAAGAAGTAGATGAGCTGTCCGATGTAGTATTCGTTCAGTTCGGGCACAGCGATGCGAATGTTGGGCACGCCGCCGTCAACATGAGCCAAACGGGTTCCCAGTTCAGCCATTTTGTTCACCTCGTCAACCCGTTTGCCGGCCAGGAAGTTCAGTCCGTCGAGGTTTTCCTCATCTTCGGGGAAGAGCATTTTCTTGTTAGGCTTCTCAATGCTGATGACCGTTTCGAAGATGGTTCGCTCTCCATCCTGAATCCACTGTCCCATGGAGTGCAGGTCGGTGGTGAAGTCGCAAGATGCAGGGAAGATACCTTTCTTATCCTTACCCTCCGATTCTCCGTAGAGCTGTTTCCACCATTCAGCGATGAAGTGCAGTTTAGGCTGGTAGTTCACCATAATCTCAATTTTCTTGCCATTCTGGTAGAGTGCATTTCGCACGGCCGCATACTGTGCAGCAATGTTTTCTTCGAAGGGCACGTTGTTGCCGCAAGCTTTCTCCATGTCGGCAGCACCTTCAACAAGCGCTTTGATGTCGAATCCGGCGCATGCGATGGGGAGCAGTCCCACGGGAGTGAGCACCGAGAAGCGTCCGCCCACATTGTCGGGAATGATAAAGCTCTTGTATCCTTCCTTGTCGGCGCAGGTGCGTGCAGCCCCGCGTTTGGCATCCGTCACAGCCACAATCACGTTCTTGGCCTCTTCCTTACCCATTTGTGCTTCGCACTGTTTCTTGAGCAGTCGGAAGGTGAGTGCGGTTTCGGTAGTGGTTCCGCTCTTTGAGATGTTGATTACGCCGAATCGCTTCCCTTTCAGGTAGTCGGTGAGTTCGGCCAGATAGTCTTCGCCGATGTTATTGCCTGCGAAGAGGATGGTGGGATTCTTTTTGTCTTGCACGAGCCATGCGAAAGAGTTTCCCAGGGCTTCAATCACGGCACGGGCCCCCAGGTAGCTGCCTCCGATGCCGGCCACCACCACCACTTCGCATTTCTCGCGCAGGGTGTTGGCCGCGGCCTGCACCTCGTTGATGAACTCCGGGGTGATGCAGGTGGGCAGGTGTAACCAGCCCAGGAAATCGTTACCGGGACATGTGCCGGCTTCGAGCGCGGCCTGTGCCTCTTTCACTTGCGGCTCGAAAGCCTTCACAGCGCCTTCTCCAAGGAAGCACGCAGCTTTTGTGATGTCAAGTTTGATTGGTTGCATTTCTTTTATATTTTATAGGTTGTTTTTTCGAGGGTGCGGGGGTGCGAGGGTGCGGTGGGTAACACTCCCCTCCCCGGGGAGGGGTTGGGGGTGGGCGTGCGAGTGCTATCTGAAGGAGTCGGTGAGCAGTTTGATTTCAATCTGTGGTGAGATGCGTTCGTAGAGGATGTTGTAGACGGCATCGAGAATGGGCATGTTCACATGCATGTGGCGGTTAATCTCTTTCATGCACTTTACGCCGAAGTAGCCCTCGGCAATCATTTCCATTTCTATCTGCGCCGACTTCACACTGTATCCCTTTCCAATCATGGTGCCGAAGGTGCGGTTTCGTGAGAAATTGGAGTAGCCTGTCACGAGCAGGTCTCCCAGGTACACGCTGTCGGTGATGTTGGTTGGTGTTTGCGATGTGTTTCCGGGGTTGAGCTGGTTGTGAATGGCAGTGAGGAACCTTGCCATTTCCTGCACGGCGTTCGACATGAGCACGGCCTGAAAGTTATCGCCATATTTCAGTCCGGAGCAGATGCCGGCAGCTATGGCATACACGTTTTTCAGCACCGACGAATATTCAATGCCAATCACATCGGCCGATGTTTTTGTTTTGATGTAGTCAGAAGCCAGCACCTCGGTGAACGCCTCCGCCTTCTCCAGGTCGGCACATCCCACGGTGAGGTAGCTCAGTCGTTCCAGTGCCACCTCTTCGGCGTGCGATGGTCCTCCTATGCATGCGAGGTTTTCGTTGGGCACGTCGTAGATCTGATGAAAGTATTCCGAGCACGAGAGGTTCTCGTCAGGCACAATACCTTTGATGGCCGTGATGATGAACTTGTCGCGCAGTCGGGTTTTGAGTTTCTTCAGATGGTTTTTCAGATAGGGCGATGGTGTAACGAACACCAGCGTGTCGTAGGCCTGTGCAATTTTGTTCAGGTCCGACGAGAAGAAGATCTCGTCGGTGTTGAACCTCACCCCCGTCAGATAGGTGGGATTATGGCCTGTGCGCCTGAAGTCTTCAATCTGACTGTCGCGTCGCATATACCACCCGATGTGGTGAGTGTGGCTCACCACAATCTTAGCGATGGCCGTTGCCCACGACCCTCCGCCAATGATGGCTATCTTTCCGCAGTTATACACGCCTTATTCTTTTGAAGCCTTTTCAATCCACGTCTGCACTTCGTCGAGCGATGGGCGTTCGTAGCCCAGTTTATATTTTTTGTTTATCTCGCCTATTTTCTGTTGCAGTCCCTGTGGTTTCTCCTTGGCAATATCGCTGATGAGGTTGAATCCGGCCTTGCGCATCACGTATGCCCAGTTTTCCGAAACGCCCAGCTCTTCCCATTCGGCGATGGAGCTCTGCGGCACTTTCTTTTCGGGTTTCATCTGCGGAAACAGCATCACCTCGCCGATAGCGAACTTTCCGGTGAGCAGCATCACCAGTCGGTCTATTCCAATGCCGATACCGAATGTGGGCGGCATACCATATTGCAGGGCGCGCAAGAAGTCGTGGTCAATAATCATTGCCTCGTCGTCACCCTTGTCGGCCAGTTTCATTTGTTCCACAAAGCGTTCTTCCTGGTCGATGGGGTCGTTCAGTTCCGAGTAGGCGTTGGCCAGTTCCTTTCCGTTCACCATCAGTTCGAAGCGTTCTGTGAGTCCGGGTTTCGAGCGGTGCATCTTGGTCAGGGGAGACATTTCCACCGGATAGTCGGTGATGAAGGTAGGCTGAATGAACGTTCCTTCGCAGAACTCTCCGAACAGCTCGTCGATGAGCTTCCCCTTACCCATGGTCTCGTCAACGTCCATGCCTTTTTCTTTGCAGAAGTTTCTGATTTCTTCTTCTGTCTTTCCGTCGCAGTCGAACCCTGTTTTCTCTTTGATGGCATCCAGAATGGGCAGTCGGCGGAAGGGTGCTTTAAACGAAATCACCTTCCCGTCTATTTCCACTTCGGGCTTCCCGTTCACGGCGGTGCAAATCTGTTCCAGCATGTTCTCGGTGAAGGTCATACCCCACAGCAGGTCTTTATAGCTCACATAGAGCTCCATGCACGTAAACTCCGGGTTGTGTGTTTTGTCCATTCCCTCGTTTCGGAAGTTCTTTCCCATCTCATACACACCCTCGAAGCCGCCCACGATGAGTCGTTTCAGATACAGCTCTGTGGCAATGCGCATATACATGTCTTGGTTCAGGGCATTGAAGTGTGTGATGAACGGTCGGGCCGAAGCACCTCCCGCAATATTCTGCAGGATGGGAGTGTCCACCTCGGTGTATCCGGCCTCGTCGAGAATGTTTCTGATGGTTCTGATGATGGTGGCCCTTTTCAGGAAGGTCTCCTTCACTCCGGCGTTCACCACCAGGTCTACATATCGTTGGCGGTATCTGAGTTCAGGGTCGTCGAACGAGTCGTACACTTTTCCGTCGGCATCGGTCTTCACCACCGGCAGCGGTTTCAGGCTTTTGCTCAGCAGTGTCATTTCCATCACATGCACGCTCACCTCACCCGTCTTGGTGCGAAACACATATCCCTTCACGCCGATGAAGTCGCCCAGGTCGAGCAGCTTCTTGAACACCACGTTATAGAGACTCTTGTCGTCGCCCGGGCAGATAGCATCGCGCTGCACATAAATCTGAATGCGCCCCTTCGAGTCTTGCAGTTTGGCGAATCCGGCTTTTCCCATGATGCTTTTGCTCATCATGCGCCCGGCAATGCTCACCATGGGGCTGTTTTCCGGTGTGGCCGTTTCGTGTATATCGTTTCCTTCCTCATCCTTTCCGATGACCGGCAAGTCTTTGAAATTCTCAATGATGTCGGTGCTCCATGCTGTTACGGGGTACTCGGCTGCGGGATATGGGTCGATGCCCATGTTGCGCAGCTCTTGAAGACTTTGGCGTCGGCCAATCTCCTGTTCACTTAGCTCTAATATATTCATATAATGTGTAAATAGTACTTATAAGTGGTTGCAAACAAACCATTGCGTCAAACAACTACTTTGCAAGTGCAAAGGTAATACATTTGTTTGAATCAGGCAAACTTTATGCTATATTTATAATAATGTATAGGGATTTCACCGCTGTGAGCGGTGCCATCATGCTCCGCCCCATAAAAGGTGGAAAACTTCAGTTATTTCATTCATTCACCAGCACACAGCTTTTGCCACAAACCACAGCACAGGCACGAGCAGTGCCGGCAGCAGGTTCAGGGTTTTGCAGTCTTTGAGTTGCAGCAGGGCGAGTCCCGAGCCGGTGATGAGCATGCCGCCCACAATGAGCAGTTCGGCCATGAGCTGGTTGCTCACTGCTTCGCTTGAGAGCCATGCCACCAGGTAGAACAACCCCTGCCAGCAGAACAGCACCGGAGCAGCAAGCACCATGCCCATGCCGTATGTGGAGGCAAAGATGGTGGCCGAAACAAAGTCGAGCGTGGCATTGGTATAGAGGAAAGTGTTATCGCCTTGCAGGGCACTGATAACCGGTCCGAGCATCGAGAGCGGTCCTATGCAGTAGAGCAGGATAGCTGTTGCCAATCCGTCGGCCAGTCGGTTTTCCGTTTTGTTGGCAGTGCCGGAATCGCTATGTTGTTTCTTTCGTTTATTTTGCAGTCTGTCTATGAGTCGGTGAAAGTGCCCGTCTATATCGAGCCAGGTTCCCGTCACTCCCCCCACCGCAATGGCAATGATGAAGAGCACGGGGTATTGGCTTTTCGGAAAGTTCTGTATGCAGGCATTCAGTCCGATGGCGAGCGATGCCAGTCCGAGTCCGGTATAGAGCACCTGTCGGTATTTCTCTTTGATTCCCCGGTGCAGGATGGTGCCCACGATGGTTCCCGCAACGATGGTGCAGGTGTTAACGACGGTTCCAATCATTTTACAAGTTCATTTTCAGGTTCATCATGGCATAGATGCCGCTTGGGTGGTTGAAGGTGGCTTTCTCCGACCCGCCGTGGCGTGAATAGATGGCAGCGCGCATGGTGTATTCCCATCCCGTTTGCGCATTCAGGGTGATGTTTTTATTTATTTTGTATTCATAGTTGATGCCCGTTTTCAGCAGAGAGCGCCGGAAGAGCAACACCCTGTTGTCGTAGTTTTGCGGAGCCTTTATCCAGAAGTGGTCGGCATCGAACGTGAAGCCCCCCATCAGCGTGTGTCGTTTCTCGGTGTCGAGTGCATATTGCATGCTGTAGAAGGGGTAGTTGAGGTTCACCGTCCACCGGTCGTCGATTTGTTTGCGCCACATGGCAAACGGAATGAATGGCACCTCCATGGTGTGGTTGATGAGCGTGAGCACGCCCACTCCCAGAGTTTCCTCTTTTGTGGCCTTGAGCATGATCATGCCCATGCCCACGCCGCTGAATCGTTCCAGCCCGTATTCGCTGGCCTCTATTTTCAGGTTGCCCATCAACACGAACGGCTTCTGCCACAGTTGTGTGCGGTAGAGTGCGTTGCCCGAAGCACCGAAGTTGTGGTGCGAGTCGTCGCCGAGCACGCTCTGTCCGTGTGTTTTGGCCGAAAAGTTATAGAAGTCGTGGTTCACATCCCACCCCACGGTGAGGGCATCGTTCAGTTTCTTTGAATATCCCGCATGCAGTCTTGTTTTCAGTTTGGCCTGCAGGTCCATATCAAACTCTCTGTTCATGTCTTTGAGTTTCATGCGGTAGCTCTGTTCCGAAGCGGTGCTCACCTCGGCCGTTGCGTGCCACCCGTCTTTCAAGTCAAGCTGTGCTGCGGCCATTTGCGGTAGCAGCATCAAGGCCAAAAATAATTTCTTCATGTTGTTTTTGTGTTTTTTTATTTCTTCTTGGGCATTTTCTGGAACTTGTAGCTGAGTGTGAGCATGGCATATCGCGGCAGACAATTGTTCCAGGTTTCGGTTCGTCCCTGTGCGTTCACCACATACTGTTTGCTCGAAATGCGGTGCAGCAGGTCGAAGGCCGTGAGCTTCACCACACATTTCCCTTTGAACAACGAGCGCGAGAGCAGTGCGTTCCACACCAGGTCGCTGGTGTTCATTTGTGCTGTGTTGTAGCCCCGTCGCTGAAACATGTTGATGTCTGAAGCCACGGTAATGTCGAGCACCGGAATGGTGTAGGTGGCATTCATGCCATATTTATAGTCCCACGCGCTGATGCGCTCAAAGTTTTCCCTTGAGCTGGTGGAGCGTTGCCACTTGGCGCTGCCGTTGATGCCAAGGGTAAGTTTGTCAATCTGATATTCCAGCGAGAGGCTCCCCTCGGGACTCCAGGTGTCTACGCGGCTCAGCTTTGTTTCCTCCACAGATTCGGTGATGTCGAAGTCTACGCTATGTGCAAAGTCGGTTCCTACGTCGGCCTGCAGTCTCAGCCGTTTCAATTTGTCTAATGGCCTTGAATAGTTCAGGTTCAGGTAGGCATTCCAGTTCCCGTCCACGTTATCCTGCATATAGGTATATTTTCCCGTTTGGGGTTCGTAGGTGGTTCGTGTTCCCGTGGCGTTGCGCACCACCGATGCCATAGCTCCCACGTTGACGATTTGTCCTGTGGAGTCGTTCTTGAAGGTGATGTGCATTCTTCCCGTGTGGGTGTGGCGGTTTTTCAGTCGGGGGTTGTTCAGCACAAGCACCAGCGGGTTGGTGCTATCGTCGGATGGAATGAGCGAAGCAAAGTCGGGCTGGTCGGTGCTCATGCTGTATTCAGCCCAAGTGTAACCACCCTTTCCCCAGCGGTAATAGCTGATGCTGGGCAAGAACGTTTTCAGCGTGCGGTGTGCAATGGTGTCGTACTCATCGTCAATGAAGTGCATTTTCTCGTTTTTGCGTTCCATGGGCAGTGCTATCAGCAGTTGCTCGTCGCGGTCTTGGTTGAAGTAGTTGAGTGCTGGTTTCAGCGTGTAGGTTCTTGTCCAGTTGCCGTGTGTGTCGCTGTTGGGAGCATCGAGCACCTGCATGAGCAAGTCGTTCGACGGCAGCCATCCAATTTGTTTGAGTGCCTGGGTGGGGTAGGGCGAATCAGTTGTTGCGCCTGTGGGCATGGTAACGTTGCCGAGCCAGTCGAGCCGGTAGTTATAGTTGTGGCTGTGCTGGAACTGCTGACTGTAAACCGCTGCGGTTTCAAAGCTCCAGTGCTCCATAAAGTTCACGCTATATTGTGCGCTCATTTGATAGCTGTAGCTGTTCGAGTGCGTGTCGTGGTATCGGTTGCGCAGGTCTTCCTCTCCGGTCTGTGCATATTCGGTGTGGCTGATGCTATAGGCTTTGCTGGGTTTGTTGTTGCCGTAGGCAGCCGTTAGGCCAATTTCCAGTTCGTCGCCCCAAGGCAGTTTCTTTGTCCAGAAGTTGTTGGTGTTGAACGAGAACCGGCGATATTTGTTCAGTCCGGCGTTCATGGTTCGGTTAATGATTACTTCGCGCAGGGTGGAGTCTTGCTGTTGCGAGTGCATGTCGCCGTTGGTGAAGCTCAGTGTAGAGTAGCTCCATAGTTTGATGGGTGCCTTCAGCCTGAGGTGGTTCGTCATGGACATGCGAAAGTCGTCTTGCAAACTGAACGACTGCGAGCCGCTGGTAATGTTTCCGTCGGAAGAGAATCGTTCGCTGAGCGATCGGCTTTCGTTTTCGTTTTTGCTCCAG